>JBDHVB010000097.1:0-19103 GCA_039809465.1 Myxococcota bacterium
GGGAACGAACAAGACGTCCGAGCCCGGCTCGAGCTGGACGATGGCCTCGACGCCGAGCTCGAGGTTGCTGGTGACGCCGAACGCGAAGCCCGGACGCAGCGCGAAGATGTTGGGTGCGTCATCGAGGATGATCCACTGCGCGCGGCCGCTGATCTCGGCGGTGTGCGATGAGAGCGACAAGCCGCGTGAGCGCATCGCGTAGTCCTGCGAGCTGGTCGTGTCGAAAGCGGTATACGGCTCGATGAACGCAAAAGCAGACGTAGGTGCGAGCAACGCGAGAGCAAGAGCCAGATAACGAAGCTTCATTCCATTCCCCCAATTGATGATTCAGCGGAACCCTACGAGCCGAACACTCGTCGTCATCGACATCGCTCCGAGACCAGAGCTTGGCAGCTTGCGTCCCGGAGGTTTGAATGTTGGGTCGAGTAGCATGTCCTTGGCGCTCCAGCGATACACTTCCGCGCTGAAGCGCCAACGGCTCCAAGAATAAGTCTTGGGCGTCTGGGGTAAAGCCGCGCGCACCGCTTCGATGGCACTTTTGTCGAACTCGGGGTCGCCGGAGGGCTGCGCGACGATGATCGACAGCGTGCCGTCGCTCTCGCTCTTCGATACGTCGACGATAGCGGACAAGCGGCCGATCTCGTGCTCGCCGCAGGTCTTGCACTTCTTGCGCGAGCCCGCGACCGCGGCCGACGGCGGATTCCAGGTGCGATCGGCTTCGGCTTGCACCATCACCAGCTCGGGTGGCGCCTCGGCCGGCTTCTTCACGTGCTGCTCGGCGGCCTGGTCGACCTTCATGCGGTTCAAGGCGTCTTCGGCGCGCTCGGCGGCGGTCATCTCACCGCGCTGCGGCAGGTTCGGGCCCTCGTCGCTCTCGTTCGGCTTCGAGAAGGTGCCGGCCGTGCCGCTCACGGCTTTGCCATTGAAGAGGTCGACGTCGCTGCCGCCGGTGCCTGGACGCGTGGTCGCATCGCCGGTGCCGCCCGTGCCGCTGGGCTCGTTGCCGCTCTTGGGACTGGTCTTGCCGATGGTGGGCTCACGCGTGGGCGCGAGCTCGGGGAAGTCGAGGATGCCAGCTGGACCTTTGTCGCGACCTTTCTGAGGCGGCCGCGTCACGACTTCGGGAGAGACGGGCGCGGGAGCGGGCTCCGGCGGTGGCGTGGGCGGGGCGGGTGTCTCGATGCGCGGCGTTTCGACGGTGGGCCGGTCGCGCAGCACCAGGTTGATGGGCGCGGTCACCTTCTTCTTGGGCGGCTCACGCGTGAAGTGACCGCTCGCGAGCCACAAGAGGCTGGCGTGGGCGCCAAGCGAGAGGCAAAGAACCAGGGCGAGGCGTAGCCAGCGCGGCCAGGGTCGCGGTTGCACGACAGAAGCATGCGAATTCTTTTGATCCGTCATGGTGCGACCGAGTGGAGCGAGGCTGGGCGCCACACAGGGAGGACGCAGCTACCGCTCACGTCCGCTGGCGAAGCGCAAGCCCGCGCCTTGGGCAAAGCGCTGACAGGCGAGCGCATCACGCAAACCTTGGTGAGCCCGCTGCAGCGCGCCATCCGCACCGCGGAGCTCGCCGGCCTCACTCCTTACACGATCGTCGACGACCTGGCCGAGGTCGACTACGGCGCGGACGAGGGCCGGACCACCGCCGAGATCCGCGGCGACCATCCGGGGTGGCATTTTTTCACCCACGGCACGCATGGTGGCGAGACGCTCGCGCAAGTCGGGGAGCGCTGCGCGCGGGTCTTGGGACAGCTCACTGGCGACGCGACCGTCGCGTTGGTCGCCCACGGCCACCTCTTACGTATTCTCACGGCCGTTTGGTTGGGCGAGAAGCCGCAGTGGGGCCACCACTTGGCGATCGGCACCGCCAGCATCGGCGTGCTGGGCTTGGAGCATGGAAGACCGGCGATCGTCCGCTGGAACGATCAGCACCATTTGCAGCTGCGCTGAATCTCTCTTCGACGCGCCCGCACCCCGGTGTTTTGTAGCGTTTTGCCTCAAGAGGGGCGCGCTGGTGCCGCTGACCCAGCTTGCGATCGCGACGCTTGGCGCGCCCGCCGCGTCAGAACGCCATTTCGCCCAACATGCGTGAGTGGCACGTGTCCTGCTTAGTGTCCGGGCATGCATCGCCGCCGCTGGTGATTCGGGGGGAGAGCCAGAGGGACTGGCGCGCAAAATAGGATTTGAGCTGACGCCCGCCGCGGCGCAAGCGACCTTCGGGGGGAGGGGACTTGCGTCGCGGCTGGGGCTGCAGAATCGTCAATCACGACAACACCGTCGTCTACAGGACATCACCACATGGAAAGTCAGAAAGAGCCGAGCCGTAAGAAGAAGAACGGCCACGTTCAAGAACAGCCCGCCGCCGAGCTGCTGGGCATCGAAGCGGACGAGATCCGCGAGCGCCTCTCGGGGCTCGATACGCAATTGCGGACGATGGCCCGTCAGAAGCCGGTCGCCGTCATTTGCGGCGCGCTCCTCGTCGGCTACGTCGTTGGCCGCATCGTTTCGCGCTGAGAAAATACGACGCCGAGGAATACCACCATGAACATCGACAACGGACAGGTTCTCGAAGCATCGGCCCGTCTCCGCGATGACGCAAAGCAGCTCGCGCAGTCCGTGGGCGAGCTCACCAGCCAGGCAAGGGACGCGCTCGACGGCGTCATGGAGTCGCGCCCGTACGTGGCGATCGCCGGTGCCTTCGCGGTCGGCTATTTGCTCGCCGGCGGATTGTCGAGCCGGCTTACGCGCGTTGGTCTTGCTCTGGCGGGACGCTACGTCGTCGCCAACATGGGCAGCCAGCTCTTGGAAAACATCCGCCGCTGACCCGCGGCACATTCAATGAGGGAATAGAGATGACACGCAAAGATCTGATGAAGAGCTTCAACACCGACCAGATCCTCGAAGCCTTGGGCCTCGAGCGTCATAACCCGTACGCCATGGTTGGCCAGGCCGTTGGTCTGTTCGGCCTCGGCCTCCTGGTCGGCAGCGCGCTTGGCCTCGCGTTCGCGCCGAAGGCCGGCGGCGAGCTGCGGAGCGATCTCGTCGGCCGCTTCGACGAGCTGCGCACCCGCTTCAACACCGAGGGTGTCGACAAGAGCGCATCGTAAGTCATTCGACGATGAGCGACCGAGGTACGGCTCCAGTCCGAGAGGGATGCTCTCTCCCGGCTGGGGCCGTTTCGCCTTCCGCCGCAAGGACAAACCAAGTGCCCTCGACTTCATCCGAAGCGCATGAGACTCAAGCGGGCATGACCGCTCGCGAGCCGTTCGACGACTACGACATCGAAGAGGTGGCGCGTGCCGCCCGTTCCCTTGGCAAACAGGTGGTGCGGGCGACGCGGGAGCATCCGTATGTGGCCCTCGGGGTCGCGGCCGGGGTGGGCTTCGTGCTCGCTGGCGGTCTGCGATCGCGGACGGGCAAGTTCCTGCTGGCCGCCGCCGCCAAGCTGGCCCTGCCGCAGCTCGAAGCCGCCGCCATGACCATGGTCGCGCGCTTTCAGAGCGTCGACACCGACGAGGCCTCGCCAGACGCTGCTTCTTGAGGCAGAAGCCAAGGTCGATGCAGGTCGGTCCTTACCTCTTACCCAACCCTTGGATCCTGGCGCCCATGGCTGGCGTCAGCGAGATGCCTTTTCGCGTGATCGCCCGTGAGCTTGGGGCCGGCGCCGCGCCGACCGAGCTGGTGAGCGCGAAGGGGCTGCTCTATGGCCAAGCCCGCACCGAGCGGTACGTCACCCACGCCGCCTCGGAGCAGCCGTTCTGGGTGCAGATCTTCGGTGGCGATGCGGCCTCGATGGCGGACGGCGCCGCCAAGGCGGTCGAGCTCGGCGCCAAGATCATCGACATCAACATGGGCTGCCCGGTGAAGAAGGTCACCAAGAACGGGGCCGGGTCCGCCTTGCTCTGCGACCCACCGCGGGCCGCCGAGCTCGTCTCCGCCATCGCCAAGCGCACGGGGGCGCCGGTCACCGTGAAGATCCGCGCCGGCTGGGACGCCCACACGCTCAACTTCCGTGACATGGTGAAGGCCGTCGCCGACGCTGGTGCCGCGGCCATCGCCATGCACGCCCGCACCCGCGCCCAAGGCTACTCCGGTAAAGCGGACTGGTCGCTCATCTCCGCTTTGGTGGAGTGCTCGCCGATCCCCGTCATTGGCAATGGCGACGCTTACACGCCCGAGCTGGCGCGGAAGATGCGCGCCGAGACCGGCTGCGCCGCCGTCATGATCGGCCGTGGCGCCCTGGGGAATCCGTGGATCTTCGAGCAGCTGGTGAACCCCGAGGCCAAGCCGCCGACTCCCGTGGAGCGCTGGGCCCTCGTGCGCCGGCACTTGAACGAGCACATCGCGTTCGTGGGCAACGAGCTGACGGCGCTCCGGCGTTTCCGCCAGCACCTCATGTGGTATGCCCATGGTCTCGCGGGGGCGAGGGCGTTTCGCGAGCGCGCGACGCGTATCGACGATTTGGCCACGCTCATCGCCGCGTGCGAAGAGTTCTACGGTACCGCCGCGGCATCCAACGATGACGAGGCAATCGAGTACGACACCCGGACGGCTTTAGGATGACGAACGTGGCACGAGACTTTGATGTGAAGGCGGTGATGGCGGGTGTTGCGCCAGGGTGGGGCGAGCTCGAGCAAACGGCTGAGAAAGACGGCGCGACGCGGCTCGCACCGGGCATCGTTCAGGGTATCCGCGATAGTGGTGTGCTCAAGGCGCCGCTACCCAAAGAGCTAGGCGGCTGGGGCGCATCGCTCGTCGATTGTTGCTTGGCCATGCGATTGCTTGCCCGCCAAGCGCCGTCGACGGCTCTCGCGCTCGCGATGCCGTGGGGGAACGCGGCCATTGCCCGTCTGCCGGCGGAGGCTGTCGACGCCAAGCTTCGGGACGCACAGCGCAAGGGAGCAGAGTGGGTCGCGAGCGCCGTGAACGCCGGTAAGATCCTCGCGGTGGCAAACGCCGAGCCTGGCTCGCACGGTGATCTCCAGCAAACCAAGAGCGTAGCCGAGCGCGGCAGCGATGGTCGCGTCGTCTTGAGCGGACGCAAGGCATTCGCGACGTTCGGTCCCGACGCGGACTATTTCCTGTGTGCCGCACGCAATGGCGACGTCGTCGACGGCTTCTTCGTGGCACGTGATGCGCCGGGGCTCACGCTCGATGATGCTTGGCACGCCTGGGGCATGCGCTCGACAGCGAGCGTTGGTTTGACCCTCGAGAAGGCGGAGGCCGCTGCCACCTACGGTCACCCGGGCTCGCTCTCGGGCGTCAACGCCCGCCATTGGTCGACGGTGCTGTTCGCTTCCCTGTTCGTAGGCATTGGCGAGGGCGCGCTGTCTGATGCCGCTAAAGCGGTCAAGCGAGACGCTGTTTGGGCGCGCGGCAAGCTCGCCGAGAACGCATTGGCGCTCGAGGCTGCTTGGGGTTTCGTCGAAGCAGTCGCGATGGCGGACGCCTGGCCGTTTCCAGCTCAGCAGTTCGCGCGCGCCAGGAGCGCCAAGACCTTTGCTGCCCGCAGTGCTCTGTCCGCTGCATCGGACGGCTTGGTGGTGAGCGGCAGTCGCGCCTACGCGGGTGCTGGCAGGGCGGGAAAGCTCGTGGCGGACGCCATGGCCGGCAGCCTGTTACGGCCGCCGGTCAGCGTCTACATGGACGAGCTGGTCGATGCCTTAGGGCGCTGACGGCGCGCCTTGCTTGTGCAGCTCGCTCCCCCGCATCGAAGAGTAGCGGGTAAAGTTGATCGACGGGTCTTGAATGGCAGCGCGCAGCGCCTCGGTGCTCCCCTCGAGTCCGCTCAAGAAGGCTGCCCTGGACGCGTCGCTGGGGGACGCGTTGTATAGGCCTCGCAGCGCCTCGAGTGCCGCCGGCCCGATCTCGGCTTCGCGGCCGTTCTTGATTTGGAACGCCGCGTGCTCCGCGGTCTGGTTCATGTTGCGCATCCGCGCGTACTCCATGAAGTCGCCGTTCGGATTGCGCAGGGCAGCCGCGAGGGCGCTGTCTTGGCCGGCGAGGCTGCTGAGGAAGGCCTCTTGCTCGTTGCCGAAGCCCAGGACGCCGGTGCTGGTTTGATCGAACGCCGCACGCAACTCGGCGAAGTCCTGAGGGGAGATCTTCCCTCCCGTTAGGCCGCCTGGGTTGCCCAGGTCATATCCGCTCACGCGAGCATAAACTTGTCCGACAGTCTCTCCCATCGCTCTCACCTCTTGCTGCGTGGCCGCAGCGTTGCTCCGACGGCTTTGCTCGCACTCGGCAGGCCCGCCGTACGGTTTGGTCTCTCCAACGATTGCTGCTGGTCCGCTGTAGCACGTTTGGCGCTGGCCTGGCGCTTTTCGCGGGCGAAGTACTGCGTGGCGTGACCCTCGATGAGCTCGCAGAGGGGGGCGAACAGCCCAATCCGGAGCTGCTCCGCTGTGGCGGTCGAAGCCATGGGGCCCTGCAGTGTGGCGATCAACACCGTGAGGTCGCGCAGCCATTCGAGCAGGCCATCAGGGTCGAGCTTGCGTCCTGCATCGAGGAAGCGCGCGACATCGCTGTCGGCGATAGCGAACGTCTTGGCTTGGCGGGTGAAGCACGCCACGAGCTCGCTGGTGAGCGCGTGCTTACCGATCGCGCCTGCTACCTTCTGCTTGGCCATCCACGAGAGTTGTCCAGGGGCAAACCCTCGCTGTCAAACCCGACTGAGCCCTGGAGACGCATAAAACGCTGTTTCTGGGCCGTTTGGGGGCCTTGGAGGCCGTTCGATCAAAAAAACAGCATGCCCCCAAAAAATCCGTTGACGGTGCGAGGGCCAACCTTTATACCCCGCCACCTCGTTGCGACGGACTGCTTCGAAAGCGGTTGCGGCGCAAAGCTCTTTGAGTTCGAAAACGTGTGTTGTTGCAAGCGGATTCGGGTCATCCTCTGGGAACCGATCGCGGGCCTGTAGCTCAGTTGGTTAGAGCACACGCTTGATAAGCGTGGGGTCGAAAGTTCAAATCTTTCCAGGCCCATTCAGTCCTGCATCCGCAGTCAGCTTCGAAGCCGGCGAAAATAAACGACGGCAGAAAAAAAGAAGTTGACAGCAAGTGAGCGACGCAGCTAGAAAGCGCGCCTCACGAAAACGACGAGCGCATCCCAAATGTTCGTCAGTGATGTGTGATGTGAACCACCTCGTAAGCCGCTGGTGAACGAGACGGGGCCGTAGCTCAGCTGGGAGAGCGCGGGCTTTGCAAGCCTGAGGTCGTGGGTTCGATCCCCATCGGCTCCACCTTCGGGTAGAGCTCCGGGGAGATCATCGCCGACACACGTGAAACAAGTCGATACAGATCTGACTTTACTCTTCATGGGTAAAAGTGCAGATGGTTTCGAAGTGCTCTTTGAAAACTGAATAGTAAGAAACGATATCGAATCAAACGCGAGTGTGTTTGGTGCCGCGATAGTGGCCCAAACGACACGTAAAGAACAATACTCTTTAGAAGCGAACGATTCTCACTGTTTATCGTCACTGCACTCTCTGCGTCGTGAGACGCGCGAGAAGCAAAACATCAACGACCTTCTCAAGGGGTCCTGATGCGGCAGATGACGAAGTCTGGAAGCCGACAATGTCGTGAGACATGTCAGCATTCATTAGTTCTCGTAATTGAGAACCAAGCTACGTTTTGAAATCTAGTTTCGAGCTGCGTCGAGATTTCGAAGCGGTCGGTAGCAATACCGGTCGCCAGAAAAACAGATCAGCTGAAGCTAGTAAGGGCGTACGGTGAATGCCTTGGCGCTAGTGAGCGATGAAGGACGTGGAAGGCTGCGAAAAGCCTCGGGGAGCTGCCTAGCAAGCTTTGATCCGAGGGTGTCCGAATGGGGTAACCCAGTACGAGTAACATCGTATTAGTTGTTAGTGAATTCATAGCTACCAACTGCCGACCCGGTGAAGTGAAACATCTCAGTAACCGGAGGAAAAGAAATCAAGTCAGAGATTCCCCTAGTAGTGGCGAGCGAAAGGGGAGTAGCCCAAACCATTGGTACATGTACCAGTGGGGTTGTGGGGCGGCGATATGGGACCGAAGTAGATAGGTGAGCGACCTGGAAAGGTCGGGCATAGAGGGTGATACCCCCGTAACCGAAATCTACTGAAGCCCTAGCCTGTCCCCGAGTACCACAGAGCACGAGAAACTCGGTGGGAAGCCGGGAGGACCATCTCCCAAGGCTAAATATCAACTAGCGACCGATAGCGCATAGTACCGTGAGGGAAAGGTGAAAAGAACCCCGGTGAGGGGAGTGAAAGAGAACCTGAACCCGTACGTCTACAATCAGTGGAAGGGCTATGCATCGAAAGATGAATGCCCGACCGCGTACCTTTTGCATCATGGGTTGGCGAGTCAGTTTACGCGGCAAGGTTAAGCCGTTACAGGTGTAGCCGAAGCGAAAGCGAGTCTTAAACGGGCGTTTAAGTCGCGTGAATTGGACCCGAAGCCGGTCGATCTAGGCATGAGCAGGATGAAGCGAGGGTAAAACCTCGTGGAGGTCCGAACCGCTGGAAGTTGAAAATTCCTCGGATGACTTGTGCCTAGGGGTGAAAGGCCAATCAAGGCCGGTGATAGCTGGTTCTCCCCGAAAGATATTTAGGTATCGCCTTGAGGCATTCAGTGTCGGAGGTAGAGCACTGATTGGGCTAGGGCACTCACCAGTGTACCAAACCCTATCAAACTCCGAATGCCGACAACTGTTATCTCAGGAGACAGGCGGCGGGTGATAAGGTCCGTCGCCGAGAGGGAAAGAGCCCAGACCAACAGCTAAGGTCCCAAAATCACAGTTAAGTGGAGAAGGATGTGGGGGCGCTTAGACAACCAGGAGGTTGGCTTAGAAGCAGCAATCCTTTAAAGAAAGCGTAACAGCTCACTGGTCAAGCGAACCTGCGCCGAAAATGTAACGGGGCTAAAACTGTGTACCGAAGCTTTGGATTCCTAATAGGAGTGGTAGGGGAGCTCTGTAATGACTGTGAAGGTCTACCGGTAAGGAGGGCTGGAGTTATTACAGGTGATTATGCCAACACGAGTAGCGATTAAACAAGTGAGAAACTTGTTCGCCGAAAGCCCAAGGGTTCCTGGGGCAGGTTAATCCTCCCAGGGTCAGTCGGGTCCTAAGACGAGGCAGAAATGCGTAGTCGATGGAAATCAGGTTAATATTCCTGAACCGTCTTATGTTCGTTGAAGCAAGGGAGGACGGAGAAGGTTAGCTCAGCAGGGTTCTGGAAGTCCCTGTCGAAGCCGGTAGGCTGATCTCATAGGATGAAAACGTGAGGTCAAGGCCGAGAGGTGATGCGGTGCCAATCCTTCGGGTGCGGCATTAGTGAGTGATACCAAGCTCCCGAGAAAAGTCTCGTGCGGAGAACATAGGATGCCCGTACCGGAAACCGACACAGGTGGGCGGGAAGAGTATTCCAAGGCGCTTGGGAGAATCGAGGTTAAGGAACTCTGCAAATTGACACCGTAACTTCGGGATAAGGTGTGCCTGTTCGTGTCAGTGGATTTACTCCACGAAGCATGGATGGGTCGCAGTGAAATGAGGGTAGCGACTGTTTACCAAAAACACAGGTCTCTGCTAACGCGAAAGCGGAAGTATAGGGGCTGACTCCTGCCCGGTGCCGGAAGGTTAAGGCGAGTTGTCAGGCGCAAGCCGAAGCAATGAACCGAAGCCCCGGTGAACGGCGGCCGTAACTATAACGGTCCTAAGGTAGCGAAATTCCTTGGCGGGTAAGTTCCGTCCTGCACGAATGGAGTAACGACTTCCCTACTGTCTCGACCTCGATCCCAGCGAAACTGAAATTGTGGCGCAGATGCCATGTACCCGCAGCAAGACGGAAAGACCCCGTGAACCTTTACTGTAGCTTGGCAGTGACATTCGAGAATGCTTGTGTAGGATAGGTGGGAGGCTTTGAGACCGGGGCGCTAGCTTCGGTGGAGCCAACGTTGAAATACCACCCTGGCTTTCTTGGATGTCTAACCTGAGTCCATCATCTGGACTGGGGACACTGTCTGGTGGGCAGTTTGACTGGGGCGGTCGCCTCCCAAACAGTAACGGAGGCGCACGAAGGTCCCCTCAGCCTGATTGGAAACCAGGCGTCGAGTGTAATGGCACAAGGGGGCTTAACTGCGAGATCGACGGATCGAGCAGGTGCGAAAGCAGGTCATAGTGATCCGGTGGTTCCATATGGAAGGGCCATCGCTCAACGGATAAAAGGTACTCCGGGGATAACAGGCTTATCTCCCCCAAGAGTTCACATCGACGGGGAGGTTTGGCACCTCGATGTCGGCTCGTCACATCCTGGGGCTGAAGTCGGTCCCAAGGGTTCGGCTGTTCGCCGATTAAAGTGGCACGCGAGCTGGGTTCAAAACGTCGTGAGACAGTTTGGTCCCTATCTGTTGTGGGCGTAGGAGACTTGAAGAGAGCTTTCCTTAGTACGAGAGGACCGGGAAGGACGCAGCGCTGGTGTATCGGTTGTTCACCAAGAGCATCGCCGAGTAGCTAACTGTGGAACGGATAACCGCTGAAAGCATCTAAGCGGGAAGCCTCCTCTAAGACTAGGTCTCCCTGGGGCTTGCCCCCTAAAGGTCCGTCCTAGACCAGGACGTCGATAGGCTGGGTGTGGAAGTGCAGTAATGCACGGAGCTAACCAGTACTAATTGACCGTGAGGCTTTAGCACTGTTTTTCTAGTGGTTCGAAGCTAGATTTCAGCGCGTAGCACGCAACATTATTGTTGCTGCCGCCACTTGAGGCGGCAGGTGCCGACCTCGAAATAGGCGGCACCGAAACATCGCCTAGTGCGATGATTCAAGTGAGAAGCGTAAGCTTCCAAAGAGTTGTTCACGTAACACTCGCAAACGAATCGACTAAGTTCTTACTATTCAGTGTTTTAAGTTTCCGGTGGCAATGTCGGTGGGGTTCCACCCGATCCCATCTCGAACTCGGAAGTTAAGCCCACCTGAGCCAATGGTACTGCACGGGTAACCGTGTGGGAGAGTAGGTCGCTGCCGGAATAAATTTAGAAAGCCCCGTCTCGGAGAAATCCAAGACGGGGCTTTCGCTTTTTGGGCTTCCGCATGCGCTACGCCGCCGCCGTCGCTGCCGCAGCAGCACTTGCCATCGTCCTGCTCACGGCCCGAGCCACGGCGGCGCGCGAGCTCGCCATCACGTTCGACGACTTCGACTTGTCGGACACCACGAAGCTCGACGCCGACCAGCGCAACGACGCCATTCTCGCGGAGCTCGCGAAGCGCGGTCTCACGGCCGCGCTGTTCGTCTCCTGCAAGAACCTGCGTACCCCAGACGATCTCCGGCGCCTGCAAGCCTGGGCCGATGCTGGCCATGCGATTGGCAATCACACCTGGAGCCATAAGTACTTCGGGCCCAAGCTCTCGGTGCGGGAGGCAGCCGACGACATCGCCAAGTGCGACGCGATGCTCACGAAGGTCAAAGGCTACGAGCGACGCTTCCGCTACCCGTTCCTCGCCGAAGGCGACACTCCCGCCAAGCGCGACGCCCTGCGCAGCTGGCTCAGCAAGCATCACTACGCATCTGGCGCGGTCACGATCGACGCCTCTGACTGGTATGTCGATCAGCGTTTGCGGGAGCTCTTCGCCAAGGATCCCGCCGCAAGTAGCGGTCCGCTGCGTTCCTTCTATTCAGCGCACATCCTCGAGCGCACCTCCTATTACGATGGCCTCGCGAAGGAGGTGCTCGGGCGCGACGTGAAGCACACCCTGTTGCTGCACACGAATCTCCTCGCGGCTCTTCACCTGGGCGATCTGCTCACCAGCCTCGAGCAAAGCGGTTGGAAGCTCATCGACGCCAAGACGGCGTTCCAGGATCCCATCTTCGATGCTCCAGTCGACGTGATGCCCGCGGGGCAAAGCATCATCTGGGCCCACGCCAAGAAGGCGGGCAAGCCGGTCCGCTATCCAGGCGAGGACGGCGCCTACGAGAAAGACGCCATCGACGCGATCATGGTGCGCGCCGACCGGCCTTAGGGCGCGCAGTTGCCGGCGCGTGTGCGAGCATCGCCGACGACGCTCTTGAAGTAGGTCGCGCGCTCCGGGTTCTGCGTGGTCGCCGCGGTCAAGCGGGCGGCGAATTGCGCTTCGATCGTGGGGATGAGCTCCGCGAGGGCGCAGAGAGCTTCGTGTGTCAGGACCTCGGGGCGGCCAATGCCAGAGAGCGAGGCGCCGAAGACCAGGAGATCGTCGAACGCTTCGTTGGCGGCGGGCTTTTGCGCGCTCGAGCCAGGCGCCGCTTCCAGCAGCGCGTTGAAGTAGGTGCGCACGAACCACACCTGCTCGCTGGGCGGCACCGGGCAGACCATGCGTCCGTCTTCCTCCCAGGACTTGAGCCATCTCCCAGAGGTGAAGTTTTCGAGGCGCGCCAAGCGCTCGGAGGGCGTCGACGCTTCTTCGATCCATTTCTTGCAGATCGGGAAGAGCGTAAGGGGCGCCCCAGGCCCCAAGCCGACGAGCTCACATGCTTTCGCGCCATCACCTCCTTGGGCCGCGGCCAGGAGCTCGGCGCGATGCTTCTCTCGCGCGGCGTTGCGCGCGGCGTAGCCGACTTTCTCTTTCAAGGTCAGCAGGCCTATCGTGGTGACGCCGCAGGTAAGGAAGGCGGCAAACCAGATGGGCGCGGTCAGGAGCGGTGCCTTCCCCCGCACGACGCGCGTGAACGAGACGAGCGTCAGCAGCAGAGGCGTCAGCAGCACCAACAAGATCGTGATGTCGATCGCCTTCATGGCCGGCGTCGACCAGCGCAGATACTCGTCCTGGAAGGCGCTCGCGATCGCGAAGAGGGCGAGCACGCCGATGGAGACTGCGAGCTGGACAATCAGGAAAACGTAGACCATCGGCGGAAAACCTGTGCTCTCGGTGAAGGAACGTTGGAGATTGCCCGTATGAGCGTCGTCGGCAAGCTCGTTGGGAGCATAGTAGCCCTCGCCCTGGGGGCCTTGTTCATTTTCGGCATCGCCTTCGCTTTTGCGTTGGGCCACACGCTGCAGAGCGGGCTGCAGCTGGGCTTCGCGGCGGCCGCCGTGGGCTCCGTCGCGGCGATCTGGATGAATCGTCCACGTATCGCGCTTGGGGCGACGGGCCTTGCCCTGTTGGTCTTCCTCGTATGCATCTTCCTCATCAAGTGATGCGCGTCGTCGCCGCGCTCGCCTTGCTCACGGCGTGCGCTCGAGCGGCGCAGCCGGTGAGCGCGACTTCGCCCGTCGCGCGGCCGCTCACTGTGGCTCAGCTCATCGTCGTGACGGGCACGGGGGGCTCGGCTGCTCAAGTCGCGCTCTACGAGAACGGAGAGCTCACCTACGGCCCAGTGCCGGCGACCGTAGGCCGGAGCGGCATCATCGACGCCGCGCAAAAGCGTGAAGGTGATGGCTACACGCCCGCGGGGCTCTATGCGCTGCCGTTTGCATTCGGTGACGCGCCTGCGATCACGACGGCGATGCCGTATCGCGAGGCCACCGCGGAGACCATCTGGGTCGATGACCCAAGCGCGCCCGATTACAACCGTTGGACCACGCGCTCCGAGAGCCATGCGAAGTCCTTCGAGGTCATGCGCCGCGAGGACGGGCAGTACGCGCTGGGCCTCGTGATCGCTTACAACCTCGAGCCCACGACCCCGGGCGCCGGCAGCGCGATCTTCCTGCACGTGTGGAGAGCCCCGGATGCGCCCACCTCGGGCTGTGTCGCGCTCTCGAAGGAGTCGGTCGCGGCGCTCCTCGCGCGGCTGGATCCCGAAAAGAAGCCGATGATTGTCATCGCGGGCCCCGGCGCGAGCCCGAGCTTGCACTAGCGGGGACGCGGCGCCACCTTCGTGAGGCATGACCCTCCTCGACGTGTCCCCTTTAGGGGAGATGCGCGCCATCGCTCTGCGCGCGGCGCCACAGACCGGCATCTTCACCACGGCTCTGCCGCGCACCGCGATCATTCGCGCCGACGATGCGATGCCACCGCAGCCCGTCACCTATGGCCCGATGCTCTGCGTGTGCTTGCAGGGCCGCAAACAGCTCGCCTTGGGCGACACCATCATTCGCTACGGCGCGGGCGATAGCTTCGTGGTCTCCGTCGATCTGCCGCTCACTGGTCAGGTCATCGGCGCCACCCCCGAGGAGCCGCACATCGCGCTCGCCATGGGCCTCGACGCGGCCGAAGCGACGCAGCTCATGATCGGGCGGCCCGCCCCGCCCAGCGAATCGGCGCCAGGGCTCACCGCGGGTAGCGCCGAGCCGGAGCTGCTCGACGCGGTGCTGCGCGCCATGCGCTTGCTCGAGCGTCCCGAAGAGATCGCGATCTTGGCGCCGCTCATCCAGCGCGAGATCCTCTTTCGTGTGCTCAACGGTCCGCAGGGCGCGATGCTCCGCCTCCTGTGCGCGCGCCAAGGCTTTGCCGCGCAGGTGAGCCAGGCCATCGGCTGGATCCGCGAGCACTACAGAGAGCCGCTGCGCGTCGAGGCGCTCGCCAAGCGCGTCGGCATGAGCGTCACGTCGCTGCACCGGCACTTCAAAGCGGTCACGCGCCTGAGCCCGCTGCAGTATCAGAAGCAGCTCCGGCTCCAGACCGCGCGCTCGATGCTGCTCGTCCAGGCGATCGACGTGGGCAGCGCCGGCAACGCCGTCGGCTACGAGAGCACCACGCAGTTCACGCGTGAGTACAGCCGGCTCTTCGGCGCGCCGCCCCGGCGGGACACCGATCGCTTGCGCGGCGTCCTCAGCGAAGCCGGCTGACGCGATCAGCCTGCGTATTTCTCCATGTCGATGACGAAGCGGAAGCGCACGTCACCACGCTCCATGCGCTCGAAGCCGTGCTGGATGCCTTCCATGCGGATCATCTCGACCTCCGGCAGCACGTTCTTCTCGGCGCAGAAGTCGAGGAGCTCCTGGGTCTCCGCGATGCCTCCGGTGCCCGACCCCGAGATGCGGCGGCGGCCCAAGGCCAACGCCAGCGCGTCGATCTTCGGTTGCATGGTGATCGCGCCGACGATCACCAAGGTCGCATCGACGTCGAGGAGCGCCACGTAGGGGATGACGTCGTGCTCGACGGGGATCGTGTCGATGATGAGATCGAAGCTCGAGGCCGCGGCTTGCATGGCCTTCGCGTCCGTCGACACCAGCACGTGCTTTGCGCCCCAGGCGAGTGCTTCTTTGCCCTTGTCGGCGTTGCGGGTGATCACCGTGACGTCGGAGCCGAGGGCCGCCGCGAGCTTCACGCCCAGGTGCCCGAGACCGCCCAAGCCGACGATCGCGACGCGGGTGCCCTTGCTCGCGCCCCAGGTCTTCAGCGGTGAATACGTGGTGATGCCCGCGCAGAGCAGCGGCGCCGCGCGTGATGCATCGAGGTCTTTCGGCAGGCGCAGCACGAATTCCTCGCGGACGACCACGTGCTTGGCGTAGCCGCCGTGGGTCTGCTCGCCGGTCAGGCGATCCTGGCCGTTGTAGGTGAGGGTTGGCCCCTGGCGGCAGTACACTTCTTGGTGCTTTTTGCACTGATCGCAGTCACCGCAGCTGTCGACGATGGTGCCGACCGCGACGTCGTCGCCGACCTCGAGCTTGGTGACGGCGCTGCCCACCGCGCGCACGCGGCCGACGATCTCGTGACCCGGCACGAGCGGATACCGCGTCCAGCCCCAGTCGTTGCGCGCCATGTGCAGGTCGGTGTGGCAGACGCCGCTATAGCGGATGTCGATCACCACGTCGTTCGGGCGTGGCTCGCGGCGCTCGAAAGCGAAGGGCGCTAGCGGAGTGGTCGCCGACTTCGCCGCGTAGCCAGAGGTCTTCATGGGGTCTCTCCTCGAAAGAGTATGGTTCGAGAAGAAACAGCAGCGGCGCACGCGACCGTTAGAGCGAAGCGCTCGATTTCTTGCCTAAAACTACCAAGCTGCTCAATCGCCGACGGCGACACGCCTGTAGCGTAGTGGCGCGGGGAGTTGCGGTGAGACGAGCGTGAGCTGCCCGCCAACCAGCTGCCAGAAATAGACCTGGGTGTCGCGATTGGTCAGCTTGATGAGGAGCTGATTGCCGTCGAGGCGATAGACACCGCTGAACGATCCGAAGAGCACGCGGTTGTCGGCGTAGAAGGTCAGGCGCATCGCGGCGTCGGTCTCGGAGCGCCACGAGCCCACGAGCACATAGTTGGGGATGGCTACTGGGCTGACCTGCTCCTCCGGCCGCGGATAGTTGAAGCTGTTGATGAGCTGCGCGAACTCGGGGACGAAGCTCTCGAAAGCCTGCGCCACCGTCTCGAGATGCATCATGTAGGCGACACCATTGGCCGCGATGACGCGCTCGTCGACGATCTTTTGCATCTTGCCGGTCTGATCGATGTTGGCGACGAATCGCCGCCGCCACGCCCTCGTGCCACCTAGCTTGTCGCTGCCCTGCGCGATGACCTTGTAGCCGGGTTGACTCTGCGCGCTTTGCGCGAGCGTCTGCACGTAGCCCTCGAGGCCTGTCTGCCCGAGCGGAACGACACGCACCGAGCAGACCGCGAGCACGCCTTGGCGATTCTTCGAGAAGGTCACGCCGCCCGCGTCACTCGCCGCGACACCCCAGCCGTCGGGCAGGTCGACGACGAAGCGCTGCTGCGGGTCCTGAAAGGGCAGGGTCACGAGCAGGGCAAGGAGCAGCGAATGCATGCTCCCACTCTACCTGTTTTGCGCGCAGAGAGCGCACCTCATGGGGCTGCTCGCTGGTGCTCTGGAGTCTCGTGGCGCTGGTGTCATTTGGCACCGCGTCGCGAATGACGCGTGGTGTCTCGGTGGCATCGACGCGCGCTGGGCTTGGTGGGGCCCATTCTAGTACTGCGGACCATGGAGCCGGCCATGACTGCCGCGTGCTGCTGTCGCGCGGGGTGGTCTTTTCGAGCGCGTTTTCGAGCACACCGCGGCATTGCGCGTTGCTCGGCCATGAGACCCTTAGGGCCGCTGTCGTCGCTGCTGCTACTGCGTGAAAGCTCGGCGCGCGGAATGGCGCCTGCGCTCGCGCGCGGGAGACCTCCCGGCTGGTCCAGGTCGCTACGCCGCCGCGGGGTGCGGCATTAGTCGTGGCCGAAGGGGCACTTCTTGGCGGTGCCGAGCGCTGCCGACGCGCCGGCGCTCACGGGCGACGGGAGCGGGCTGAGCTTGGGCACGTCGGCGTTGTCGCCGCCGGTGATGGCGTTCATCGCGGCCTGCGCGCCGTAGGCGAGCGCCGCCATAGCGGTGTGGAAGGCGATCCGCGGGAGCGTCTTCTTGGTGCTCGGGTCCATGAAGTGCGGGGTCAGCACACCGCGCGAGAAGAAGCCCTCGAGCTCCGACTTGTTGACGCGCGCGCTCCCCGCCAGGATCTGCCGAATGGCCGAGTGCTCGAAGAGCGTGAAGAAGATCGCCTTGAGGTCGGCGTGTTGCTCGGCGGCGACCGCGCGGACCATGCGGGCGACGTCGGCCGCGCCGAACGTGCTGTTGGGCGAGGCGGTCATGAGCTCGCTGAAGCGCTGCGCGTTGTAGCCGTTGCGGAACGCGTAGGTGCTGAGGCCGTCGAAGAAGACGGTCTTGCGGATGTCGGCGCCGTCGAAGAACTTGCCACTCTTGCCGCTCGCGACCGCGGCCTCGCGCAGCTTGTCGCCGACGATCTTGCAGATGCCCTTCGAGACATTCACCGACTCGAGCGCCGCGATGAAGTCTTTGACGGAAGCGCCTTCGGCGGTGACGGTGATGTTCGGGAAGCTGTTGAGGATCGCCGCTTGGAAGGCGCAGGGGTTCTGAGTAGACGACGTCGTTTTGGCCAGGCTGGTCATGTGTTTTCCTTGGCCCCGATATCGGCAGGATGGTGGGTTTGGTGTGTGCCGCGTCGGCACTCGCCAACCATCCGAGAACACGGTGTTTTTGTGGGTGATCAGGTAGGCGTTTCAGTTTCGTACAAAGCCGTCGATGACGGTGTCGATGGCCAGCGTCATCCTGCCCATCGGCGAGCCCGCCTCGCCGGCCGAAACTCGAGCGAAGCGCATGGCCGCGCTGCTCATGCTCCCTGACCATCGGCCCGACCATCCCGCGTATCGCAGCCGGGCGCAGGCGCTCATCCCCACCGTCGTCGCCGAGATCACCATCGACCGGCAGCAGCTCCCGGCGATGCCGATGTACGCGCTCGCGATCCTCGACCTCTCGCGCCGCATCCAGATGGTCGAGGCCGCCGAGGTCGTCGCCACCATCGCGCGCGACCCGGACACCGCGGCGCACGTCTTGAAGGTCGCGAACTCGCCTTACTACCGCGGTGTCTCGCAGCTCACGAGCTTGCGCGACGCGGTCATCCGCTTGGGCAGACGCGAAGTGGGCGAGGTCGCGGCGGTCGCGGCCTCGCGCTTCATGTTCAATCTCTACACGCGCCGCCTACGCTCGGTGCTGTCACGCCAATGGTACGACGAGCACGCGAACGCCGTGACCACCGCTCTGTCGGCGAGTGCACTATCGCGGACACTGGGCGTGGTGAACGCCGACCACGCGTTCTCCTGTGGCCTGTTCCTCGACATCGGCCGCACGTTCACGTTGCGCTCGATCTGCGCGCTGATCCTCGAGCGCAAGCTCGACGCGGACATCGAGCACGCGGTCGTCGAGCACATCCTCGACGAGCTCCACGTCACGACGGGCGAGGCGGCGCTGAAGTTCTGGAACGTGCCGGCGAGCATCTCGGACGTCTGCCGCGACCATCACCTCGACGAGCCGAACCACCAGGCCCGCGAGCTGCATCACATGATGCGGGTGTGCGCCGGCATGTCGGCGCTCAAGGCGGGCACGCCGCTTCGTGAGCGGATGATCGCGGAGGTCGAGTACAGCGCGCGTGCCTTGGGCATGGACGACGCGCACATCGAGGTCGTTGGCCGCATCGTGGCGAGCATGCGCAAGAAGGCGCGGGCGCTCCTGGGGGACCGGCCCGAGTCCACCGAGGTTCTGTCGGGGCTCTAGCTGGTTTCTGGAGCCGCGGACGGGTTTGAGGCTAGGCTGCGGCGCATGAGATGGACGCTTGCCGTAGCTTGCCTGCTTTTCGTGACCGCCTGTGAAGAGAACACCGACTTCCAGCCTCCGGCCGGTGAACAGGCCGCGAATCCCCCAGTGACCGGTGATG
>JBDHVB010000098.1:0-19041 GCA_039809465.1 Myxococcota bacterium
CCGTGAAGCCGCGTCCCTGCTGCGCGCCGAGTCGTCTCCCGCGTCCCGCGCCGAAGGATTGCGGCGCGTCGCCGACTGCTACTACCGCGCGCGCGACCACAAGGCCGCGCTCGCGACCTACGACCTCCTGGTGCGCGCTCACGGAGACGCGCCGCAAGCCGAGGGCGCCGCCTATGAGCGCGGCAAGCTCGCCATGGAGCTCGGCGCGCGTAAGGAGGCGCTGCGCCACTTCCGCTACTTCCTACGCCGGCACCCCGATTCGATGCTCGCCTCCGAAGCAAGCTTCCGGGTCTGCCGGCTGCTCTACGACGGAGGCCAGCACCGGGAGAGCCTGGAGTGCATCACGCATCTGCGCCGCGCCTATCCCGACAGCGGCCGCGTCGGCGAGAGCCACATGCTCGAGGCCACCATCAAGCGCGTCGCCTTGCATGACTGCGCCGGAGCCATCGCCGCCTACGACGCCTACTTGAGCACGCCAGGCGCGGAGCTCGAGCGTCAAGCGCGTGAGTGGCGCGAGTGGTGCGCGGCGGAGCTCCGGGAGTAGATGACGTGATGGCGCGCGAGCTGGCCGGCGGCATGCGAAGAGTCGCCCTCATGGTGCTGTGCTGCGCGGCGTGCGGCAGGACCGACGTCATCTTGCGCGACCGAGCCCCCCAGACGAGCGGCGACGAGGACGATCCCGCGGGCGGCTTGAGCGTGCGCTGCCGTGATCTCTACGCCAGCGACTTCGCTTTAGCGGACGCAGGCAACACGGCGCAGGCACCGAGCCGCGGCAAGCCCGCGATGGGCACGGCGTTCGTGGACGCGGACCACGGCACCTGCATCACGCGCGTCACCGATCACGTGGCGCAGGGCGTGGACTTCGTGCGCCCAGAGTCACCCGGCGCCATTGCCTTCGACCGCGACGATTCACGCTTCATCGCACACCTCGCCGGCAACTATCTGGCGATCTACGACAGCTCGTCGCTAGCGTTGCTGTACGAGACACCCGCCTCCTGGTTCTCCGAGCGCGAGCTGCATTGGGACCCGGGCTCGCCGGAGCGCCTCTTCCACGTCACCGTCGAGCCGATGCAGATCAACAGCTTCGATCTGACGTCGTCGACGCAGAGCCTGCGCTACGACTTCAGAGCGGCCGCGACCGCTGCCTGGCCGACCTCTGGACCGACGCGCGCGTTCACGCGGCAAACCGGCAGACCGTCGGCCGACGGAGCTCTCTGGGCGTTCGACGTGCGCTCCGCCAGCTGGGCGGGTATCGGCATCATCACCGTCGACAGCGCGCGCCAGCAAATGCTCGGAAGCTATGGCTACTCCGATGCGCCGCCCGATTTCATCTCCGTCAGCCGCTCGGGCGCTCACGTGCTCGTGGGCTTCTCGGGCGCCGACAACTGCGCCGATGGGCAGCCGTCGGGTACGTTGGCGGCGCCCTGTGGGCTCATGCGCTTCGCGCCGGATCTGCGCAGCGCCCGCGGGCTCCTCGCGGTGGGCTCCGAAGGGTACGGTTGCGACGTCGGGGTGGCGCGGGATGGGCGTGAGGTCGCTATCGCGGTCGACGCGCGGCGCGTCGTGGTCATGATCGATCTCGCGACCGGCGCGACGACGGATCTCTTGCCGCTCGAGCTCTCCGGCCGAACCACCAAAGTGACCATCTCGGGCGCCAACGACCGAGGCTTCGCATTGCTCGCGACGTACGATGCGGCCGGGGCAGCGGGCCCCGCGTGGTTCGAGGACAAGATCATTCTCCTCGAGCTCGCGCCGTCGCCGCGGATCTTCGTGGTCGCGCATACGCGCTACGACGCCGACACCTACGACGTCGAGCCGCGCGCGGCGAGCAACACGAGCCTCACGCGCATCGTCTTCGGCTCGAATTGGCAGTCAGGGACCGCCGATCTCGACGTTTATATGATCGAGCTGCCGCGCACTGCGCTCGACCTCTGAGTCGCGGCCGCCGATCCGCGCTGATCATCGCCGACCTGGTGTCCACTGTGGGGCACGAGCGGACATCCATGGGGGTCAACGAATGTGCGAGCGCGCCGCGGCTCGCTGGCCTTTGTCTTTCTTCGTGAGGAGGCGATCATGCTGCGAAGTTGGAGTTTTGCGTTGGTAGCTGCCGTCGTGGGCGCGCTTGGCGCCTGCGGTGGCGACGTCAGTGGACCAATCGATGTCGACGGTCTGTCGACGGAGGAGATCTCGCTCTCGGTCGGCGCCAATGCCTTGAGCCTCGCCGTGGGCGAGAGCGTCGAGCTGCGCGTCGACGTCAACACCACCGCGACGAGCAGCGTCTACATCGTGCAGTTCGCGAGCAACGACGCGAGCGTCGCGCGCGTCAGCAGCGATGGCTTGGTGGAAGCCCTCAAGACCGGCACCACGCAGCTGCGGATCACCGCCTCGCTCTTGAGCAGCGGCGCGACGGCGACGAGCAACATCACGGCCGTGGTCACGGGGACCGAAGCTCCACCTCCTCCTCCCCCGCCGCCGCCACCACCACCACCGCCCCCGAGCAACCCTGATCCGGGCGCCACGTGCGCGGTAACGCTGAAGCCTGGCTTCGACACGGCGGTCCCAACGTGGGGCAGCGCCTTGCCGGCGATTCGCCGAACCTTCCGCGATCCGAGCTACGGCACCTGCGTCACCCGCGTGGCGACGGCGAGTGACGCGGCCGCCAGCCAGTATCCGCCATCGTGGATCCGTCACGAGTACTCGCGACGCCCAGCGCTCAACGTCGACGGCTCGTACGCCATCATGCAGAGCTCCAACGGTTGGTGGCGCTTGTACGACGCGCGCTCGTGGACCTACGTGCGCGATCTGCCGAGCCCCATCACCGAGCCCAATTGGCATCCGACGAATCCGAGCACGTACACCTATGTCGGTCAGTACGGACAAGGCATGAAGATCTCTCAGTACGACGTCAGCACGCAGAAGAGCAGCGTCCTTGCCGATCTCTCCGGAGAGCTCACCGCCCTCTGGCCCTCGGCGGCGCGGGCCTGGACCAAGGAAGAAGGACGGCCCTCGAAGGACGGAAACATCTGGACGCTGCAAGTCGAGACCTCGGGCTATTCCATGCTCGGGGTGGTCGTCGTCGACATCTCGCGTCCCGCCGGCAGCCGTGTGCTCGGTCACCTCGGCACGTCGAACCGGCCGGACCACGTCTCGAGCAGCATCACAGGGCAGTACGCGGTGGTCTCGTGGGGCAACGGCACCATCGCCTACCCGATCAATCGCTCGGCCGGCACCGTCGATTTCTCGACGGGCGCGGGAAAGCTGTTGCACAGCCGCAGCGAGCACTCCGACTGCGCCCTCGATGCGGCCGGCAACGACGTGCTCGTCTACTACAGCTATGAGAACGGCTATCTCGAGATGGCGCCGATGAACGGCGCGGCGCACACGCGACTCTTGGCGTTGTACCCAGACTCACCGCGCGGGGCCGCGTTCGCGGGGCACGTGAGCGGCGCCGCTTGGGACAAGCCTGGGTGGGTGGTGATCTCGACCTACGCATGCGGCACCAACCAAGGCGCCTGCCGGCCGGGGCAGTACTGGGCGACGGACAAGGTCGCGCTCGTCGAGCTCAAGAATGGCGGACGCGTTTACAGCTTGGCGCACATGCACAACGGCGGCAGCGACTACTTCGACGAGCCACAGGCCGTGGTGAATCGCGATCTCACGCGCATCATCTATGCGACGCGCTGGGAGGCCGGCTCGGATCTGTCGAGCTACGAGATCGTGCTGCCACCAGGCACGGTGCCAAACGCATCACCTTGAGGCGCTCACGCCGAGGTGACCTGACGTAAAGGCAGGTGCGAGAAACGCACCACCGGACACGGGCGCGGCGATACGCGAATCATGGCATTTCCTGGCCTTGGTATCGCCGACGTCGTCGCCCGTTCTCCGAACGGCACCACCACCACTCTCGAAGCCCGGCCCCACTTCGACGGCCGTGAAGACCGCGGGCGCATCCGCACGTTCTACGTGCAGTGTCCGCTCGACCGTGACGAGGTCCGCGAGTCACTGCGCGGCACCGGTCTCACCGCCGTGCAGGCGCGCCGTGCGGACTCGAGCGGCTACATCATCATGTACGGCCGTGGCATGGCCGCCCCAGAAGCGGGCTCGACCATCACCGACCGCGCCCTCTACGACGGCAAGACCGAGCACATGACGGTGGAGTGGTCGGCGCGTGATCCCAAGGGCGAAAATGGCGCCGGAGCGGTCATCGGCGCGGTCCTTGGCTTCGCGCTCGGTGGCATTCCCGGCATCATCGTCTTCACCGGCGCCGGCGCGCTCGCTCAAGAAGTCGCGAGCGACCCGAATCCCGAGGAGCCCGGGGTGCGTGCCCAGCGCGTGCTGCGCACGATGTCGAACGCCGCGCCCTACGGCGTCGACTGTGCCCTCAACCCGCCCTTCCGCGCGGGCATGACCCTCCGCCGCTAAAGCGGACAAAGAGCCGCGGGCGGGCGCTCGATCGCACCGCGAACGCTCTACAAACGTACCGGCGTCCCGCCCTCTTCCAAGGAGTGCGTCGCCGCGGCCAGAGCCTCGACCACGCGCAGGCCGTTGCGGCCATCGGTGCGCGGGCGGCGGCCCTGGTCGATGACCTGGAGGAACTCGAGGGTCTGCAGGGCGATGGGCTCGTCGGTGGCGATGCGCGGGCTGACGATGTCACCGGTGCGCTGCGCCATCTGGAACTCGCCGAAGCTCTCGTGCTCCTTCGGGTCGCTGCCGCGGTCGTAGACGCGCACCTTCTCGACGGCTTCCATGTCGTCGTAGACCACCATCTTCTTGGCGCCGACGACGGTGGTGCGGCGCAGCTTCGACGGCGCGAGCCACGACACTTCCAGGTGCGCGACGACTCCCGAGCCGAACTCGATCGAGATGAAGGCGACGTCGTGGAAGCCGCGCTTCGAGTAGTCCTTGCCGACGGCGGCGATCATGGTCGGCGCTTCGTCGAGCCAGTTGAAGAGGATCGAGAAGTCGTGCGGCGCGAGCTCCCAGACGACGCTGGTGTTGGGGCGCGAGACGCCGAGGTTCACGCGCTGGCTCGACATGAAGAAGATCTGGCCGAGCTCGCCGCTGCGGATGATGTCCGAGACCTTCATGACCGCCGGGCTGTACTCGAGGGTGTGGCCGACCATCAGCTGGCGGCCGGCGCGCTCGGCTTGATCGACGAGGCGGCGGGCCTCCTCGACCGACTGGCACAGCGGCTTCTCGACGTAGACGTGCTTGCCGGCGTCGAGGGCCTTGCGGGCGAGGTTGTAGTGCGTGGTGACCGGCGTCGCCAAGACCACGCCGTCGACGTCGCTGTTCAGCACGTCGTCGTAGCTCGCCGTGAGCTTCGCCTGTGGAAAGCGCGCGCCGATCCACTCGAGGCGAGCGGTGTCGCTATCGCAGACAGTCAGCTCCGTGCAAGCGCGCTGCGCCCCGAAGGAGCGCACGAGGTTGGGACCCCAGAAACCCGCACCGACGACGGCAATCTTGGCCATGGCTCAACCTCCGGCGCGGGCATGCGCGCGCACCACACGTACCACGCGATCGACTTGTGCTTCGGACAGCTCGGGGAACATCGGGAGCGAGAGGACGCGCTCGGCGACACGCTCGGTCACCGGCAACGCGCCTTTGCCCTGACCCGAGCCAGCGTACGCGGGCTGCAGGTGCAGCGGCAGGCCGTAGTGGACGCCGTGACCGATCTTCTCGGCGGCGAGCGCCTTCTTCAGGTGCTCACGCTCTTCCACCTGCACGACGTACAGATGGAACACGTGCGATGCGCCATTGCGGACGGCCGGCGTCTCGATGCCAGCGACACCCTTCAAGCGCTCGTCGTACATGGCGGCGACCGCGGCGCGCTGGCCGTTCCAGTCGCCCAGGTGGCGAAGCTTGAGCCCCAAGGCCATGGCCTGGATGGAATCGAGGCGGCTGTTGAAGCCAGGCTCCGCGTGCTCGTACTGACCCAAGCGGCCGTGGTTCGCGAGACGCCGCGCGCGCTCGATCACGTCGCCCGCGGGGCCCGTGATGGCACCGGCGTCGCCGATCGCGCCGAGGTTCTTGGTGGGATAGAACGAGAACGACGCGAGGTCGCCGAGCGAGCCAGCCACCTTGCCGTGGTCGGTGGCGCCGTGCGCCTGGGCGCTGTCCTCGAGCACCTTCCAGCCATGCTGCTTGGCGAGCGCCATGATCGGCTGCATGTCGGCACACTGACCGAACAAATGCACCGGGATGACGGCCTTCACACCCGCAGTGTCCGCTTTAGCGAGCGCATCGGCGGTGATGGTGTAGGTCTTCGGGTCGACCTCGACGAAGCGCGGCGTCGCGCCCAGGACGCTGACCGCTTCGGCGGTCGCGACGAACGTGAACGACGGGACCAAAACGACGTCGCCGGGACCAACGCCCAGGGCCTTCAGGCCAATGAACAGCGCGTCGGTGCCGTTGGCCACGCCAATGCACTTGTCCGCGCCGCAGAGCTTCGCGAAGTCCGCCTCGAATGCCTCGACGCGTGCGCCGCCGATGAAGCCGTTGCTCTGCACGGCCTGAGCGAAGCCCGCCGCCAGCTCGGAGGCCAGGGCCTGATGGGGACGCGATAGATCGATAAACGGGACTGGCTCGGACATCGGCGAGGGGTTTAGCAAACTGCGAGGCGGACCACTAGGCCCGGGGGCAACTCAGTACGCGTTACGCGACAGGAAGCCGCCGCAGACCGTACGGAGCAGGATCTTGAGGTCGAGGAAGATCGACCAGTTCTCGATGTAGTAGAGATCGAGCTCGATGCGCTTCTCGATGCTGGTGTTGCCGCGCATGCCGTTCACCTGGGCCCAGCCGGTCATGCCCGCCTTGATCTTGTGGCGCAGGGCGTAGCGCGGGATCTCGCGCTTGAAGTCCTCGATGAAGCACGGGCGCTCGGGGCGCGGGCCGACGAGGCTCATGTCGCCGCGCAAGACGTTCCAGAGCTGCGGCAGCTCGTCGATCGACAAGGTGCGCAGGATGGCGCCAATGGCGGTGCGGCGCGGGTCGTCCTTCTCGGTCATGCGCGCGCCGTCGACTTCGGCGTCGGCGCGCATCGTGCGGAACTTGTACATGGTGAAGGTGCGGCCATCCATGCCGACGCGCTCCTGCGCGTAGAGGACGGGGCCGCGTCCGCTCAAACGGACAATGACCGCGATGACGGCGAGGAGCGGCGCGGCGGCGAGCAGGCCCGCGGCGCCCACCAGCATGTCGAAGAGACGCTTGATGACGAGGTTCCAACCGACCAGCGGGGTCGCCTGGAGGTTGATGAGCGGCAGACCGGCGAACTCGTCCACGCCGCCGCACAGGGTCATGTACTGGTAGAAGTCGGGGATGACGCGGACGTCGACGGTCTCCTGCGAGAGCGTCGCCATGATGGTCTTCAAGGCGCCGAGCTGCTCGATGGGGAGCGCCACCAAGACCTGGTCGATGGTGCCGTAGCTCAAGATCTTGCTGAGGTTGCTGACGGTGCCGCAGATCGGAATGCTGTCGATCATCTCGCCGATGCGCTCACGCTCGCCGTCGAGCGCGATGATGCCCGAGACGCGTAGCCCCAGCGACTGATGTTGATCGACGGTGTGCACCACGCGCTGCGCGAGCGAGCCGGTACCCACCACGAGGACGTGACGCAGGTTGTAGCCGTGCGCGCGCAGCACGCCCAGGCCCCCCCGCGAGGAGACGCGCACGAACGACACCAGCGCGAACGACGAGGCTGTCCACAACACCAGGACACCACGGGAGAAACGGACGTCGCGCACGAAGTACGTAAAGGTGACGATCACCAGAAAGCTGATGAGCGAGACCTTGAAGCAGTCGAAGACTTCGCTGGCGACGCCGCGGGTGCGGCGGCTGACGTACAAACCGCTCGCCCAGCCGACGACCGGCCACACGAAAATGAGCGCGGCGCCGACCCAGAGCGTCTCGTTGACGGGCGAGACCTCTCGGAAAGGCATGAGCTCGGGGAAGGAGAAGCGAACCCAATGCGCGCCATAGAACGCCAGGCCGACGAGGAGAGCGTCGCGGACGACCTGCAGGGATTGGAAGAATCTATGGTGTCGACGGAGCATGGAAATGTGAGACGCGGCACCCGCCGCGGACTTTCACGGCGATGCGACTAGCAACTTGTACGCCGTTCCGCAAATCCCCGTTTTCGCGGGGGATCGGAGGATCGTTGCCCACATCGACCACGACATCTATGTCAGACGGGTCGCTCGTAGACGACATTGTGGGACTTCAGGACGTCCTGGAGCTCCCGGTGAAACCTCCGGGCGGAGAAGCTTTCCGCATGGTTTTCAAGGGTCTGGCGGTCGAAGTCGAGGGCCTCGGCGCGCTCCATGGCGGCGAGGAGCGAGCGGGGCTCGGGGCTGTCGAATAGGACCCCCGTGACCCCGTCGACCACGGTCTCGAGCGCCCCCCCCTTGGCCAGCGCCACCACGGGGCAGCCGGCGGCTTGGGCTTCGACCGGGACGATGCCGAAGTCCTCGACGCCGCAAAACAAGAGCGCCTTGGCCGAGGCGTAGGCTTCGCGGAGCGCCTTCCCCGAGGCGTTGGCCATGAAGCGCACCTTGCCTTTGGCGATGCGCTCGAGCCGGCCGAGCTCAGGGCCTTGGCCGATGACCGTGAGCTGGATGCCCGACTGAGCGGCGGCGGCGACCGCGACCTCGACGCGCTTGTACGGGACGAGGGCGCTGACCACGAGATAGCCTTGGCGCTCGCGCTTGGGTGCCTGGCGGAAGAAGTCGGTGGTGACCGGCGGGTGGACGACGCGCGACGCACGCCCCCAGACGCGCGCGATGCGCTCGGCCACGTAGTGACTGTTGGCGATGAGCTCGGTCGGGCGCTGAGCGCTCTCGACGTCCCACTTGCGCAGCGGTGTCACGGCGAGGCTGACCGCTTTGACGGTCAGCGGCGTGTCGGCCCACGGCGGAATGTACGTGGGCAGCTGATCCCAGAGGTAGCGCATCGGCGTGTGCACGTACGAGATGTGCGTGCCGCGGGTCTTCACGCCCTTGGCGACGCAGTGGCTGGTCGAGAGGACGACGTCGTACTTCGACAGGTCGAAGGCTTCGATGGCGCGCGGGAAGAGCGGCAAGTAGCGGCGGAAGTGCCGCGGCGCGCCCGGCAGGCTCTGGATGAGGCTCACCCGGATGTCGCGCGCCACGAGCTCGGCGTGCACGTCGGTGGGGTCGTAGACCAGCGTGTAGATCGGCGCCGACGGAAAGGCGCGCGCCAGCTCGAGGAGCACTTGCTCGCCGCCACGGTGGGCCACTAGCCAGTCATGAACCAACGCTACCCGAGTCACGCGAGACGAGGCCCCCGCACGATCGGGTCATCGATGATTGCCAAGACCATGCCGATGGCACCCGCGAACGCGAGCGCCACCGAGTGGTGATAGAGCAAGTCGTGCGTCAGGCCAACCACGCCGAGCGCCGTGATGGCGAAGAGGCCACAGCCCGCGGCGACCCGGCGGTGCACGCTCTCGTCCCCTGCCCTGCGCCGCAGAGCTCGGCCGCAAGCGACCGCGAAAGCGGACCACGCCCAGAGATACGCGAGCATGCCGAGCGGACCGGTCTCGGCCCAGGCGGCGAGCACCATGCTGTGCGGATAGGTGCGCACGGTGAACTCGGGCCGCACCGAGTCGTAATAGCGGCCGACGAGCGCCGAGTAGTTGCCGAGCCCAACGCCCAGCGGGTGGTCGGCGATGATGCGCACGCCCTGTGACCAGACGAGACCGCGGGTGTCGCTCGCCTCCTGCCCACCCACCGACATCATGCGGGCGCGCACGGAAGGCAGCGCCGCGCCGACGGCGACCGCGACGATCAGCACACCGACCGCGATGAGGCGGAACCTGCCACGCAAAAACGGCAGGCAGGCAAGGCCAGCCACGGCGCCGCCGAGCACCGCGCCGCGCGTGAAGGTGAGCAACAAGGTCACCGCGAAGACACCGAGGAGCGCGGCTTCGGCGAGGCAGCGCTTGCGGGAGAGCTCGCCGAAGAAGACGCGCGCGCAGCCGATGGCGAGGCCCACCAAGAGGACGTGGCCCATCTTCAAGCGGTGAAAATAGAAGCCCCCCGCGACGCTGCGCGGCTCGCCCGGCACGAGCGCCTGACCGATGCCGGTGGTGCTGCGCGTCAAGAACTCGCCCGGGCGCACGTCGAGGCCGTACTGCACGAGCCCGAAGACGCAGGCGACGCCCAGCATGAGGGTGAAGGCGACCGCGGCGCGGCCGAGCCAGGCCTTGCCGACCAGCGGGGCGCTCGCGACGATGACGAACATGGCGAGGAGCGGCGGCCAGCGGCCAAGCTCGGCGGGCTTGAGCCAGCCGTGCCCCGAGAGCGCGACCGCCGCGAGGCCGCAGACCAGCCACACCGCGAAAGCAGACAACATGACGCGCGTCGTGGGGCGCTCGAGGAGCGCCTTGCCGGCCCGGCGCCAGGCGATGAAGCACATGAGCGCCGTGAGCCCCAGCGCCACGTACGCCACGCCCTCGCCCACCGGCACCATGGCGGCGAACAGCACCAGGGCGATGCCGTGCAGGTCGGCCTGCGTGAGGCTCTTGAGCCGGTCCATCATGGCGTACCACCGAGGCGGAGCGCATAGGCGGAGAAGCCGCCGACGAGGTGGGCGCTGGCCAGCTCACCGCTCACGAAGTCACGCGGCGTCACGGTGACGGGCGCGCCGCTGCCGCAGCTCGCCCCGAGGTCGAGCGACTTCTCGTTGGCTCCGCCGGCGCCGCCGAGGCCGCAGGTGAGCACCAAGCGCTCGCCCGCCGTGGTGGTGAGGTCGATGCGGTAGGCGGGCCGGGCGCGGACCTCGACGGTGAGGCTCGCGGGCATCTCGCGGCGCGGCGGGAGCGGTAGGCTCAGGGTGAAGTTGGCGATGTCTTCGCTCACGCCGGTCAGGCTGTAACGCGCGGCATCGACGTCGACCATCATCAAAGCGCGGCCAGCGCCGCTCACCTTCATGCCGCGCCGCGATAGCGGAGCCATGGTGGTGAAGTCGGCGAGCTCGTTCCAGGCATCGGCGAGCACCACGCCCTCGGGCGCCTCCCCCAACCAGAGCGCGAGGCTCGCGTGCACCGGGTCGGCCTCGGGGTGCTTCGCGGCGAAGGCACGCGCCTCCTCGAGACGGCCGCGGTCGAGCAGGCCGCGCACCGCGTCACTCGCGGCGCGGCGGTCACCGGCGGCACGGGCGCGCTCGTAGGCGGCGAGCGACGGCCCGAGCTGCCCCACCCCCATGAGGATGTCGCCGCGCAGGTGATCGAGCAGCGCCTTCTCGGAGCCGTGCAGGCGCTCGCTCTCGCGCGCGAGCAGCGCGGCGCCGGTCTCGGGGAAGGCCTTCACGGCGCGGCACGCGATGTCACCGAGCGCCACCCTCCCCGCCCAGCTCGCGGCGAGCTGCGGCTCGCGGTAACCGATGAAGCAGGCGTCGAGCAGCGTCGGCACGTCCGCGGCGCGGCTCACCAGCACGCCGACACGCGCCAGCCCCGCGTCCTTGAAGCCGGCGTTCTGCAGGCGCAGCAGCTCGACGAACGCTGGGGCGCTGGGATTCGGCGCGGCGGCGGTGAGGCCGTGCGCCATCGGCACCCAGCGCGGGAAGACCACGGGTTGCCGCTCGATGACGATGCGGCCGGCGGAGACCGCGGCACAGGCGCCGACGATCAGCGCGAAGACGTGCGTCGGGCTCGCCGCACCGGCGCGCGGCCGCGTGAGCCACAGCAAGGCGAACACGGCCACCACGGCGGCGAAGCAGCCGGTCGCGAGCTGGGTGATGGCGCCGTCCTCGTCGGTCCAGCCGGCGCGCACCAGGACGCGCCGTACCAGGATGACGGTGATGGCGACGAGCACGACGGCGGAGACGCGGATGGCGCGCGGCTCGTCCGCTAAAGCGACAGCCGCGGCCAGCGCGATGAACACCCAGAGCAAGATCGGCGATGGTGGAATGCCGGCGGCCCCGAGGCCCGCGAGCAAACCTGCGCCCGCCAAAGCGGTCCAACGCGCGCCGCGGCCGAGCCAGCGGCTCGAGAGCGCCAGCACGGCGGGCACGGCGAGATACGTGAGGCGAACCTGCGCGACCGTGGTGAGCGGCACCAACGCCGCGGCCAGCGCCGCGAGCCACGCCGCCTGCGTGAGCCGGTCCCGGCCGGTGGGCGCGGTCCGGGCCCTACGCTCGGGCTCGAACGCCGGATCATCGACCGATGTCAGGTGGGAACGGCGCATCAGCTCACGACCGTCCGATAGACGTCGAGGACGCCGCGGGCATTCTCGCGAAAGCTGCGGTGGCGGACCACGTCGCGGGCGACCTGGCGCATGCCGTCGCGCAGCTCGGGCTCGTGGCGCATGCGGCTCAAGGCATCGCTCAAGGCGGAGACGTCGCCCACGGGCGTGAGCAAGCCCGCGCCGCTCCCCTCGAGGATCTCGCGCGAGCCGTCGGTGGCCGTGGCAACGCACGGCAGGCGCATGGCCAGTGCTTCTAGCAGCGCGATGGGCTCCCCCTCCCACTTGGAGGCTAGCAGAAAGACGTCGGCGCCCGCGAGGAGCTCGGGGACGTCGTCGCGGGCACCCAGGAAGACGGCGTGCAGCCCGCGGCCGGTGGCGCGGGTGCGCAAAGCGGCGCGCTCGGGCCCGTCGCCGATCACCACGAAGGTCACGTCGCGCACGCGGGCCAGCGCGTCGATGGCGTCGCTCACCGCCTTCTGCGGCACCAGGCGCGACACCGTCGCCACCACGAAGCTCTCCTGCGAGACGCCCATGCGGCGGCGCGCCTCCTCGCGGTCGTGCGGCTGGAAGCGATCCAGATCCATGGCGTTCAGGATGTGCGTGACCTTGCCCGCGGTCACGAAGCGGCGCTTCACCAGGTCGTCGGCGTCGGCCCGCGCCACCGTGATGACGTGGCTCGCGCGCGCACACGCCAGCGCCTCGGCGGCCTGCGCCACGGCGCGCACCGCCGCGCCCGCCTGCTGGCGATACGACAGGCCGTGGACCGTGTAGACGCTCGGGACGCGCGAGACGCCGAGCCCCGAGAAGAAAGCGGCGCGGGTGCCATGCACGTGCACGAGCTCCGGCTCGTAGGCGTCGATGGCCTTGCGCAAGCGGCGAGGCGCGGTCACGTCCCAGCGCGAGCGCATGACGTCGATGGTGGTGACGCGCTCGGCGTCGTCTTCGAGCTGCCGCGCCAATGGTCCGTCATCGCCGACAACCGCGAACGGCGTGAGCCCCAGCGCCTTCTGCTCGCGAATCAACCCGCGCAAATGCTCGGCGCCGCCGCCACGGGCGCCCGAGGCCATCACGTGGACGACGCGCTTCATCCCGTGAGCTGCCGTGGCGCCACACGCTTCGCCAGCAAGTAGGCGTACACCAGCCGGCGCGTCCATGGCCCGCGGTGCTTCTCCCAGAACCACAGCTGGCTATCGCGGTAAGCGGCCGCGGCGGCGCTCTTCACGCGGCGGGCAGACTGTCCGCGATGATGGACAATGGTCACGTAGGGATCGTAGTAGACCGCGCCCCCCGCGGCGGCGAGGCGCAGGCAGAAGTCGATGTCCTCGAAGTAGAGGAAGAAGCGCTCGTCGAAGCCGCCGACCTTCTCGAAGGCGTGCCGGTGCACCAGGAGGCTCGAGCCCGCGACCCAGGAGACGCGGCCAGCCTCGGCGACACGGTCGATGAGGTTACCGAGCGCGGTGTCCCCCCGGTCGAGGCGGTCTTGCACGAGCTTGCGGGCGAGCTCGACGAACAAGCCGGGCTTCGGCCCCATGGCGAGCTGGAAGCGGCCATCGGCGTCGACCTGGCGAAAGCCCATGGCCCACGCGGCGGGTTGCGCCGCGAGCGCCGACAGCATGCGGCGCGTCGCTCCGGCGGGCAGCTCGGCGTCTGGGTTGAGCAGCAAGAACACGTCGCCGGTCGCCTCGCGCGCCGCCGCGTTCACCGCCGCCGAAAACCCGCGATTTTCGTCCCACGCCAGGAGCTTTACCTCCGGGAAGGACTCACGGACCATGGCCACGGTGCCGTCGCTCGACGCGTTGTCGACGACGATGACCTCGTGCTCGCGGGTCGACTCGAGACAACGCCGCAAGAGCTCGCGGACGTTGTAGCTGACGACCAAAATCGACAGTTTCACCGCGCGGGTACGTAGCGCTCCGAGGGGCGGTCTACAAGCCTCGCGGGGGCAAATTCGCGCGGGTCATAGCGACCCCCGTACGTGCTCAACGACGCGGGCGCGTCGCCGCGGCATCGCGCTTGCCGCTATCGGCCACCAGGAGGCGCAGGGCTTCGCGATCGCGGGGGCGGACCGCCAGAGCCTTGCGGCCGGCATCCCGGGCGGCTTGCTCGTCGCCCTGCAGGCGCAGGACGCGGCCCAGGCCAACGTAAGCCGCGGCGTTCAGCGGGTTCTGGTCGACCAGGTCGCGGTAGATCTTGGTGGCCTCGGAGTACTTGCCGATCTGCTCGAAGACGCGCGCCTTGTAGAGGCGGATCATCGGCTGGCGGCGATCGACCTGCTCGGCGGCGGCGAGGTCCACGCGAGCGCCCTTCTTTTGGCCGCGGCGCAAGTTGAGGATGGCGCTGTAGAAGTGGGCGCCGACCTCCTTCGGATCGTTGCGCAGCGCCTTGGTGAGCCAGGCCGGACCCGCCTTCTGCTCGTTGGCGAGCACGAACAAGGCGCCCGCCGCGCCACGCAGGACGTTGTTGTCCAAGCGGTTCGCCTGCTCGCCCAGCGCGCGGCCGACGTCGAAGATGATCGCGAACGGCTCGCCGTACGCCGAGAACAAGACGTGCTGCGCATAGAGCGCCGGGTCGAAGGTCAGCGCCTTGCGCACGGCGTTGATGGCCCGCGGCTTCTCGTCGTGCTCGGCGGCGATGGTCGCCTCGAGGAAATAGAGCGGGATGTAGTCCGCGCGTTCCTTGAGGGCGGTGGCGATGATCTCGCTGGCGCCGGCGTGATCGGCCTGGCGGCTCAAGGCCGCGAGCGCGAAGGCGATCTCGGCGGCGTCCGGCGCGAGTGTTTGCGCGGCCTCGAGCGACTCGATGGCCTTCTTGGGCTGGCCCGCGGCGACATCGGCCATGGCGCTCGCGTAGATGAGCGGCGCGACGTCTGGCGAGCCCGCCATCGCGGACTCGATGAGCTTCGTGATCTCCTCGGCCGGGATGAGGGGCGGCTTCGCCGACAAGGCGATGGTGACGCGCTCGGCGACGATCTGGGCCACCGCGAAGCCCTGCCCTTCGCGCTCTTTCTGCGCCGCCTCCAGGGTCTCGAGCGCTCCCTTGGGCTTGTGCAGTGCCCGCGATTGCAGACGCGCGAGGAGCAAGACGTCGGCCAGCGAAGCAGCGCCACGCGCGACGTTCTGCGAGAGCAAGTCGCTCGCCGCGGCGTAGTCACCGAGGTCGGCCTGCAAGCGCGCGAGCCGCGCCACGAACACGGCATCGGCCGGCACTTCACGCAGACCGGCACGCCAGGTCGCGATGGCCTCGTTGATCTGACCGCTCGCGAGCTGCGCTTCGCCCAGCCACAAGCGGGCATCGTTGGTGACCTCGGCGTTGGCGATGAACGTGTTGAGCTGCTGCGCCGCGTGCTCGGGCTTGCGTGACACCGACGCGGCGAGGGCCACGACCTGCGCGGGTGCGTAATCGGGGCGAGTCGCCACGGCGCGGGCGGCGGCTTCACGCGCCTCATCGACACGGCCAGCCTGCAGCAACAACCAAGCGCGCGAGGTCTCGAGGCTCGGACGCTCGGGGCTGTTGGGCTGGTCACCGACCACCGAGGTGATGGCGGCGAGCACGTCGTTCAGCGTCGAGCCGTCGAGCTGCTCGTCACGGGCGGCGAGCGACCTGGCGTAGAGGCTGACGGCCAGCGGTGACTTCGGATCGGCGCCCACGACGGCGCGGCTCGCGGCGAGCGCGCGGTCACGGCCCGCGTTGGTCCCCGAGGCGAGGCCCTCGATGACCGCGGCGGCGGCATCGTCGACCTTGAGCGGCGACCCGCCACCTTTGCGCCAATCGTCGGCGCGCGCTTCGAGCGGGTTCGGGACCTCTGGTGGGGCGATTGGCAGCCCGCGCCACCACAGGAAGCCACCCGCGCCAGCGGCGACGAGCAGGACGACGCCTCCCCAGACGAGATAGGTGCGGGCGGCCGACTCACGGGGACGCGAGAACGAGACGTTGCGGGTCGGCTCGAGCTCCTCGTCGTCGCGCTGCGGCCCCGCGACGCGCGGTTGTGTCCGCTCCGCCGGACCACTCTCGTCACCGCCATCGATGCCCGCGAGCTCATCGGGAGCCCGGCGCTTACGTACGATGAGCGTCGACTCGGGCGCGCCCGCGATGCCGCCCACGACCTCGTAGTCGTTGGCGCTCATCGGGCTCAGCGGCTGCGGCGTAGGCTCGGCCATCGGCGGCAAGGTGCCGTACGGGAGATCGGCTGGGGGGGCCTGCGGCTCTTCGTCGACCTGCACGTCGCGGACGTCGACCTCGACCTCGGCGGCGTCGGCGTTGACCGGCGTGCTCTCGTAGCTCAGCTGATAACCGCCGCTCGGCGGGAGCTGCGGCGGAGGCGGCGTGACCTCCGCGGCGTCTTGCGCATCGAACGCAGCGGCGAAGGGATTCGGGGATCGGCCGGTGATGTCGACGGCGTCGATGTCGTAAGCCGGGCGCGCGTCCTCGCCTGGCTCCGTCGGCGCGAAGACCTCGGCGACCGTTTCGTCGTCATCGAGCTCGATGAGCGCGTCGTCTTCGACCTCGGCGAGCTCCGCCAGCTCGTCGGCGCCGAGCGTGATCGTACCGCCGGTGAGGGAGCGTTCGGCGAGCGATGGGGGCAGGACCGCGACTTGCGAGCCGCAGTTGGGACATGGAGCCGTGTCCGCTCCGGTCCCCCCGACCTCGGCGTCATCGACCTCGAATGAGGTTTCACATGTTCCACACGTCACGCGCATGTCGTGCCGTGGAATGTACCGGGATCTGGGCTTTCCGCCCACTCGGAGCGCAAAGAATGTCGATGTCGAGCAGACACTAGGACCCGCACAATATCGCCATCTTAAGCCTAAGCAAGAAGGTTTTTATGGCTCGATGTCGTCACGGCGGGGATCCCAGCCGATGAACGCGTCGAGCTCGTGCTTCGGAGCGTCGTCCTTCATCTTCTGCAAAGCGGTGACCTCGAGCTGACGAATGCGCTCACGCGTCAGGTTGAGGATCTCACCCACCTCTTCGAGCGTGATGCCGCCGCGCTCGGCGACGTCGAGAGCGCACGTCTCTTCGAGCTCCCAGACTTCCTTGTCGGGGAAGTTGAGCTTCACCGAGCCGGTCTCCGGGTTCACATCGAGATAGAGGTGATGCTTGCACGAGACGAACAAGCACGGGCGTGGACCCGACTTGCACTCGGCTCGCGTCTTCGGACGGTCATAGTCCAGGACCTCGACGGTTTCGCCCGCACGCTCACGGCGGCGACGCTCGCGGAGCATCTCACGACGTGACATCGTTTTCGGACGGCGGCGAGGATCCTCGACGTCAGCGGTGCTTTGCTCGACGGCGGACGGAACCACTTCCCAGGCTGCTCTCACGTTCATGACCCCTCCGAACGTTGCCCAAGCACCTCAGCGGCGGCGGGCGTGGAATCTTTCAGGAGCCCATGGAGCCAAGCTTCGTCGCGCAACGAAGCTTGGACCCCTTCTTACCTTCGAATTGACTCGTGAAGAACATGCATTGCACGCTTTCGCGTACATGCACGATCGTTCACGCCCTCGCCTCCCGCTCATCACGGTCGGCGTAAAGCAGGCGCTCGGGCCGGCGCGCGAGGCGCGCGGCGAAGCGCTCGAGGCTCCGCGTCGCGCTCTCGATGGCGCGGCGGTGCTCTTCGATTTCGCGTCGCAGAGTGGGACGCGCTGGTTTGTCGGGATGCGTTTCGGCGGCTTCGTAGAAGCGCGCGAGCGTGCGCTCGCTTGCGAGGCGCAGGGTATCGACTTCGCCTTCGAGGCCGACGCGGCCAATGCGCACTTCGTCGAGCGTGGCGCCGGCGTCGAGCGCGGCTTTGATGTCGTTCACCAGGCGCACGATGGTCACGGGGTACAGGCCACTCGAGCCACGGTGACGGCCAGCCATGCCGACGCGCTTCGATTTCGGGAGGAGCCCTAGCTGGACGTATTTGCGCAGCGTGGCTTCGCTGAAACGGGCGCCCTTCGTCTGAAAGGCCTCGACCACTGCCCGTGAGCTGATGCCCACGGAGTGCTTTTTCTCCAACCGTCTGAGCTCGGCGTCGGAAAGCAGCGTCATGTTCCATTCAATAGATTGGGGCGATCAGGGGGTCAAATTTTTTGTCGCGATCTAGTCAACGATCTCAGGGATCTAGCCGGCCGATCCGAGAAAGATCGTCAGTGATCGACTGAAAAACGACGGGATTTTGCTTGACACCCGCGTCCGTACGCGGCGCGCGCGATGCAGAAAAAGCGTACGGAAAAGTACGCGGCGCGCTGCTTCACGCACCGGAGATGGGCCTGCGCGACTACTCCGCTGCAGCGGACACTGCGATGGCGTAGCGGCGCTGCGCACCAGCGACAGGCAGGCGCAGAGGCAGCTGGGATGCGTCCTTGCCGCCGGTGAGCGGCTCCTTGGCGAGGCTCACCGGGGCGTCGCCGACGACCACGAACAGCGCTTCGGGGACGCGCGCGCTGGTGGGACGGAGCTTCACGGCGAGCATCACGGGCTGGCCATTGGCGGACTCGCCCCGCGCATAGACGTACGGTACGCCGTCGCGGCGCACACCGATGACGGTCACGTGCTTGCCCCCGCCCGCGGTCACCTTGAGCTGCGCGTTCACGGGGACGGCCTCGTTGGCGACGATGGCTTTGGTCCGGCCGCCCTGCTCGCGCGTCACGCTGACCTGCGCGGCGGAGCTCTCTTTGAGGCTGTCCGCGGTGGCGCTCTTCAGATCGGCTTCGTCATCGGTGGCGCGGCTGCGCGCCTTCGGCTTGGCTTTGTCGGCTTCTTCGAAGCTCTCGGCCTCTTCGGCCTTCGCGGTCTTCTTGGGCATGGCCCCGACGCTCGGGCTCGGCGCGATGACGTCCTGCGGTGCCGCGTCGGA
>JBDHVB010000099.1:0-18971 GCA_039809465.1 Myxococcota bacterium
GATATCACCCCGCCTTCATCGCCGGACTTGTTGCTCTGCATGCAGGCAGCAACGGCCTCTCATGCCGAGCAGGTTGCTGCGTCTGCGACCTCTGCCGCTTCTCGCGAGGTGCAACGTCCCGCGCCGCTTCCCAAACCGCTCTCGCCGGGGCGCTTCAAGGTGGAGTTTACGGCTGACGAGGAAGAGCGCGAGCTCCTCATGCGCGCGAGAGACCTGCTGCGGCACTCCATTCCGGATGGGGACATCAAGAAGATTTTCATGAAGGGGCTGCGGGAGCTGGTCGAGCGGGCCGAGGCGCGTAAGCTTGGGAAGCTCAAGAAGGTGAAGGCAGTGAAGACAGAGGAGCTGCCGCTCGCAAGCGACGTGACGACTCGCGAAGCTGCTGCCGAGGAGGTCGTGACCACGGCGCGCTCGGCGACACGGGCGATGCGGCGGGAAATCAGCGAGCGCGATGGGGTGCAGTGTGCCTACTGCGCCAAGGACGGCACGCGCTGCAAGGCGACGGCGTGGCTCGAGGCGGACCACATGGATGGGTACGCCAAAACCCAAGAGACCAAAGCGAGTCGGATGCGCTGGCTTTGCCGCTCTCACAACCAGGGCCGCAATAAAGGACACGACGACTTGGCGCGCAGCAAGACCTTCGAGCTTCCGTTCTCGGAAACTCGTTCTGGAACAAGCACACCGGGAGCAAACCCAAGCTCTTGAGCGCTCGCGCCAGCTGAAAGGCGGCCGCTCAACTGAACAGCATTGGCACTAGCGCGCCGGCGGCCCGATGTGCGACCAAATCGCCATGCGGATGCGCCGCACGCCACCGACCTCCGAGCGCGAGCTGATGATTCGCGCCACCGCGCTCGCCGGCCGCACGGTCGCCGAGATCGCCATGGGCATGGGCTGGCCGCTCCCCGACGACGCGCGCCGTGCCAAGGGCTACGTTGGCATGCTCATCGAGGCGGCGCTGGGGGCCTCGCCCGAAGCCAACGAGCTGCCGGACTTCTTGGAGCTCGGCATCGAGCTCAAGACCATTCCGCTCACGCCTCAAGGCAAGCCGGTCGAGAGCACCTTCTGCTGCTCCATCGACATGGACGCGGTCGACCGTGAGCTCTGGGAGACCTCCCGCCTGCGCCGGCGCTTGGCCCGCGTCTTGTGGATGCCGGTGACCGCCGCGCGCTTCGCGGCGCTGCCGGACCGCCGTATCGGTAAGCCGGTCATCTGGAGCCCATCCGCTAAAGAAGACACCGTGTTGCGCCATGATTGGGAGCACATCGCGGGCGTCCTGGGCGCCGGTGGCGACATCACCGCGCATGCCGGGGAGGCCTTGCAGGCGCGTCCCAAGGCCGCGACGTCGAAGGTGCGGGCGCTCGGCATCGCCGAGGATGGTCTTACGCGCCGCTTGCCGCTGGGCTTTTATCTGCGCACGTCGTTTACCGCGGGGATCGTCGCTTGAGCGGCTGGCGCGAGCGAACCGTCGAGGTGCCGGGCCTCACGCTGGCGGCGCGCGAGTGGGGCGACCCAGCGTGTGAGCACAAGGTGCTGGCGCTTCACGGCTGGCTCGACAACTGCGCGAGCTTCGTGCCGCTCGCCCCATACCTGCGTGACGTCCACCTCGTGGCCCTCGACTTGCCGGGCCACGGGCGCTCGCAGCACCGCGACGCCAACGCCACCTATCACTTCATCGACTGGATCCCGGACGTGGTCGCGGCGCTCGACGACTTGGGCTGGCAGCGGCCGACGCTCATGGGCCACTCGATGGGGGCGTCCATCGCGAGCATCACCGCGGGCACCGTTCCCGAGCGCGTGCGTGGCGTCGTGCTCCTCGACGGCCTCGCGCCGTTCACCTCCACCGCGGCGGAAGCGCCGAAGACGCTCGCGCTCTACATCAAGCAGCGCACGCGCCTGCTCGAGAAGAAACGGCCGCCGTATCCATCGCGTCAGGCGGCGACCGAGCGCTTGCTCGAGGTGACGACGCTGACGCGCGAGGCCGCGACGTTGCTCGCCGAGCGCAACACGGCCGAGACCGCGGATGGCGTCGTGTGGACGTACGATCAACGGCTGCGTCGCGCCTCTCCCATGCGCTTCACGGAGGAGCACAACATCGCCTTTCTCGCCGCCATCACCGCGCCGGTGCTCTTCGTGCGGCCGACCAACGGCATCGCCGTCGACCCTGGGGCCGAGGCGCGCTGGAGCTCGGCCATCGCGAACCTCGCCTGGTTCAGACCCGAGGGCGGCCATCACGTGCACCTGGAGCACGCCGAGCGCATAGGGCCCGCTGTCGCGGACTTCTTGGCGAAGCTCTAGCGATTTGGCCCGTGTTGCTGGGGCGATGCCTGGAGGTCAGGGAGCTAGTTCCCAAAGGCACGGATCCAGCCGCAACGCTTTGGCGGCGCAACCGATGATGGTCGAAGCGCCATCTTCAGGCGCGCACTCACCACACATTCGGAGATATCCATGGCGCTGCTAGAGACCCAGTCGGTGCGTACGTCGGCCACTGCCGGCACCACCCAGGCACCTGCTTCCGCGCAGCCGCGCTCGGCGCTGACCACCGCTTTGTCGAAGGACATCGCGCCCGGTGAGGCCAGCAGCGCGCGCTCGTTCCTGCGCCACGACCGTCGTGATTGGGACCGCGGCCGTCACGATCGCTTCCCGCCGCACGGCCCGCACCGTCCCGGTGGCCCCTACTATCCGCGCCGCACGCCGCCGTACTACCCGGCGCCCTTGCCGCCTTACTACCCCTACCCGTCGCCGATGCCGGGTCCGCTCCCCGGTGAGCGCCCTTGCTCGTGGCTCGAGCAGGGCCTCCCCGGCTCGCGTCGAGACATGCTCGGCCAGTGGTGGTGCCGCTGGTAATCCCAGCACGCTGAGCGCGGCGCGTCGGTCCTTCACGTGAGGACCGACCGCTCTGCTCGCCGCCGAGCGCACGCTGCGCGCGCTGCTGCTGATCGTCTTCCGGTGGCGGAATGCTCGGGATCGCCGCGAGCTCGCTCGCGCGGTCGCTCGCGGCCTTCTTGCGCATGGCCGTGAGGAAGTCGCGGATGTAGCGCTCGATGGACTTCTTGTCCTTGCGGGCGATCTTCACGAACTCGAGGCCCATGCCCTGGGCGAACGACGTCGCCGTGTCGTTGTTGGTCGTCGACCAGCGGACGATGCAGGTCGCCGTGATCGGCGTCTTCTGATTGGGCAGCGTGAAGCTGACGTCGAACTCCGAGCCGCGCGGCATCGGCGACGGCGTCGAAATGAAGATGCCGTTGTTCGAGATGTTGGTGACGCGGCTCTTGAGCAGCACGTCGCGGCCCGGATAGTCGGGCGCGATGAACTGACGCGACGGAACCCGGAAGTACCGCGACAACACCGCGATGGGAATCTCGCCTTTCACCGGAGCAGATCCTAGCTCAATCAGGCGCTGCGCGCAGCACCCTCGTTCTTGGCAAAATCACGCTGCAGCCAGGAGCGCAGGCCGTTCGCCTCGCGGCTCGCCAGCTCCGCCTTGAGGCGCATCGCTTCCAAAGCCTTCTGAAGCGCTCGTTTGGCTTCGTCCACGCGGTTCTTGGTGAAGAACGCCTCGACGTCCCCGGCGAGATCGGCGGGGAGCGACCCTGTGGACTCCACCAGGCGCGCCACCCCCATCGACCCCACACGTGGGCCGATGGCGGACCAGTTCTTCTTCAAGAAGGTCCAGGCCGCGCGCTGCGTCGCCTTGCGCCCGAGCATCGGGGCGATGACCACGCGCAGCTGCTCCTGCGGAACCGTCTCGTCGAGACACATGGCGAGCACCTTGGCCTGCGCCTTCGTGTCCTCGAAAGCGGACAAGGCGCCCAGGTAGCGCGCCTGCAGGTCCGGCGTGCTGCGCGCCTCCTTGCGCTTCAAGTAGACGTCGACGTAGCGCTGCAACAACGCGCTGTCGCCCTTCAAGGCCCCGAGCGCCACCAGCGTGCCCGCGAGGTTGGGGTCGACGGCGGCCGGATCATCCATCTCTTGCTTCACGAGCCGAGCCGCTTCGGCGAGCACCTTGGGATCGCGGCCGAGCTCGCCCAGCGCGTAGACCACCGCGGCGCGGCGTACGCCTTGGGCCTCGGGCTCACCGATCACCGACTGCATGCCGAGCGACTCGAGCTGCGACGAGAAGAACCAGCGCGTGAGCTCCGCGAAGCGCGCCTCCTCGGCCGAGCCGACGAGGTAGTTGTGAATCGCCCCGAGCGCCTTGGTCATCGAGCGCGTGACGATGTGATCGGTGTCGCCGCGGAAGGCCGACAGCACGTCGAGGAAGGCGCCGACATCGCTCTCGCCGTTGCGCACCAGGGCCCACTGGTCCTCGATGAGCGTCATGCGCTCCGAGGGCTCGAGGTCCTTCACGGCGCTGAGCAGGCGCGCCCGCATGAGCGCGTCCATCTGTACGCGATAGAAGCCACCGGAGCCCGCGTTGGCGTGCACCCAGCGCACGCCGGCCGGCAGATCGATGGTCTCTTCCGAGTGATGCATCAGATGCCGGTGCGTGGCGATGCCGTTCGGGCCGCGATAGCGGATGACGATCGGGATGCTCCAGACCTGGGCCGTGCCTTTCTTCATCATGCCGGCGTCGGCGAAGAAGCGGCGTTGCTTGAGCGTGAGGCTCGTCTTGCCGCCACCGTCCCCCATGCCGGGCGCGGCGCTCACGGTGACCAGCGGGAAGCCTTCCTGCTCGACCCAGCTGCGCATGAGCTCGCCCACGGGCTCACCCGAGGCGTCGGCAAGGCACCGCCACAAGTCCGCTCCAGCGGCGTTCTTGTTCTTGAGCTCCTGCATGTAGGCCTTGATGCCCTTCTGGAAGACCGCGTCGCCCAGATAGGCCTCGCACATGCGCAGCACCGCGCAGCCCTTCTCGTAGGTGATCACGTCGAAGAGCTCGGTCGCCTCGGCCGGCGTCTTCACCGGCGTGTACACGGGGTGCGTGTTCACCAGGGCGTCGGCGGCGAGCGCGCCTTCCTTCGACTCGAGGTAATCGTCCCACATGCGCCAGGAGGGCTGCCATACGTCGACCGCCTTGTAGGCGATCCAAGTGGCGAAGGCTTCGTTGAGCCACAGGTCGTCCCACCACTTCATGGTGACGAGGTTCCCGAACCACTGGTGCGCGAGCTCGTGCGCGATGACCTCGGCAATCCGCTTTTGCGACGCCCACGAGGTCGCGCCCGGCTGCATGAGCAGCAAGCTCTGGCGGTAGAAGATGGCGCCGACGTTCTCCATGGCGCCCGCGTCGAACCCCGGCACCGCGACCTGATCGAGCTTTTGATAGTTGTACCTGTGCCCGAAGTACTTCTCGTACCAGGGGAGCACCTGCGCGGTGACGTCTTGCGCGAAGCTCGTGAGGCCGCCCTTGCCGGGGCCAGCCCAGACGCGGCACGGCGTCTTGGCGATGACGCGCTTCTTCGAGGACTCGAGCTTACCGATGGTGACCGCGACCAGGTAGCTCGAGATGATGCGGGTCGCCGCGAAGGTGTGCGTCTCGGAGGGCTTGGCGCCGCGCGTCTTCTTCACGCCCTTGGGCACGCCGTTGGTGATGACCGTGAGCCCCGGGTCGGTGGTGACCGTCCACTGGAAGGTCGCTTTGAACTCCGGCTCGTCGAAGCAGGGGAAGATGCCGCGCGCGTCGGTGGCCTCGCACTGCGAGACGATGGCGCGCTCGTCGCCGTCCTTGGCCAAGTAGAGGCCGTGCATGCTCGGGTTGAGCTTGCCCTTGAAGCTCGTGCTCACCTCGACGGCGCCCTTCGGGAGGGGCTTTGCGAAGTGGAGCTCGACGGTCTCGCGGTCCTTGCGGAGCTTCGCCTTGCCTTTGATTTTCTTCTTGCCGGCTATCGCGACGACGTCACCGACGGTGAGGTCGCGGGCGTGCATCTCGATGACATCGGTCTGCACGCGGCTCTTCAGGCTCACGCGCATCGTCCCCGAGAAGGTCATCTTCTTGGGGGTCGCGTTGAGGTGGATGGCGTAGGAGCGCGGCGTGACGTCTTTGGAGAGGCGATAATCTGTCGTCGTCATGGGACTCACGTGTACGTCGACCGTGAGTCCCACGCCAGCGCTTGGCGCTAGTCACATGCCGACAGACAGCTCGGGACGGTCGTGCCCGCGAAGTCGCCTTGACCGCTACGGCTCACGTTGAACAGCGTCCCGTCGAACCCAAAGGTGTAGATCTCGGTGCTGGCGCGCGCGCCTTCGATGCACTGATAGGTGTATTGGAGCACGGTGTTGTTGCTCACCGTGGGCTGACCGAGGATGGCCTGCGCTTGCGCCATCGTCGTCTGGCCGCACGTGAGCTCGCAGACCTTGTCGTCCGTTAGACGTTTGCCGGTGCAGTTGTCATCGCCGTTGTCGTTGGCGTCATCGCTGCCACAGGCGACGAAGGCGAGGCCGAGCAAGACAGGCAAAGCGAGAAACAGAGAACGCTTCATCTTGGAGACTTCCTTGTGATGACCGAGGATGGATCTGCATATCACGACGCCATCCGAGCTCCAGTTCCCGTAGAATCATTGACTCTTTGCGTTGGTAAGCGCTCTGTAGCCCCGGGATGAGCAGTGGTTCGCCTACCGCGATGGGCAGGCTGTGGCGCGTGGCGCGTGCCCATACGCGGCGCTGGGTGTGGGGGTTTGCCTTGCTGCTGCTCACCAACGCGGCGTCGATGGCCATCCCGCAGCTCGTGCGCTGGGCGATCGACGACATCAACGCCGCGACCGACGGTCATGTCGACGCCGCGGGGCTGCGTACGCTCGCCATCTTGATGGTGATCCTCGCGGTCGCGGGCGCCCTGGTCCGGAGCCTCTCGCGCATTCACATCTTCTACGCCGCGCGCGACGTCGAGATGGACATGCGCAATCAGTTCTACGAGCACCTGACGCGCATGCCGGCCTCGTTCTTCCAGCGCCACTCGACCGGCGACTTGATGAGCCGCGCCACCAACGATCTCACCCAGGTCCGCCTCTTCCTGGGGCCGGGCATGTTGAACATCGTGAACACCGCCATCGCGTACGCGTCGGCGATCCCGTTGCTCTTCATGTTGTCGCCCAAGCTCACGCTGATCACGATCGCCGTTTACCCGCCGTCGTTCTTCATCGTGCAGCGCGCCGCGCGCTGGCTCTATCAGCAGAACCTCGCGCAGCAGACGCAGATGGGGAAGGTCTCGAACTTCGTGCAGGAGAGCCTGGCTGGCGCGCACGTCACGCGTGCCTTCGGCCGCGAGCAGCATCAGGCCCGGCGCTTCGAGGAGCTCAACGCCGGCCTCTACGCCATCAACGCCAAGCTCACGAAGGCACGCGCGGTGCTCTTCCGCTTGGTCACGGCGCTGGGCTCGTTCGGCATCTTGCTGGCCGTCATGGTGGGCGCCCGCGACGTGCTCGCGGCCGAGCTGACCACAGGCGAGCTCGTGGCCGCGGTCGAGTACATGGCGCTCTTGTCGTGGCCGACCTTCGCGCTGGGCTGGGTGCTGTCGATGGTGCAGCGCGGCCGCTCCTCGATGGAGCGCATCGACGCCATCATGCACGAGGAGCCGACCATCCGCTCTGGCGGACAGGACTTCGGTGTTCTCGAGCCGTCGGTCGAGACGCGTGACCTCACTCTGACCTTTGGCGAGCGGCGCGCCCTCGATCACGTCTCGGTGAAGGTGCCCGCCGGTAAGACCTTGGGCATCGTCGGGCCCATCGGCAGCGGCAAGACCACGTTCGTGCGCGCCTTGCTGCACCTCACGGAGGTCGAGCCGGGGCAGGTCTTCGTCGGCGGACACGACATCGTGACGCTGGATCTTGCGTGCCTGCGCCGCTGCTTCGGCTACGTGTCGCAGAACCACACGCTGTTCTCGAAGACGCTCGCGGAGAACGTGGCCTTCGGTGACACCAGCGCCGACGTGCCGCGCATCATGCGGGCCCTGACGGAAGCGTCGTTCGAGCGGGATCTCGCTGCCTTGCCCGAGGGGCTCGATACGCCCGTCGGCGAGCGCGGCATCATGCTCTCGGGAGGGCAGAAGCAGCGCGCCTCGATCGCCCGCGCCTTGCTCATCGACCCGCCCATCCTGGTGCTCGACGACGCCTTGTCGAGCGTCGACACCGAGACCGAGCAGCGCATCATCGGTCACTTGAAGCGCGTGCGCGCGGGGCGCACCACCATCATCGTCGCGCATCGCGTGACCGCGGTGCAGCACGCCGACGAGATCATCGTGCTGGACGCGGGCAAGGTCATCGAGCGCGGCAAGCACCGCGCGCTGCGCCAGCAGAACGGCGTGTACGCGCGCATGGCCCGCCGCCAGGAGCTCGAGCGCGCGGTCGAACGAATGCAGGCCGACGCCGACAACAAGGTGTCGGCGATGGCGGATATCGAAGCCGCGGCCGGGGGCTCGCGATGACCTCGATGGCCCTCGAGAGCGGCGGCAGGACGCAGGCCGACTGGAAGATGGCGCGGCGGCTCTTCACGCACGTCTTGCGTGACAAGAAGCTCCTGGTCTTCGCGTTCTTCGCCTATCCGTTGGACGCGCTGGCGGCGATCATCCCGCCGTTCCTGGTGCGGCAGATCTTGGACGTGGCGATTCCCCGGCACGACGCCAAGCTGTTGATGTGGTTGTGCGGCGCTTATCTCGCGACGCTCTTCCTCGAGTACGGCGCCGGTTTCGCCTCGCTCTACGCCATGGGCATCCTGGGTCAGCGCGGCATGCAGTCGTTACGCAGCGAGCTCTTCACGCACGTGCAGCGCCTGCCCGCGTCGTTCTTCGACCGCAATCCCATCGGCCGCACCCTGACGCGCCTCACCAACGACGTGGAGGCCTTGGCGGACGTCTTCGCCACCGGCGCCATCACCATCATCGCGGACGTCATCACCATCTGCGCCGTCGTCGGCATGATGCTCTGGCTCGACGTACGGCTCACCTTGCTCGCGTTCCTGGTGGTGCCGCCGCTGGTCATCACCGCGGCCATCATGCAGCGCTACGCCCGCGTCTCCTTCCGCGAGGTCCGCAAGCACATCGCGCGCATCAACGCGTATCTCGCGGAGCACATCGCCGGCATGGGCGTGGTGCAGACCTTCCGGCAAGAGTCGCGCACCGCCAAGGAGTTCATGCAGCTGGGCGTCGAGTTCCGTGACGCGAACCGCGACGCCATCTTCTACGACGCCGTGCTCTTCGCCGTGGTCGAGGCCATCGGTACCGCGGCGGTCGCCTTGCTCATCTGGTTCGGCGCCACCGACATGACCACCGGCATCGTCGGCGCCGGCACGCTGGTCGCGTTCATTCAGTACATCCGCCGCTTCTTCGTGCCCATCCGTGACCTCTCCACCAAGTACACGGTGTTGCAGAGCGCGTTCGCTTCAGCGGAGCGCATCTTCCAGCTGCTCGATGAGCCCGTCACCATCGTCAGCGACGAACGCGCCAAGCCCATGCAGCCGCTCCGCGACGAGGTGGCCCTCGAAGACGTGTGGTTCGCCTACCGCGAGCCCGAGCAGGACGGTGATTGGATCTTGCGCGGCGTGAGCCTGCGCGTGAGGAAGGGCGAGCGCGTCGCGCTGGTCGGCGCCACGGGCTCGGGCAAGACGACCATCCTCAAGCTGCTCACGCGCTTTTACGAGCCGCAGAAGGGCCGCGTCACCGTCGACGGTGTCGACATCCGCGAGCTCGAGCTCACTTCGCTGCGCCGCGCCTTCGCCGTGGTGCTGCAAGACGTGCATCTCTTCTCTGGCACGGTCATGGAGAACCTGTCCTTTGGAGCGGACGCGTCACCCGAGAAGGTGATGGAGGCCGCCAGGCTCGTCGCGGCGGACGACTTCGTGCGTAAGCTCGCGAAGGGCTACGACACCGAGGTCGCCGAGTGGGGCTCGAACTTCTCGGCGGGCGAGCGGCAGCTCTTGGCGTTCGCGCGCGCCATGGTGACCAACCCGCAGGTCCTGGTGCTCGACGAGGCGACCAGCAACGTCGACACGGAGACCGAGGCGCGCATCGATCACGCCTTGGATGTCCTGCTCGAGGAGCGCACCTCGATCATCGTGGCGCATCGCCTGTCGACGGTTCGCAAGGTGGATCGCATCATCGTGCTGCAACGCGGGCAGATCGTCGAAGAGGGCAATCACGCGGAGCTGATGGCGCGTGACGGGCTCTACAAGCGGCTGGTCGAGCTGCAGTTCGCGGAAGACACAGCGTGAAAAATTACAGCAGGCGCCGCGCGTCCGCCCATACCAGCATCGGCAGCGCCGTTGCCCAGAGCTGAGTCGCGTTGCCGGGCCACGAGTCGTAGGGCTCGTTCTCCTTGCCGACGAGCGCCTTGGCGACGATCTCGCCTTTGTCGAAGCCATAACCATAGAGCTCGTTGGTCTGCAGCGGCCCGGCTTTCGCGGCGAGCTTCTTGATGATGCGCACCGTGTCGCGGGCGATCGCGGCTTCGTCCTTGTAGCCGGCGGCGTCCAGCACCTTGGCTTGGTGACTCAGCGCCGCGATGCCGAGCGCCTGCAGCCACGTCCAGACCAGCGTTCCGTGATAGCGGCCTGGGCCCATCATGTCGTAGATGTGCGCGTCCTTCGCGAGCGCGGCGTTGGTGATGAGGATGCCGGCTTCGGTGGCGAGGCCCAGCGGATAGGGCAGGGTCAGGAGCTCGCAGATCGAGCGCACCGCGTCCGGGCGTGGCTTCGCGCCGAGCAAGCCGAACAGACCGTCCGACGACATGACCGGGATGCGCCCGCCCTTGGCGTCGAGGGAGATCGCCGGGTAGCTGATGCCGTCCTTGAAGCGGCCGGTGAGCGGCGAGCCGGCGATGAAGTCGTCGACGTGGACGTACGGCTCGATGGTGCGTGAGCCGAAGAAGGCGCGCTCGTCATCGGTGGCGAGCTCCTTCATGAACCACGCCAGGCGCTCGCGCATCTCGTCTTGGGTGAGCTTGATGGTGAAGATGTCGCGCGCGTGGGTGCGCCAGACGGCGGCATAGCGCTCGAGGCTCGCCGACGGCATGTCCATGAAGCGCGCGAGCGCCGCGCCCTTCTCGAGGGCCGAGGGGACGAGCTCGAGATCGATGCTGCTCGAGAACACCCCGCCAGCCTCGCCGACCTCCGAGTCGCGCCAGCTGCCGACCGGCATGCCCGTCATGAAGCGCACGAGCTTCGTGGGGTCCGAAGGATCTTCCGCGAAGCCCTTCGCCTTGCGCGTGATGAAGCCCAGCGACTTCTTCACGTCGTCGGCGTTGCTCGCTGCGCCGCGCTCGCTCATCTGCCGTACCACGTCGCCGATGCGCGCGCGGTTGCGCTCGAGGAACGCGTCGCGTCTCGCGGCGTCGAGCGTCGGGCTCATCACGTAATCGTGGAGCGTCGAGACGAGCATGAAGTCGTCGTCGACCATCTTGCGGTCGCAGATGCGCTCTTCGGCCTTCGTGAGGTCCAGCGTGCCGCCGTGCTTGGCGATGTGCTCGAGGCGCTCGTGCGCCGCTTGATCCTTGTTCGACTCTTCGTGCGCGACCTTGCCGTCTTCACCCAAGCGCTCGAGCGCCGCCTGCAAGATGCCCTCGGCGACCTCGCCGTCGAGGAGCGGCATGAGCATCTGCAAGGTTTGCAGCGTGTCGCGGCCAAAGTACGTGAGGAAGCGCCAGCCGCCGGCGAGGGCTTTCTCCTTGAAGACGAGCGACGAGAGATCCTCGAGCGCGCGGATGGCGCCGCCGAGGCTCGCGGTCTCGTGGGGCGGGAGCTGGCCGGTCTTGGCGCGCTCGATGTCCACGAGGATGGCCTGGCGCGCAACATCACTCAGCAGCTCGAGCGGCGCGAAGGGCGTCGCGGGCGGTACGTCGCTCAGGTAGGCAACGGAGATGCGGGGCTTGCCGGCCGACGTCACGCGCACCTCGTTGTCCGCGCTAACGGTCAGGGTGGTGCCGGCGCCCGCCTCGACGATCATGCGGTGCGTGTGATCGGGCGCGCCGTCCATGCGCCGCCCGATGGACTCGCGCTCGAAGACGACGCGGCTCGCCGATTGCGCGACGATGCGGGTGCGGATCGAGCCCTCGGGCAAGCCGCATCGCGCCTGCATCCGTTCGCGCAGCGCCGTGCGGTCGTCGTGACCCAAGGTCGCGCGGTCGCGGTGGCAACGCGCGCTGTCGAGGATGGGCATCTCGAAGGAGAACGACCCCGTCTTGTTCGCGGTGATGCCGACCTTCGTGCCGGTGAGGCCGCCATCGCGGATGAGCTCGGGCTTCGAGCCGGCGAGGTTGGTGATGCCGCCCGCCGACGTCCACCAGAAGCCTCCGGCGATGTTCTCGTGGGGCTGCACGATGGCGACCATGCGCTTCGCGGCGTGCTTGGGATACGCCTCGAGCACCACGTGCGCTTGGGTCTCCGGCGAGACGAGCACGAGGTTCTGCTGCGAGCCTTCGCCCTTGACGTCGCCGAGTGTACGCTCGAACGAACGGGTCTTGCTCGCGAGATCCGGGAAGGTGACGCGCGGCATGATGGCGCGCGTCTCGATGGCGCCGATCGTAGTCTCGGCGATCGGAGCGCGCGCGCTGGGTCGCGATACGCCGCGCGCGGGTGCCGCGTCCGGGAGCTCCGTGCCTGTCGAGGCCCTGGGGCGTTGGCCGACGCGCGCCATGCTCAGCCGCCTCCCCAGCCGACCCAGGACTCACCGCCCTCGCCGAGCTCGTTCTTCCAGATGGGGACGTCGGTCTTGATGCGCTCGAGCATGGCGCGACACGCCGCGAAAGCGGAGTCTCGGTGCGGCGAGGCCACGGCTATGACCACGGCGATCTCACCGACGGCGAGTACGCCATGGCGGTGCACGACGTGGATGCGCGCGTCCGGCCACTCGCGCTCGCATTCCACCGCCAAGCGGTCGAGCTCACGGCTCGCCATGGGCTCGTAGATCTCATAGGTGATTTGCCTGACACGCTGTCCGTGTGTGTTGTCACGTACCGTACCGATGAACGTTACCACCGCCCCAGCGGTGGGGCTACGCACCGCGTCGATCGCCCGGCCGACGTCGATGGCCTCGGCCGTGACCGAGCTGCGCGAGGAGCCGCCGGCGACCGGGGGGAGGAGTGCCACCTCGTCACCCTCGTGAACGGGCGCGTCCAGCTCGGCGAGCGTGTGATTGCAGGCCCATCGGACACTTTTCAAGAGCGGCTCGAGAGACGGGTGGCGTACGACCACTTCCGAGACGACCGTATGAATGGTCGCAGGCGCGACCACATCCACATCCTCGGCCGCACATCCAGTTTGCAGACGGCTGCCGCCGAGGTAGACAACTCTGACCTTCACTGATTGCCTCTTTTGGGCCGCTTCTTGCGTGCCCCATCCTCAAGCGCTTGTTACAGTGTGTGACGCTACATGGAAGACGCGCTCAACCTGCTGGACGGACTCGACGTCGACATCCCTGACGTCCCGCTCCCGGTGGCGCGGCCCCAACAGCAAGCTCCCGCGACCAATCCCGAATTCTTCGGCCCGTATCAACTGATCGAAGAAGTCGGCGCTGGTGGCGTCGCCAAGGTGATGCGCGCGCGCCACATCCATCCGCGTTACGCCGAGACCACGTTCGCCATCAAGATCCTCCACCCCGAGCTGTCGCACGACCCGAAGGTCATTCAGCTCTTCCGCCACGAGGCCTACGTGTTGTCGATGCTCAAGCATCCCAACATCGTGCAGACCTTCGAGGGCGGCGTGCAGGATGACAAGCTGTTCATCGCGATGGAGTACATCGACGGCCGCGATCTCGAGAACATGCTCACGCGCTGCCAGAAGGCGAAGATCCCGTTGCCGCTGCCGGTCGCCATGTACCTCGTCGGCGAGGTCTTGAAGGGGCTGTCGTACGCACACGACCTCTGTGATGGCGACGGCAACCGCTTGGCGCTCGTGCATCGCGACATCAACCCCGCGAACGTCTTCCTGTCGTACGACGGCCGCGTGAAGCTCGGTGACTTCGGCGTCGCCTCGATGACCGCCGGCCGAGCCGAGAAGACGCGCGAGACCGCGGGCAAGGCGGGCTACTTCGCCCCCGAGCAGCTCGCCGGTGAGCCCGTCGATCAGCGCGCCGACTTGTTCGCGATGGGCGTCATGATGTTCGAGATCCTCTGCAACGAGCGCCTCTTCGACGGCGACGACGCCGAGAAGATCATGCGCCTCAACAAGAAGGCGAAGATCCCGCGCCCCTCGAAGATCAACCCGGGCATTCCGCAGGGCCTCGAGGACCTGATGCTCAAGGCCTTGGAGCGCAAGCCCAACGATCGCTTCCCGAACGCGCGCGCCATGTACTTCGCGCTGCGCCCCTTCATCCCCGATCCGGCGGGCATGGCCCTCGCGGTCGCGGCGATGGTCCGCAAGGTCTTCCTGCGCGAGCACATCCAGGAGCTGCAGCTCCGCGAAGGTTTGGCTGGCGGCAGCGCCGCGCGTGGCTCGGGTCAGCGCGTCGTGGTGCTCTCGGAGGACGAGCGCGCCCATGCCGCGTTCACCGAGCTGCTCTCGTCGCGTGGCTACCGCGTCGATCTCGCGACCCGCATCGATCAGCTCGCGAGCATGGTGGTCGGCGCGCACGCCCCGAATGTCGTTTTAGCGGACGTCGGTCTCCCCACCTTCAACGCCGAGCAGTTCGTGCGTGCCCTGGCGCCGGCGCAGCAGACCATCCCGGTGGTCGCCGTCAGCGAGGGCCTCGACACCGCCTGGATCCGTAACGCGGACGCCATCGGCTCGGTCGACCTGCTGTTCAAGCCGTTCAACATCGAGCGCGTGCTCACCGCGGTGCGTGGCGCCGTCACGGGCTCGGCGCGCGTCGCCATCGCCGAGCCCACCGTCACCGAGTCGCGTCCGGTATCGCGGACGAAGATCCTGGTCATGACCCGCGACAGCTCGTTCACGCACATCATCGCGCAGGGCTTCGCCGACCGCGGTTACTCCGTGGAGATCGTCTCGAACGGCGCCGAGGCCATCGAGCGCGCCGACCAGACCACCTTCGACGCGTTCGTTTACGACGCCTTCCCGCCGTCACCCGCCGACCGTTTCTTCGCCTCGCAGGTGCGCGGCCGCCCAGGCATGGGGCTCGTGCCCATCTTGTACCTCGTCCCGGCCGAGACGCAGACGCAAATCGTCGGGCTCGATGCCGACCGCAGCGCCGTGCGTTTGCGCAGCGATTCGACGGTGGTCCTCGCCGAGACCCTGAACCGCTTGCTTGGCGACACGCGCCTCGGCCGCTCGTTCATCCGCTATCCCGCCACCTTCCCGCTCGAGCTCCGCTATGCCGGACGCGTCTTCGCGGGCGAGGCCATGGACATCTCGCGCGGCGGTCTCATGCTGCGCTGCGAGCAAATGCCGCCGGTGGGCGAAGAGGTCAGCGTGCAGCTGCGCTTCGACCAGAGCGGCCAACCAGTCGAAGCTTCCGGACGCGTCATTCGCGTCGACCTTCCGCGCCACGAAGGTGAGCCACCGGGTATCGGTGTTTCCTTCGAGCGTTTCGCCGGCCGAGGTGAGGCACAGCTCATCGCGCACCTGGCGACGCTCGACCGCAACGCGCAGCAGGTCAAAACGATGATCATGGGAGTACCAGCACCGGCACGCGCGTGAGCCCAACAACCCGCAAACTACTGGGTTGTACCCGCCCGTGGAGCCTGTTGCTCGGCGGTGCCCTGGGACTTTGTCTCTCGCTCCAGGCTTCGGCCGTACGCGCCCAAGACGTCGTGCCGGGCTCGCGTCAGGCGTCGATCCTCACGCGCGCGCTCGCCTACAACAAGGAGCTCAAGGAGCGCGCTGGGGAGGCCATCGTCCTCGCGGTGCTCTACCGTCCGGACAACCAGGACTCCGAGACGATGTCGAACGACATCTTCCGCGCCTTCCAGGCCCTCGAGTCTTACTCGATCCGCGGCCTGCCGTTTCGCGTGGCGCGCCTCGCCTACGGCGGCCCCGGCAGCCTGAAAGCCGCCATCCGCGACCAAGGCATCGACGTGCTCTACGTGTGCAGCGGCTTCGACAGCGACGTGGCCGCATTGGTCTCCGCGGCCCGCGAGAGCAAGGTCCTGTCGATGTCCGGCGTCGCGGACTACGTGGTGCGCGGCCTGTCGCTCGGCGTATTCGTCGTCGACACCAAGCCCACCATCTACTTGAACGTCGCCGCCACCCAGGCCGAGGGCGCCGAGTTCACACCAGACTTCGTGAAGGTCACCAGGGTCGTCGAGAGCACCGCAAGCAAGTAGCAGGCGCTCTACCCCAATCCGCGGTCCTGCCCGTCTCATGGTCCCGCGTTGTTGTCGGTTGCCGCTCCGTCCTCTATGGTGCGCGCCGTCATGAAACGACTCCTCGCGCTTGCCCTCGTTTTTGCCGCCGCTGCCTGTAAAGACCGTCCCGCTTCACCGCCCGTCGGGGCCGATGCTCCCAAGCTGCCGGCCGACGCCGAGCCAGCGCCGCCGGCCGCGCCCGTTTTCGCGGACATTCCAGCGTTCGACGACTACTACGGCATTTACTTCCAGGGCCAGAAGGTCGGCTGGATGCGCAGCTCCTTCACCCAGGACGGCGTGCTCTCGACCGAGCTCTACGCCAAGGTCGGCGGCATGGGGCAGGTGTCCGAGGTGCGCTTCGACGAGAAGCGCGCGTACGGCGCGGACCGAAAGCTCACGCGCATCGGCTTTTCGCAGAGCGCCGCGACTGGCTCGGTGTCGGTCGTGGGCGAGCGCGCTGGCGGCAAGCTCAAGGTCACCACCACCGCCGGGGGCAAGAGCTCGTCGGAGGAGATCGACGTCGAAGAGACGCTCGACGACGCGCTCGAGCTGCAGGAGCTCGCGCGGCGCCAGAAGGTCGGTGAGAAGGCGACCTCGAAGCGCTACGACCCGTCGATCCAGAAGATCGTCGTGGCCCATCACATCATCGCGGCCACCGAGAAGAAGGCCTTCGGCGGCGTCGAGACCGAGGTCGTGAAGATCGACACCGAGTACCCGGACCTCGGCATCGCCGAGAGCGCCTGGGTCGATGCCAAGGGCAAGACGCTCGAGTCGCGCATCGGTGGCTTCTTCGTGGCGCGCCTCGAGGCGCCCGACGAGGCGAAGAAGCTCGACTACAGCCAGGATCTCCTGGTGAGCGCCGTCGTCGCGACGCCCAAGCCCATCGAGAAGCAAGCGGACCTCAAGAAGCTCACTGTCCGCTTCAGCGGTTTCGGTGACGCCCGGCCGCCGTCGTCCAAGCGCCAGGCCGTCGCGGCGAGCGGTGAAGACCTGGTGCTGACCTTGAGCAAGGACGCCCCGCCCAAGACGCCGTTCACTCCCGGCACGCCGCTCCCGGCCGAGTCGCCCGCCGACCTCGCCGCCACCGCGTTCGTGCAGAGCACCGATCCGGAGATCATCGCGGCGGCGAAGACCGCCGTCGGTGATGCGAGCGACGTGTACACCGCGACCACGCGTCTCGCGCAGTTCGTCTATGCCTACGTCGAGGACGAGTACGTTCCAGCGTACTCGAACGCGCTCGAGGCGTTGAAGTCGCGCCGCGGTGACTGCACCGAGCACAGCGTGCTGTTCGTGGCGCTGGCCCGCTCGATCGGCATCCCGGCGCGCGTCGCGGTGGGCATCGCCTACTGGCAGCCTGGACACGGCTTTGGCTGGCACGCCTGGGCCGAGGTCTTCGCCGGCGGCGCCTGGTACGCGGTCGACCCCACCTGGAATCAACCCATCGCCGACGTCACCCACGTGAAGCTCGCCGATGGTGGTCCGGCGGAGCAGGCGCGCATCGTCATGCTGCTCGGCCGACTGCGCGTCGTCGATGTCCGCACCTGATCCGCTCGGCGTCTACGTTCACGTTCCATACTGTCCGGCGGTCTGCCCGTACTGCGACTTCAACGTGGCGGTGCGCAGGGAACCGCCGTGGGAGCAGTTTGCTTTAGCGGTCGAGAACGAGCTCTCCATGAGGCTGCCCGAATTCGCAGGCGGCCTGCGCACGCTGTACTTCGGTGGCGGCACGCCGTCGCTCGCGCCGCCCGAGACCATCGCGCGCATCATCGGTGCGATTCGCCGGCGCATTCCGGGAGAGCCGCTCGAGGTCACGCTCGAGGCGAACCCCGGGACCGTGACGCGCGCGTCGCTCGAGGGCTACCGGCGCGCCGGAGTCACCCGCGTGAGCCTCGGCTGGCAGTCGACCCACGACCGGCTGCTCGCGACGCTCGGGCGCACCCACGACGCGGCGGCGAGCCGTGATGCCGCTATCGCGGTGCGTGAGGCGGGCTTCGGCGAGATGAGCATCGATCTCATCTTCGCGGTGCCGGGGCAGGGCATGGCGGAGCTAGACGTCGACCTCGACGCGGTGCTCGCGATGAGCTCAGAGCACGTGTCGCTCTATGGCCTCACGTACCACGAGGGCACGCCGTTCTTTCGCGCGCGCGCCCGTGGCACCATGACGCCCGTCGACGAGCAGACCGAAGCGGCGATGTTCACGCGCATCGCCGAGCGCCTCACGGCGGCTGGGTATCGCCACTACGAAGTCTCGAACTTCGGCAAGCCCGGCCACGAGGCTCTGCACAACAGCAGCTACTGGCACGGCACGCCCTATCTCGGCCTGGGGCCAGGAGCGCACAGCTTCCGGCGCGAGGGCTGGCGGCGCGGCGTGCGCTGGGAGACCGTCCGCCATCCCGACCGCTACGTGAAGCTGTTCACCAGCACCGAGCCCGACGAGAAGCTGCTCGTCACGTTCCGCGAGGAGCTGACCGCGCTCGACCTGGTGCGCGAGCGCATCCTCACGGGTCTGCGGCTCGCCGACGGCATCGATCTTGCGGCCGAGCCATTCGCGAGCTTCGACCTCGAGGCGGGCTCCGCCGCGGCGCTGGCGGAAGGCTTGGCGCGCCGCGATGGCACACGTCTGGTCCCCACCTTCGCGGGGCGGCTGCAGGCGGACACCCTGGCCGAGCTCGTCGCTCCTTAGAACCGTTCGCTCGAGCGGCCACTCTCGAGCCGGCACGGGGGCTCAGGGGCCTGCGCCTGGAATTGCTTCCGGCGCGCTTGTTCCAGAACGAGCTGCCGAGAACGGAAGCTCGAAGGTCTTCGGGCGCG
>JBDHVB010000100.1:0-18838 GCA_039809465.1 Myxococcota bacterium
CTCGGCGCCATGCGGGTCGTCAATGCCACGACCACGGGCGCTGTGAGCTTCGACTTTGGCGCCGACGGCAGCAACGAGGTCGTCGATCTCGCGGCCGGCGAGGTCGGGCGCGCGACCTTGCCCGATCTGTCACCCGCGGTCGTGTCCGTTTTAGCGGATGCGGGCGCGCAAGCCTACTCCCTCCCGCGGCGGCCCGCGGAGGGTGACGTGGTCATCGTGGTCGCCGACTCCATGACGCTCATGCTCACGTACTCGTTCAGCGTTACCAAGCTTGCCCCGCCATGATCGAGCGCTACGTCGATGTCGGAGACGGCGTACGCGTCTACGCCAGCGAGATGGGCCAACCGAAGGGCCCCGTGGTCGTGTTGTGCGATGGGCTCGCCTGCGACGGCTTCATCTGGCGCTACATGTCGCCGCGTCTCGCCGAACGCTATCGCGTCATCCACTGGCACTACCGCGGCCACGGCAACAGCCTGGTACCCGGCACGCATCCGAACGTCGGCGTGAAGATGTACGCGCGGGACCTGGCGCGTGTCTTCGACGCCTTCGCCATCGAAGAGGCGCATCTCTTCGGCCACTCGATGGGCGTGCAGGTCGCGCTCGAGATGGCGCTCTCGGCGCCGCAGCGCCTGCTCTCGACGGTGCTGGTGTGCGGCAGCTACGGCCGCCCGCTCGACAACATCCACGGCAACGATCTCGCGAACCGCGCCTTCCCGTACTTGATGCGCATCGTCCGCCGCTTCCCCGAGGTGGCGCAGCGCTTCTGGAGCCGCGCCGCCGCCTGGGACTTGGTCTATTCGTATGCCGAGTCACGCGAGGTCGCGAGCCATCTCATCCGCCGCGAGGACTTCCAGCCGTACTTCGATCATGTCGCTAAAATGGACATCCGTGTGTTCATGCGGCTCCTCGACGACGCGCGCGAGCACACCCTCGAGACGCGCCTCCCCGAGATCCACACCCCGTCCTTGGTGGTGGCTGGTGAGCGCGACACGGTGACCCCGGTGCATCTCTCGGAGCGCATGGCGCACTTGCTCCCCAACGCCACGCTCTTCGTCGTGCCCGAAGGCAGCCACGTCGCGCCCATCGAGCAGCGCAGCCTCATCGAGCAGCGCGTGCTGCGTTTTCTCACCGAGTACTAGCTCTTCACCGCGGGGATGTTCGGGATCCACAGATGGAAGCGGGCCCCACCCAGCGGTCCCGTGCCTTGTACGTGCACCTCGCCGCCGTGGGCGCGCACGATGTTGCGGACCGTGGCGAGGCCAAGGCCGGTGCCCGCCGTCTTACCGTGGGACTGGAATGCGCCAAACAAGGTTTGGAGATGCTCGGGGCCGATGCCATCGCCGCTATCGTCGACGACCACATGGAGCTCGTCGGGGGCCATCTGGACGTGCACCTCGACCACCGCCGGCCTGCGCTTGCTGGCGATCGCCGCCGTGCGGGCATTGAGCAGGAGGTTTTCGACCGCGCGGTGGAGGCGGTCGGCGTCGCAGCTCACCTCGATGCTGGCGTCGCCCTCGATGCTCACGAAGAGGCCGACGGCGCCGTGCTCGAAGCTGCTCGCCAGCTCGTCCTGGAGACGTCCGAAGAAGTCGGCGACGCTCACCGGGCGGCGCTTCAAGATCACGTCATCGCCGCGTGCGAAATCGAGGATGTCCTGTAAATTGCGGTTGAGCCGGACCGCCAAGCCCTCGATGATGGTGAGGTCCTTCTCCACGGCCGCGTTGCCCCGCTTGGTACGGGCAAAGTCGGCGCGGGCGAGCAGCGCAGTGAGGCCGTTACGTACGTCATGAACCACCGAGCTCGCCAGAGTGCCGATGGCGGCGAGTCGGGTCTCGCGCTCGACCAGCGAGCGCTCCATGCGGCGCGAGCGTACCTGGGCGTCGATGCGCGCGACCAGCTCGCGCACCTCGAACGGCTTCGCGATGCAGTCGTCGGCGCCGAGCTCGAGCGCCGCGACCACGGCGTCGGTGCCGGTGCGGCCGCTCATGACGATCACCGAGGTGGTGCGGAACGCGGGCTCGGCGCGCAGCGTGCGACAGAGAGCATGGCCGTCGAGGTTCGGCATGATGACGTCGGTGACCACGACGTCGGGCGGCGTCTGACGCGCCTTGTCGAGCGCGGTCGCGCCGTCGCTCGCGGTGATGACGTCGTAGCGCTTGCCAAGCTCGTTCCGCAGCGCGTGGAGCAGACGCGGGTCGTCGTCGACAACGAGGACAGAAAGCTCTGGCACGAGGCCGATCATTGCAGGCTTTCCGGTAGGCGTCGATAAAAAATGAGCCGCCGTTCAGTCTTCGCCCGCCTGCTCTCGTGGACGCTCGTGGCGGCCGGCGCGAATTTCCCTTTGTCCGCTAGCGCGTACGACCCTTCTCTCGAATGGCACACCGTAGTTAGCCCGAGCTTCCGGTTGCACTATCCGCGCGGTCTGTACGTGGAGGCGCTGGCGGCCGCGCGCCGCGCCGAGAACGCTTTCGCGATCATGACGCAGCGCCTCGAGTGGCGGCCGAAGACGCCCATCGACATCGTCCTCGATGACGAGACCGACTCGGCGAACGGCTTCTCGCGCGCCTATCCGTACAACTTGATCGGCTTGAACGCGGTCGCCCCCGAAGACACCTCGGTGCTCTCGGACTACGACGACTGGCTCAACCTGCTCATCACCCACGAGCTCGTGCATGACGTGCACATCGATCAGATCCACGGGCTGCCACGGCTCGTGAACGCGGTGTTCGGCCGCGTGCTCGTGCCGAACGCGGCGCAGCCCAGCTGGTTCACGGAGGGCCTCGCGGTCTACTTCGAGACCGATCTCACCTCACGTGGCCGTCTGCGCAGCAGCTACTTCGACATGCTCCTGCGCATGCAAGTGCTGCGTGGCCGCGAGATGGCGCTCGACGAGATCACCGGCTCGCCGCTGCGCTGGCCGCAAGGTACCTCGGCGTATCTCTATGGCGCGTACTTCCTCGACTGGATCCGTCTGCACTATGGCGAGAGCACGCTGCGCGACATCGGCCACGACTACGGCAGCCAGATCATCCCGTACGGCCTGAACGTCACGTCCACGAAAGCGACCGGACAGGAGTACAGCGCGCTCTATGACGAGTTCATGAGCGACACGCGTGCCCGCTATCACGCACAGGAGGTCGCCATCCGCGAGGCGGGCCATGTCGAAGGCGAGCGGCTCACGCGCCGTGGGCAGGACATCGGCGGCGCCCGCGTCATGCAAGACGGCCGCATCATCTTCTTCGAGTCACCCATCGGCGACCAGACGCGCCTGCGCATCCGTGAGCCATCGGGCGAGGAGCGCGTCGTCTGCCGCCTGAACGGCGCCGCGGAGCTCGCGGTGATGCCGAGCCAGCGCGAAGTGCTCGTGGTGCAGAACGAGATCAGCGACGTCTACTACGTGTTCGGCGATCTCTTCCGCGTCGATCTCGAGTCCGGCGCCAAGGAGCGCCTCACCGAGAGCATGCGCGCCTTCGGTCTCGACGTCGATGATGACGGCAGCCACGCGGTGTTCGGCAGCAACGACGGCGGCCACAGCTTCTTGCGGATCCTCGAGGTCGCGAACCCCGAGAACGTCTCCGTGCTCGCCGATCTCGGCGATGCCACCAACGTCTACAACCCGCACTTCTCGCCCGACGGGAAGACCGTGGTGTTCAGCGCCTTCAAGGCCGGAGAGCGCAACCTCTTCACGGTCGACGTCGCGAGCCGCGAGGTGCGCCAGCTCACCTTCGACCGCGCCGTCGACAGCGGCGCCATCTACTCGCCCGACGGCAAGTGGATTTACTTCCACTCCGACCGCACTGGCGTCTTCGACATCTACGCCATGTCGGTCGCGAGCGGCGAGGTGCGCCGGCTCACGCGCGTCCTCGGCGGCGCCTTCGATCCGCAGCCGTCACCCGACGGCACCTTTTTGGTCTACCGCAGCTACGACTCCGAGGGCTTCGACCTGTCACGCATCGTGCTCGCCGACAGCGACACCTGGCCTGCCGCCGAAGCGGACAGCGTGCTGCGCCCGGAGCCCCAGCAGCACACGCGCCTCGAGAGCTATCCCTCGAAGCCGTACTCACCGTGGGGCAGCGTCTACCCGCGTGCCTGGTTGCCGATCCTGGGGCAAGACCCGCGCGGCGACACCATCGGCTTCGAGGTGACCGGCGCCGACGCCTTGGGACGTCACGCCTTCGACTTGCAGTACACCTGGGGCACCGACTCGCACTTCAACAGCTTCGTCGCGATCTACCAGAACCAGACCTTCCGCTACGGCTTCAACCTGAGCTTGCAGCGCTCGCTGGGCTTCGCCGCCGTACCCGTGCGCACCGCGAGCGGCATCACCCAGTACGTCGAGGAAGAGCAGTACTACGGCTCGCTCTCGACCAGCATTCCGCTCTACCGCCGCTTCTTCAACGCGCTGTCGCTAGGGCTCTCGTACAATGTCCGCTATCGCGATGAGTACGAAGCGCCCACCGAGCCGGTGACGCCGGTGGCCCCGCCGGAGTTCGGCTGGTTCAACTCGTTCGCCGCCACGCTCACCTATTCGAACACGCGCTCGTACCTGGGCTCGATCAGCCCGCAGGACGGCATCGTCGTGTCGCTGGGCGGCCGCGTCGAGGAGCCGTGGCTCGGCTCGCAGTACAGCTCGCGCCTCGGCAGCATCGACTTCAGCGGCTATCTGACGAACCCGTGGTTCAAGCGCCACGTGCTCTCGGTGAACCTCTACGGCGCTTACGGCGTGTCGTCCTATGACCGGCGGCGGCTCTTCAGCATCGCGGGTCTCCCGTCGCGCAACCTCATCCTCGACGCGCTCTCGGGGCGCCTCGCCGCGGCGCAAGCCCTGCGTGGCTTTCCGCTCACGCCGTACTCGGGGAACTGCCTCGTGGAAGGCCACCTCGAGTACCGCTTCCCGATCTTCGACGTCTATCGGGGCATCGACACGCTGCCGATCTTCTTTCGCACCTTCCACGTCGCGCCTTTTCTCGACGCGGCCGCTATCGCCGACAAGCCCGCCGCCCTGCACGAAGGGACGCATTACTCCGTCGGGGCGGAGGCGCGCCTGGGGCTGACCATCGCCTACAGCATCTTCACCACGCTGCGTTTCGGCTATGGTCATGGGCTCGGGCCCGACGCGGGCGTCGACGGCTTCTTCGTGCTGCTCTCGAACAACTACTGATGACCAAGACCATCGCCATCGACCGTTACCGCATCGAGCGGCTGCTGGGGCAGGGCGCGATGGGGCGCGTGTATCTCGCGACCGACCCCAAGCTGAACCGCGAAGTGGCCATCAAGGTCTTGGCCGCCAAAGTGGACGAGCGCACGCGCGAGCGCTTCGAGCTCGAGGCGCGCGCCATCGCGGTGCTCAAGCACCCCAACATCGTCGAGCTCTACGACTACAGCGGCCGCGAGGGCGGCGATCTGTACCTCGTGCTCGAGTACGTCCCCGGCAAGAACCTCTACGAGACCTTGCTGCAGCGCGGCCCGATGCGTGAGCGCACCGCCCTGTGCGTGGCGCACGAGCTGTCGCTCGCCTTGCATCACGCGCATCGCTTCAAGGTGGTGCACCGCGACATCAAGCCCGAGAACATCCTGCTGCACCGGGGGCGCATCGTCCTCGCGGACTTCGGCATCATCAAGGTGCTCGAGGAGAGCGAGCTCTTGGGCGTCGACGAGATCGCCTCGCACACCCAGGCCATCGGCACCCCGGGCTTCATGGCGCCCGAGCAGCTCGAGGGCCACAACCTCGACCACCGCTGCGACATCTTCGCCGTCGGCGCCGTGCTCTACAACCTTACGACCGGGCGCTTGCCGTACGAGGCGGCGGTCGCGGGCGATGGGCGTTTCGGCCGGGGTGACTTCATCGACCCGCGCCGCTGGGCGCCGGCGCTCACCGACGAGCTCGTCGCGCTCATGCGGCGCTGCCTCGCCATCAAGCCCAAGGAGCGCTTCAGCGACCCAGAAGAGCTGCGTGACGCCATCCTGAAGGGCTTGAGCCAGCACCGGGTCGTCGAAGTCCGCCAGGTCCTCGAGGCTTACGAGGTGGCCGCCGAGACCGCCGAAACCAGCGAAATGGTGCGTCCCCCGCCGCCAAAGCGCACGAGCCCAGTCTCCATTGCGATCATCGCCTTCGTTCTCGGCGTCTTGGCTGGAGGAGCGGGGCTCTGGTGGAGCCTTGGCTGGCTCATGACACAGGTCATGCCGTTCAAGTCCTGAGCGGGTGAGCAAAGTTCGCAACTCGCACGCGAGCCCTGCCGATTCTTGGGTCAATCCCATGCCATCACTAGCATCACTGCACGCGGTCGACCGCGTGACGGCACACCTTTGCGCGCAGCTCCGTGCGAGCGCGCGTATCACCAGCCACGGTCAGCTCGTCCTTTTGAAGGACATTCCGGTCCAGTACCGGGCAGCGCTGGCGCGCCAAGGCGTACGCGACATGCTCATGGTGGGCGACGAGCCGGCCCTGCGCCTCGCCCAGGTCGAGGGCTGGCTGACCCACGTGAAGCGCGCCTTCCACGGCGCCGACTCGGCCGAGACCGTCAAGGGCGTCACTTGGCTGCGCCGCTTCAACTTCGCGGGCATCAACGACGGTGAGCTGAACAAGCGTGAGGTGAAGCTCGCCCTCGAGCAGGGTGAAAAGCAGGGCGTCGGCCCGGCGATGAACATGGTCGCCAAGGAGCTCGGCTTGCCGCTGCTCCCCAAGAGCGAGGGAGCGAAGTGCCTGCCGCCGCCTGCCGCGCAGGTCTTGCCGCAGAGCCTCATCGACAAGCTGCTGCGCGACGACCGCGTCGACACCCACGAGGTCTGGCAGCTCGCGCACCGCGCGCGCCTGAACGACAAATGCACCGCCGGCCGAGACGCGCTCACGCGCCTGCGTGACACGCACGGTGGCTCCTTCACCAAGGACGCCCGCGCCGCGCTCGATGAGTATCTCGCCAAGGGCGTCCACGACGGCACCACCGCGCAGGCGCACGAAGGTTTGCGCCGCCTCTGGCAGCAGACCCGCGAGGAGTGGGATCTCACCGCCATCACGCCGCCAGCTCGTGACTACAGCGTCGAAGAGATGCTGCGCTTGGCCAAGCCCCTCTACGATGCGTCCAACGAAGAGGGCTACCGCCTGGCCAACGAGGTGCGCGAGTTCTTCACCAAGTACCCGTCCACCGGCGGCCGCTCGCTGTCGGCGTTCTTCTCGGGCTGGGCCATCAACGAGACCTTCGGCGTCATGCCGCTGCTCGCCTACGACTACAGCCAGGCGCATCCCGTCGACAAGGAAGGCAAGCCCCGTGGTCCGCTATGGCGAGCATATGTCGCGGCGGTCCGCAGCGGCGCCCCGCGCGACGTCATCGAGGAAGCGTTCCTGCGCGCGCACATCGCCGACTACAAGCACGCGACGCTGTCGCCGACCTTCCGCAAGCTCTACCAGATCTCACCGCAGTCCTACCGCAAGGTCGTCGACGCCTACGTCGACACCCTGCGCACCTGCGAGGCCGAGCTCGACAACGGCACCAAGCCGTCGGTCGTCGCGCGCTTCTATCCGCTGGCGGTCACGCGCGACCTGGTGAAGCGCGGCACCATCGGCATGCAGTGGAACGAAGCGTCGTTCCGTAACGGCTCGGACTACCGTAACCCGCTCACCCGTGAGTGGTGGTTCGGCTTCTGGGGCATGCTCGGCACCTTCTTCTTCGGGGCTCACCCCAAGGTCGCCAAAGCGGACGCCATCGCGGTGGACGTGAGCCGCGCCGAGCGCCGTGAGCTGCGTGAAGCGCTCGACCTCGAGCTGCCGGCGGGCATCGGCACCATCGACGCCGAGGCGATCGCCAAGGCGACCTTCGCCGAGCCGCCGCGTGGTGACGTCGCGGGCATGGACTTGCCGCGCTACCGCCTCGCCTTGTCGGACTTCAGCCGCGTCGATCCCATCCACGCGCCGATGCCGGTCTCGGGCACCGATGGCGTCTTCCAGGCCAAGGAGATCCTGGGCGTGGTGCGCCAGGCGCAGGCCCGCGTCCGCAGCAATCTCATCCACGATTTCCAGGCCAAGTACCCGACGCCGATGAACGGCCTGCTCGAGTACAGCGCCAACATGCTGGCGCTCACGGGCTCGTACCATCAGCACAAGGCCTACGGCATGGTCCCGCAGTTCATCATGCCGGTCGATAACTTCGGCCGCCCCAAGACGGCGAAGTGGCAGGCCTACGTCGACGCGCACGAGAGCGGTAGGGCGTCGAAGCAGACCATCGAGCGCTTGTGGTTCGAAGCGCACATGGAAGACTTCCAGCAGCTCGACTCGCCGGAGTTCCGCGAGCAGGCGCAGCTCTTCTGGCGCGATGCGATCCGCGACCCGGCGCTCGCGCCGCTCGCCACGTACTTCATCGCCATGGTGCATGGCCGCGACGTCTACGACCAAGCCTGCGCCGAGAAGCTGCCTTACGAGGAGGCGCTGGTCCGCTCGTTCGACCACTTCCGTCAGACCCTGTTCACGGCCGGCACCGTCCCGTTCCTCGGCGAGGAAGTGCGCAAGGTCACGAAGCTCTTCACCGGCGCGCTCACGGGCTCGAACGGCCCCGAGCTCGACGAGCGCGGCCTGCCGACCGACGCGACGCTCACCAAGCGCATGCTCGAAGGCCTCGCGACCGCGAGCGGCATCACCGGCACGTTGCTGCGGGGTGGCGTCCTCAACGCGCGCGACGCCGAAGGCAAGCACATCGCGGTGCACACGGTCGGCGACTCGCTCGTGGATCTCGCGGAGGTCATGTCACCCGACGAGCTCGCGAAGGTGGACCCCGCGGTGCGCGCCTACTACGCGAACCCGACGAGCTTCACCGGCGATTCACACGTGGCGATGGTCGGCACGTGCAAGAAGGCCGAGGGGCTCTACGAGATCATCGCCAAGGCGATGAACGACGCCGTCATCCACGTCACCTCGTATGTCGGCGGCGCCGTCATCGGCACCAAGGCCGTCACCTCCGGCGAGTTCCCGGTCGAGGACGAGCTGCGCAAGGACCGTAAGGGTGACACGCACTGGAACCGCTACATCGTCGACGCCAAGGGCCAACGCAAAGCCTTGTTCCTCGCGACGTTCGGCGTCGAGAACGGTCAGATCAAGGAGACCTTCGAGAGCGCGGTCGGCGTCAAGGTGCCGCTCTACTTCGACGTCGATGCGTACCGCGGCGGCGTGCGTCTCAAGCTCGACAAGGAGCGCTCATCGAAGCTCCTGACCACTTTCGCGGACGTGGTGTTCCACGTGCTGCCGGCGAAGGATGGCCGCGTGTCGATCCGCGGTCAGCTCTTCCATCAGCACCTCGCGAACGGCTGCAGCACCTTCGACGCGGTGATGGCGCCGCTCGGCGCGGCCGGCGAAGATGCCAAGGTCCTGACCTTGCCGGCGAGCGCGCCGCAGGTCGCCTTGAGGCCGGCGCTCAAGTCCGCTTGAGCGGTTAGCGCGTGAAGTCGAGGTCCAGCTTCTTGGTGTCGCCGCTGGTGACGCTGATCTTCTGCACCTTGTGAATCTTCGCCTCGGGATTGTCGAAGACCACGGTGTGCGTCCCCGGGGTCAGCGCGATCTTGTTGAGGGGCGTCTCACCCAGCTTGCGGCCGTCGATGGTGACCTTGGTCCACGGCGTCGTCCGGATGGTGACGAAGCCGTCCGCCATGGCGGGCACGGGCGGCGCGGTCTTCGTGGGCTTGGTCTTGACGGGCGGCGGGGGGCTCGGCGCTTCCGCTGGCGGCTTGGGCGGCGGCGGCGCTTCGTGTGCCAGGGCGGCGACCTTGGCGAGCGGCGTGAGATCCAAGCGGATGGTGCGCTCTTCGCCGGGCTTCATGCGCACATCGACGCTCACGGGTTGGTGATCCCGCAGAGTCAGGCGCAGGTCGTGATCGAGCTCGGCGGGGAAGGCGGAGAGCGTCAGCGGGGTCGCGCCCAAGTAGGTCTCACCGAGCGTCACGGTCGCGCCGGAGGGCTCGCTCTCGAGCACGAGCTTCGCGGTATGGCGAGGCGCCGCTGCCGTCTTGGGCTCGCGCATGTACGCGATGGCGAATGCCGTGCAAAGGAACGCGAGCGCTACCGCCACGGCCGTGACGGCGTGCTTGCGTGTCTTCTCGGCGACCGCCACCTTCTTGGTGGTGTGAAGCGGCTGCTGGAGTGACGTGCGCGTGACCTGCTGCTGCAACAACGTGTCGTCGGTGGGCGTGAGGTCGCGCACCCTCTCCGCGACGCTGCCGCCGATGAGCTCACCGATGTACGCGGCCACCGTGTGCTCGTCGGATGGATCCGAGAGCTCCGTGGAGATGGCGGTGGCGACACGCGCCGCCGCCGAGCAGCGCTCGAAGCGCTCCTCCGGCTTGCCCGCGAGCATGGTGAGGACCCACTCGTCGACTTTGGGCGTGATCTCGGGGCGGATGCTCGAGGGTGGGGCGACCTTGCCTTCGACGATGGCGGTGGTGATGGCGGCGTCGTTCACGCCCTGGAAGAGGCGCTGGCCGGTGAGCATCTCCCAGGCGAGGACGCCCACCGCGTATTGATCGGAGCGTGTCGTCGCTGGCTGACCACGCAAGAGCTCCGGCGCTATGTACGGGAGCTTCCCCTTGAGCATGCCGGTGCGGGTGCGGGCCGCGATGGCGTCGGCGCGGGCGATGCCGAAGTCCACGACCTTCACCACTCCGTCTTCGCGGATCATGACGTTCTGCGGGCTCACGTCGCGGTGAATGACGGTCATCACCTGGCCGTCCGCGTTCTTCGCGTGATGCGCGAAGTCCAAGGCCAGAAGAGCGTCGCGCGCGATCTGCAGCGCGACCTGGACTGGCGCGGCTTTGCCATCGCGCGCCAAAGCGGACATGACCTGACCCAGGTGCTCGCCGGCGATGTACTCCATGACGATGAAGTGCACGCCGCGCCACGAGCCGACATCGTAGATCGACACGATGTTGGGATGGTTCAACGTCGCGGCGACGCGCGCCTCGTTGATGAACTGATTGACCGCGTCCTGGTCCTGCGCGAGGTGCGGCAGCAGGCTCTTCAAGATCACCAGGCGGTCGAGGCCCACCACCTGCCGCGCCAAGAAGATCTCGCCCATGCCGCCGACCGCGAGGCGCCGGATCGCGCGGTAGCGATCGAAGACGAGCGAGCTCGCGACTTCGGCGGTCGTGCTCAACGGAGCTCCACCGCTCCGAGGTCCGAGTCGGGGACGCCGCCGCCGCCGTCGCCGGATGACCTGGCGACCAAGATGGCGGTGGTGGCCACGGCCGCCGCGCCGACCCCGACGGCGGTCCAGAACCACCATGTCTTGTAGAAGGGGCGTGAGCTCGAGGAGACGACCTTGCCGATCTGGACCGAGCGCGGTGACATGGCGTCGGCGACGCCGATGAGGGGCTCACCCGAGGCGTCGCTGATGGTCAAAAACCACTGCAGGGCGCCGCCACCCTTACCGGCCGTGACGTCACCGGGGATCTGTCCGCTCCAACGGTCGTTACCTGGCGTCGGCGGCGCGAGGCTCAGGGCGAGAAACTCGGAGCTCGTGGCCAGGCGGTATTTCACCGCGGCGGCGCGCACCACGTGGTTCGGATCGCGGATGGCGAACTCGAGGAGCAGCGGCTCGCCGGCGCCGACCGTCGCGATCTCCGGCGATTCGATGACCATGTCGCGCGCGTAGGCGCTACGCTGGGCATCGGCTTGCTGGCGTATGCGCTTTCGGGTGTCCGCGAAAGCGACAGCTACTTTACGCTCGGTGCCGGCGGGCGCTTCGAACGTGGGGCGCAGGCGCAGGAGCTCGTCGAAGACGTCGGGCGCGCTGCCGTCGGCGATGATCACCAGCGCCGAGCCCAGGAGCCACAGGCCTTCGACGCGCTGGTCGTCGCTCAGGTCACCTCGCAAGAGCAGCTTGCGGCCAGTGCTTACGACCTGGTCGTACTCGAGCTCCGCGGCGAGCGTGCGCAGCTCGGCGAGCATGGCCGTTGGCTGGGACTCCCGCGCCGCCAGGGCGGATCCCTGGCCGACCGCGTGCACCACGAAGGCCAACAGCAAGGGGCGCATCCTTGGAGGTTTAGCACACACATCGAACCCGCGCTAAGGCGCGAGCTGGGCGCGCTCGTTGCTCTGCAACAGCTTGCCGATGCGCCGCTCGATCTCGTCGTAGAGCACGGCGCCGACGGTGAGCTCGCCATTCAGCACGAAGGCCGGCGTGCCCTCGATGCCGAGCTTCTCGCCCGCGGCGATGTCGGCCGCGACGATCTGGCGGACCTCGTCCGTTTCGGCGCACGCCATGGCCGCGCGCACGTCGAGGCCCGCATCGTCCGCTATCTCGGGCAAGGTCATCGGCGAGAGCTCGTCCTGCTTCTCGAAGCATAGGTCGTGGAAGCTCCAGAACTTGCCCTGCTTCTCGGCGCAGACACCGAGGCGTGACGCCAGCTCGGCGTTCTTGTGCATGGGGAGCGGATAGTTGCGGTACTCGACGCGCAGCGCGTCGCCGTAGTTGCGGTGCAAGCGGCGCAGGGTCGCGGCGAAGCGGGCGCAGTGCGGGCACTCGAAGTCCGAGAAGACGACGATCACGACGCTCGCCGAGGCGGGACCCATCGACGGCGCGTACGGCGCGCGGGCAAGCGCGTTCACCTCGGTGGGCGACATCGGCGGCTTGGCCGGTGCCTGTTGGGACGTGGCAGCCGCGGGCTGCGTGGCGATGCGGTGCTGTGTCCAGAGCGTCGCGCCCACGGTGACGGCGATGAGCACCAGCGCGAATGCGGCGAGAGGGGTGACGAGGTCGCTCGCCCTCCGCTCGAGCGTCCGCAGGGATTGACCCAAACCGGGTGTCGCCCAGTAGAGCGCGGCGGCCAAGCTCAGCAGGTTCACCCCATAGGTGACGCTGCACGCCGGACAGATGGCGGAGAGGCGCGTCAGCGAGATGGCCAACAAGAAGACCGAGTAGCTGGTGGCGAGCGCGGTCGCGATCACCACGAAGGGGGCGATGACCTCACGGCGCGCGCTGCTGCTCCAGGCCATGCAGACCAGGACCGCGAGGCCCACGTAGTACGCGAGGCCGAGGCCCGCGATCGGGATGCCGAGGAGCTCGGAGTAGCTCGAGAGCGCCGCTGCCGTGCAATTGACGCGCGCCCCCATGTCGCAGGCGCCGAGGCTCGTGCCGGTGGAGCGAACCAGCGCGTGCTCGACCAGCAAGTAGACGCTGTCGATGCAGCCAAGCGCTGCGAGAGTCAGAAGCGCGACGGCGGCGCGTCGATGTCTCGGCGTCATGGTGCCGCTTGTAGCACGAGTCTCGCGGCCGGCCATGCCATGGCTACGAGAACCCGCTAGGTGCCTGAGCTATTTCTTTCTCTGGGCGGCTCTTGGCCGAAAACGTCAGGCAGGCCGCGCGGTGGTGCGCTGGCTGGCGGTGAAAAGGGCGCCAGTGTGCATGGTGTTGATGACCACGCGGGCCGGGCGAATCGTGATGGTGCGCGGGGCGTCGCCGGTGCGGCGGACCGCCTCGGGCGCGAGGAGCTGGCGGCTGGTGCGCGGGGCCAGGAGCTGGCGCGCTTCCGCCAGGGAGCCCAGGCTGATCGACAGCGAGGCGCAGTGACGGTGGGCCTTCGAGGTGCCGGTCGATGGCAGGTGCTCGGCCTGGAGGTCCACGCTCACCACCTCGTCGTCCGAGTTGATGAGCTTGCAACAGAGCTCGCACATACCACTCTCGCTCGCCGTGTTACGCATTGCCCGTGCCCCTTGCCAGCCCCGTAACTGCTCGAAAAGACGCAGGTCGGGCTGATGGCCGTTGATGACCGTGCTCCCATCATCGGCAGCCTTTTCGCGCGGTTGTGTGAACCGTCGCGCAGGCCTGCATTGCCATGTGACGACCTGGCAGAGGTTTATAATCACCGGCCAGACGCGATCCTGGATATGTGGGACATGGTCAGCTTACGTCAATTGAACCGCCAGGATCCGACCATGGATCCCAATGCTCCCACCCGCCGCGAGCGTGGCATCGATCCCGACGCCGAGCCACCGGGCATGCGGGCACGTGGGCGCGGCACGCTTGCCGGCGCGGGCACCGCGGGCGCGACGACCACCACCGGCACGGCCGGCGCCGCGGTCTCCGTCACCAGCGCTCCGAGCAGCGCCATCGACCGCACCGAGCGCATCACGACCCGCTCCGACGACCCCGAGCTGCGCGCCATCCTCGACAACGCGCCGCCGCTCCCGTCGACTGGCACCTATAGCCTCGGCCGCGCCGAGCGTGGCGCTCTCGACGACTTCTTGGCCCGCACCAACGACGGTGACGCCGCCCTCCTATGGGAATCGATGATGACCATGGCGGACTCGGCGCAGAAAGACATGGACGTCTCGAAGCGCCTGAAGAACCTGCTGCAGGGCGGCAAGGTCGACTCGAAGAAGAGCGAGATGGGCTCGGTCGAAGCGCAGAGCGCGGCCGAGCGCCGCTCCGCTGGGTTCAACCTCACCATGAGCATCGCCTCCACCGCGGCGTCCTACGCTGGCTACAAGTACGGCGAGGCCGCCGGCGGCGCGTCGGGTCAGCAGATGGGCTACGCCATCAGTCAGGCCGCGAGCACGGTCATCAACTCGGGCGGCGCGTACATCAACAAGGTCGCGGGTCCGCAGCGCGAGGCCGACAAGCAGAAGGTCACGCAGATGCGTCACCAGATGATGCAAGAGGTCTTCGAGCAGGGCATCGAGAACGCCAAGTCGAACTACGACGAGGCGCGCGAGGGCATGAAGCTCGCGCTCAAGATCCTGACCGAGCACGCCGAGCGTCAGACGCAGATCAGCACCACGATCACCCGTATCTAGGCCAGGCGTGGGCGTGGTAACCTCGTTGCGATGACCATCAGCAACGACAAGGAGCTCGCGGCGCTCAGCCGCATTGGCAGCATCGTGGCGCGGTGCCGCGACGCCATGTGTGCTCACGCCCAGGTCGGCATGAGCACCCGCGAGCTCGATGCGTTCGGCGAGGCCTTCCTCACGCGCGAAGGTGCCCGCTCGGCGCCGCGCGTCATGTACGACTTCCCTGGCGCCACCTGCATCAGCATCAACGAGGAGATCGCGCACGGCATCCCCGGCGACCGCCTCATCGAAGCCGGCGACGTGGTGAACATCGACGTCTCCGCCGAGCTCGACGGCTACTACTCCGACACCGGCTTCACCATCACCATGCCGCCGCACGACCCGAAGCTGGTGAAGCTCGTCGACGCCACCAAGAACGCGCTCGAGCGCGCCCTCGACGTCATCCGCGCCGACCGCCGCTTCAACGAGGTCGGCCGCATCCTCCAGGCGCAAGCCGACCGCGGCGGCTACGGCGTCATCAAGAACCTCGGCGGCCACGGCATCGGCAAGAGCCTGCACGAGCAGCCCGAGTTCATCGCCGGCTACAACGACCCCAACGACCACCGCCGCTTCGAGCTCGGCCAAGTCATCACCATCGAGCCCTTCTTCAGCAACGGCCCGTCCACCTGGGCCCGTGAGGCCGACGACGGCTGGACCCTCCTCAACAAACCGGGCCGCCGCTCGGCGCAGTTCGAGCACACCATGGTGGTCACCGAGGGCGCGCCGCTCATTTTGACCCGCGGCGTGCCGGCTTAAGTCTAGCCCATCACTGGCACGCCAATCGCCCGCAGCACCGCCATTTCCACCGCTCGCATCTTCATGGCGCTGAGCGCCGCGCCGAGTGGTTCGGGTGAGAGGTGCTCTTTGCGCAAGGTCGTGATCTGCTCGCACTTGATGATGGACACCTGCGCCACCCCCGCCTCGCCTTTGCGCAAGCGCACATGCCACGTCCCGTCTCGCAACACCGTAGAGAGGGGCACGACGATGACGTCGCTCGCGCGGTCATTGCGAGCTGCCGGTGAGAGGAGGAGGACGGGGCGTCGCTTGTCACCGGGTAAGCTCGCCCAATAGATGTGGCCGCGATTGAGCATCAGTCGATGTCGAGCCGCTCCAGCTCACGACTGCTCGCGGATGACCAGGCGTCGTCGTCGTCACGCGCTGCCTGGGTGAGCCGTTCGTAATAGGCAATCGTGTCGTGCTCGAGCTCGAGGGCGGCTTGGGCGCGGGCCGCGCGTCGCAGCCACAGCTCGATGATGTTGCTACGATTGGTGATGCCCCGACGTGCGCCGTAGGCATCGAGCTGTTTGACGACATCGTTGGAGAGCGTGACGCTCAGCTTGATCTTCGTCGACTTCGACATGGAGGATAATCTATCCCACTGTAAGTAGCCTCACAAGATCACCTCGCGCGGGAGCCTTGCTAAAAGAGCTCCCACGCCGAGCGGTAGCCGCCGGTCGCCTGTGCGTGCTCGATGAAGCCAGCGTAGAACGGGTGTCCCGACACCGTTCCGCTATCGCCGACAACCACGAGCTGCCGCTTGGCGCGTGTCATGGCGACGTTCATCCGCGCGAGATCCGCAAGGAATCCAATCTCGCCATCAGCGTTGCCGCGAGTGAGCGACACCACCACGAGCTCGTTCTCGCGCCCCTGGAAGGCATCGACCGTATCGATGGTCACGGCATCGCCAATGCGCGCCTTGAGCGCCGCGACCTGGGCCGAGTACGGCGCGATAACCGCGATCGCCTCTGCCGCCAGACCATGATCGCAGACATGCTTCACATAGCTCGCGACCAAGTCCGCCTCACCAGGGTTCGCAAGACTCGCGCTGCCCTCGGGGCGCTCCTCGTCGAAGCCCTTGCCGGCGGTGTCGATGAAGATGAGCGGCGCGTCGTCGACGCCGTCGCGCGTGAGTAGCTCCTTCAACGTGCGCTTGGCGACGCTCGGGTGCGCGCGCAGCTCGCCGCCGTACATCGTGGCGGAGGGGTAGGCCATGATGGCTTCGTGCATGCGGTACTGCTCGCGCAGCATGACCTTCACGCCGTCACCGTGGACCTCGAGCATGCGTAGGAAGAGGCTCTTGGCGAGCCCGTCACGCGCCGCCTGTTGCGAGAGCACCGTGGGGCCGAGCTGTTTGTGATCACCCGCGAGCACCAGGCGGTCGGCCTTGAGGAAGGCGAGCAGTGAGAGCGGCTCGATCGCCTGCGTGGCTTCGTCGAGGAGCGCGAGGTCGAAGCGCGCGTCGGCCAGCTCGGAGCCGCCGAGCGCCGTGAGCGTGGCGCAAACGACGTCGGCCTCTTCGATGATCGCCTTGGCGGCGCGGCGCTCGAGCACCCGCGCCTCCTTGAAGAGCGATGCTGCTTCGGCGGACGCCTCGCGCGCATTGGCGAAGCGCTCGCGGCTGCGGCCACGCTGGCGCTGCCGCCGTGCGTAACCTTTGGCCTCGAGCGCTTGATCGAACAGGTCACGGGCGACGATGACGTCGGGGTGCTCCTCGAGCTTCACGTCGAGCACGTACGGGTGCAGCGCCTCGGCGACGCGCGCCGGATGACCGATGCGCAGCACGTTCAAACCTTGGTCCGCGCAAATGGACACGAGGTGGTCGACGGCGCTGTTGCTCGCGGCGGTGGCGAGCACCCGCTGGCGCTTGCGGACCGCTTGCACCGCGACCTCGGCGAGGACGGTGCTCTTGCCGGTGCCGGGTGGGCCGTGGACCAGGAAGAGATCCTCTGCGGCCATGCAGGCGGTGACGGCGCGTGCTTGCTCGGGGTTGAGCGGGCGCCGCGGCGCTTGCGGCTCGGGGGTCGTGGTGCGCGGCTCGCCTTCACCCAGGAGCACGTCGCGGCGTCTGCGGGCGGCGCCTTTCTCCATGGCGCGCACGTCCGCCAGAGCGTAGCGGGCGCGCCGGAAGGTCACGTCGTTGGGTTGGATGGTCAAGGTGAGCCGGCCGTTCCAGATCTCCGGATCGGGCGGCTCGTCGAAGGCGATGACGATGCTGCTCCTACGCCGCCGCGCCACGATGCCGCGAACGCCCTGCGCCGTCTCGCCGCGCTTGGGCTTCACCTCGACGACCGCGCCGGTGTCGAAGCTCTCGCCCAAGCCATCGTTGCCGGCGCGCTGCATGGTAATGAGCACGCGTCCGCCAAAGCCGACACTCTCCTCGTGGGCCTCCATCTCGGTGAGGCGCAGGCCGAGGCGCACCAACTCGGCGTCGCTGGTGCCGTCGATCAATGCCTTGTGACGGGCTTCCTCCTCGCGGCGCTCCATGTCGAGAAGTCGCCCGAGGTCGTCGAAGTGCGTGACGTCGTACTGCACGCGCGTTATGTAGCGCGTCCACCATGGCTACCGCATCACCTGTCGGCGTCGTGCTCATGAACATCGGCACCCCCGATGCGCCGAAAACCGCCGAGGTTCGCCGCTACCTTGGCGAATTCTTGATGGACCCGCGGGTCCTGGACATCCCGACCTGGAAGCGCTGGCTCCTCGTCAACGGCATCATCCTGCGCACCCGGCCCAAGAAGAGCGCCGAGGCGTACGCCAAGATCTGGACCAACGAAGGCTCGCCTTTGCTGATCTTCAGCGAGCGGGCGGCGGCCGGCGTGCAGGCGCTGCTCGGCGACGGGTTTCTGGTGCGGGTTGGCATGCGCTACGGCAACCCGTCGATCGAAGACGCCATACGCGACCTGCGTGACCGCGGCGTCACCCGCATCGTCGGCGTGCCCATGTATCCGCAGTACGCGGAGGCCGCGACCGGCAGCTCGATGGTGAGCCTCGCCGATACGGCGCGGCGCGCAGGCGTCGACAACCTACGCATGGCCGAGCCGTTCTTCGACGATCCGGAGTTCATCCAATCGTTCGCGGAGGTGGCGCGCCCCATCCTCGACGACTTCCGCCCCGACATGGTGCTCTTCAGCTACCACGGCCTACCGGAGCGGCAGGTCCGTGCCAGCGACCCGACCGGACGGCACTGCTTTGCCACGCCCGACTGCTGCGCCCAGCGCGTCCCCGCGAACGCCAAGTGCTACCGCTCGCACTGCC
>JBDHVB010000101.1:0-18718 GCA_039809465.1 Myxococcota bacterium
GAAAGGGAGCCGCGCACTTGGTCTCGCGCTGACGTCGGTAGACCCGACGGATTTCGGATCGAGTAGACCACTCTCGTCGAGCCCGCCGAGCCTGGAATCGACAACGATCGTTTCACCAGAGATGCCGCGGAGGAGGTTGTCGCGCTCTTTCTTGTCGAGAGCCTGAAGCTCCGCGAGCGTCCACGCATGACAGTTCTTATCAAGCACGAACATCACGACGTCATCAGCAGTGAGAAACGGCCGCATACTTACTATCTTCGCATCGCCTAGCCCGTCGCCTTCGCTTGAAGCACGGTGCGCTTCCTCATCTCCCTTCGCCACCTGTTTCACACGCTTGCTAAGCCAGTCGAGAACGGCCGTGCTCTCCATTTCGAGAGTCTCTGCTGTCTCGACCGGCGCGGCTTCGAAGAACTCCTTGGCATCCGCAATTCTCGGGAGCCATGTGCGCCATACGACGGCTGTCTGAGCTTCTTCCTCGACCCAGCCGCGGAGCCACGGCCACACATTCGGACGCCCCGTGTGCTCTTCGAGTGATGTCATCGACCAAGCCTCTACGACGGCGCGAGTGAGCTCGGGGTGCAATGGCGCTGGAGTCGACCCTTCCTCGATGAGGGCAGCTTTCTCTTTTTTGAGATCGGTGAGCGCCCGAGGACTCGCATCGTACACTCCATCCGCGTCCGGGAGACTACGAACTGCGAGCATGGTAGCCTCCTTCCTCCGCCATTGGTCGACGCGCGCACGTTCATCTTCTTTGAGCTTCTTGGGTGGCTTGTCCTCTGTAGTACCGTCTTCCTCACCTGTCTCATCGGAGTCGTCTCCATCGTCCGCGCCTCGCTCCGTTCGGATCTTTTTTTCCTTCGCGAGCGCGTCCTTCGTCCTGTCATCGAGAGCGGGAGGTACAATCCACACCACGGCCTCACCCTCGCCACGCCGATTCACACGACCTAGCCGCTGCACCATGCGTTCCCACTCAACGAGATCGAGCACCGCATGATCAGCGTCGAGATCCACCCCGACCTCGCCCGCGCTCGTCGCAATGACGAAGACCGGCCTTTCGGGCTTGCCCGAACCGGCGATCAGACCAAGCTCGGCGAGTCTCCTTGCTGCCCTTTCACGCTCGGCGACGCGACGTCCACCAACGAAGAGCTCAATCTCGATCGCGATCTTCCCTGTCGCGTCACCCCCGTTTGCTACTTTTTCGATCGCAGCATGGACAGCCTGGGCCGTCTTACGACTGTCTACGAATACGATGACGCGTGCCGTACGCCTCCCGCCGCCCGTCAGCTCCCACGCCTTGTTCGCAACCACGTCGGCCAGCGCGCCTGCGTCGACGGGCTCTGTAATGTGAATGCTCTTCTTTGCGTCGAGGCGGCGCCTCACTACTTGGTGTTTCTGGTCGGCCTCGCTGAGGCAAAGCGTGCCCTCGGCCACACGCCCAGTCGCTGACAACGACATCACGTGGCTCGTGGGAATGACTTGGCGTTGACTCGGCTGCGGCTTGAATACCTCGCCCACTGTAGCCGCTCGTATCAACGCCTCGAACGCGGGAACCAAGTGCGCCTCGTCGAGCACGATCAACGCGTCTGCCCCAAGCAGCGCAGCGTGATACGGTCGCATCTTTTGTGAACAGCGATAGCCCTCGAACAAGAGCCGCGATCCGATCATATCGACCGTGCCGACAACAATCGCAGGCACACTTGGGTCGTCGAGCCACTCACGGTTGTCGACGTATTGGCCACGAAGTGTCGAGATCGGCAGGGCACGACCGCCAAGACGGAGCGCGTCGGCAACCATGCGGTCGCTCTGCACCCACTCCCGCAGCTTCTCGGCGACCTCGGTGGCTTGATCGACAACGGCGCGGCGGTCAACGACGTACACCAACCTACGTGGGACTGCCGCACCAAGAGCTCTAGCGACGAGCCAAATCGCCATGGCAGCCGTCTTTCCAAGACCAGTCGGGATGTCGAGCGCTTGAACGACATCGCCGCGGAGAAATCGGTGGAGCAAGTCGATTTGCCATGGAAATGGCTCATGCCCCGCGTCGAGGCCAAGAGCGCCGCGCAGCCAGCTCTCGCTTTGCCGAATCACGTTTGCGTTGCTCACAAGCATCCTCGCTGGGCCTCAGCGACCAACGTCCCGTGGATGAACCAAGCGTGGAAACTCACGATATCCTCACCTCGCGAAGCGTTCATGAGCACTGCAAGTCGAGCTGATTACGCAGATGTCCTGACAACTGAGGTCACGCACGCCTCCTCCCGCGATCGCGACGCCGATCGGTTCCAAGAGCTTTACGCCGTCGTAATGACCCAATGGCGTAAGGCTGGAGCGCCATCCGGAGCTGCTCAGCGACCGCCTCCCGCAGCTCCGCCGGCGACTCCACCTCGAGCTCCGCACCAAACGACAACAGCCGCCCGATGAGCGCCGGGCTCATCGGAGCTGTGAAGCGAACCCGTAGGCCCCCGGCCTCGAGCGGCTCGAGCGTTTGGTCTGCTGCTTCCGGGCGATCTCGCCACAAGCGCGCGGCGCGGCCGTGAACGCGTACCGTGATCTCCAAAGGAGCCTCGCGCTTGTAGCCATGAAAAAGGTTGGCGACGAAGCTCGCGGCGGAGAAATCGCCGGGTAACTCGAAAGTGTCATCCAGAACACGCGCGAGGCTGATGCGGTCGAGCGCGAGCACGCGGCGCTCGCGGCTCTTGTGATCGTATCCGTGGACGTAGGTCGCGCCGTCCGCGACGTAGAGCACGTACGGGTCGAGCTTACGGTACGCCTCGCGGCCCGTCATGCCGCGATAAGTTACTCCGACGACGCGCCGGCGACGTGCCGCGTCCTCGAGCTCCTCGCGCCACCTCTCGAGAGCGCTCGGGTAAATCGGTGCCGCCTCGTTCACTTCGGTCGCCGAGATGAACAGCTCCCTCACCGACGCAGGGATGCTTCCCTCAATGCGCGTGAAGGCGCTACGCAGATGCGCAAGCCACGGTGCATCCCGCCAATGCACGAGCGTCGCCGCGTGCACACGCGCAAGCGCCAGGCACTCGGACGGCGACAACGCAAGGCGCATCCCACGCCCTCCGGACTTCCAACGCCAGCGCGTCTGAGTACCGTCACGGATGACCTCGACATCCATGAATGGAGGCTGCAGCTCATCCAGGTAGCGTCGCACACTGCGTCCGCTCAAACCCGTGCGTGCAGCGAGCTCGCCCAGCGTCACGCCGTAGCGCGACGAGGTTTCGAGCGCATCGATGATCGTGATCAGTGCGCCAAGCTGCGCGCCGCGTGCGCCCCGCATCCTGTTCCTGTTCGTCGCAGCCGAGTCTTCCCCCAAAGACCTGACAAGCGCTGCCGCCGATCCTGCCCCATGACTGACAGGTGATCGAGAAAATCAGGAGCCGATATGTTGCTATTGCGGAGTAGCAACGACCCAGACGACTGAATCGACGTTCACACGAGCAAGTGGACGCTACCAATATGTAGGCGCGGCGTACCGATGAAACTGCGCGTCGCTCGTCGCGATGGTCAGTCCCTCCTCGAGCGCTTGCGCGACGAGCAAGCGATCGAAAGGATCACGGTGATGATTCGGGAGCTCTCTTAGACGTTGCGTATGGGCAATCGTCACTGAGAGCTCCGTGAAACCTGCATCGCTCAGTGCTTGGGCGACTTCATCGAGATCCACGGTGAGCTTGCCAAGCCCTACCTTGATCGCCATCTCCCAAGTGCTCACGGCGCTGACGTAGACGACCGTCGATGTGTCGCTGACGCGGGCGAAGACGCGCTTCGACAACTTCTTCGGCGCGCTCAATGACCAAATCAACGCATGCGTGTCGAGCAGCAGCCGCATCAAGGTCCCTCGAAGTCGCGAAGGACATCGGCTGAGAGCGGCGCGTCGAAATCCGCGCGTACACGGATGCGTCCCCGGAGCAGCCCGAGCTTGCGGCTTCCCCGAGCCGGCGTCATCGCCACCAACTTCGCCACCGGGCGTCCATGTCGGGTGATCACCACCTCTTCGCCCGCCGCTGCGCGATCCACGAGGCGGGAGAGCTGCGTCTTCGCTGCATACAGGTTGACGTCCATTCACTTAGATTAGACTAGACCTGGTCTATTCGCAACGCTCCACGCGGCGCGAAACCTCCAAGCCGCCGGACGCATCAATGCGGTGAACAGCCATTCATCGACACTCGGCCGAGAGCCGCTCACGTCAAAAACGAAAACGGCCGCAGCGATCTCTCGATCACACGCGGCCGTTTTAGCGAACAACAGCGAAGAAGCTTACTTGCGCGCTTCCGCGGCGAGCTTCTCCTTGTGCTTCTTGATCATCTCTTCCTGCTCGTTGCGCGGCAGGGCCTGGTACTTCAGGAACTCCATGGTGAAGTTGCCCTTGCCCTGGGTGCCCGAGCGGAGGTCGGTCGAGTAGCCGAACATCGAGTTCAGCGGGATCTCGGCGACGACCGTGAAGTCACCGTCCTGCGTCGCGGTCTCGAGGATGACGCCACGCTTCTGGTTGACCTGGCCGACGACCGCGCCTTGGAACTCGGCGGGGGCGACGACCTCGACCTTCATGATCGGCTCGAGGATGACCGGCTTGGCGCGCTCGTAACCTTCGCGGAAGCCCATGAGCGCCGCGGTCTTGAACGCGTTTTCCGACGAGTCGACCGCGTGGCTCAAACCGTCGTTGATGGTGCAGCGCACGCCGACCACCGGGAAGCCGATCAAAGAGCCCTTCTTGACCGCTTCGCGGAAGCCCTTGTCGCACGAGCCGATGAACTCGCGCGGGATCGCGCCGCCGACGATGTCGTCGACGAACTCGTAGGCCTCGACCGCTTCAGCGGGCAACGGCTCGACGTAACCGCAGACGCGGGCGAACTGGCCCGAGCCACCGGTCTGCTTCTTGTGCGTGTAGGCGAACTCACCGCGCTGGGTGACCGCTTCACGATAAGCGACCTGCGGCTTACCGGCGATGACCTCGCAGTTGTACTCGCGCTTCATGCGCTCCATGTAGATGTCCAGGTGGAGCTCGCCCATGCCGCTGATGATGGTCTCTTGCGACTCTTCATCTTGGTGGACGCGGAAGGTCGGGTCTTCCTTGGTGAAGCGGTTCAAGGCCTTCGAGAAGTTCGCTTCGCCGTTACGATCCTTCGGCTTCACCGCGAGCGAGATGACCGCCGCGGGGACGTGCATCGACACCAGCGTGACGTTGACCTTGCCGTCGGTGAAGGTCTCACCCGACGAGGCCTCGACGCCGTAGAAGGCAACGATGTCTCCCGGCGTCGCCGCCTGAATTTCCTCACGCTCGTCCGAGTGCATGCGGAACATGCGCGGCAGGCGCACCTTACGCATCTGGTTCGAGGTGTTGATGATGGTCTCACCGCTCTTCACGGTGCCCTGATAGATGCGGAAGTAGGTGAGCTGGCCGTACTTGTCCTGCGTGAGCTTGAACGCGAGGCCGACCATCGGCTTCGATGGATCGGAGTCGAGGACGATCTTCTCTTCGCCCTTCGACTGGTCGAAGGCCTCGTTGACGATCTCCTTCGGGTTCGGCAGGTACATGCAGACGCCGTCGAGCAGGAGCTGAACGCCCTTGTTGCGAACGGCCGACCCGCACATGACCGGGGTCATCTTGAGGGCGAGCGTGGCGCGGCGGATGGCGGCGCGCAGATCTTCGTCGGCGATGTCGTCGCCGTTCAAGAACTTCTCGGCGAGCTGGTCGTCGACCTCGGAGACGCCTTCGATGATCTCCTGACGGCGCTCGGCGGCGATGATCTGGTACTCCGCCGGGACGTCCTCGATGCGGATGTTCTCACCGTTGTCGCCGTCGAAGTAATAGGCCTTCAGGGTCACCGCGTCGATGATGCCGGCGAACTTGTCTTCCTGGCCGATCGGCACCTGGAGCTTGACCGGATGGTGGCCGAGCTTCTCCTTGAGCATGTCGGCGACGCGGTCGTAGTTGGCGCCCGGGTTGTCCATCTTGTTGACGTAGGCGATGCGCGGAACACGATAGCGCTTCATCTGGCGGTCGACGGTGATCGACTGCGACTGCACGCCCTTGCCCGAGTCGAGCACCAAGATGGCGCCGTCGAGGACGCGCAACGCACGCTCGACCTCGATGGTGAAGTCGACGTGTCCGGGGGTGTCGATGATGTTGATGTTGTGCTCGCGGAGGTGGTCCTTCGAGCCCTTCCAGACGCAGTACGTCGCCGCGGACTGGATGGTGATGCCCTTCTCGCGCTCGAGATCCATCGAGTCCATCTTGGCGCCGACGCCGTCCTTACCGCGGACTTCGTGAATCGCGTGGATGCGGCCGGTGTAGAAGAGGATGCGCTCGGTCAGGGTCGTTTTGCCCGAGTCGATGTGCGCGGAAATACCGATGTTGCGGATGTATTCGATGGGGATGTTCGCCATGGGCGCGCCCGATACATGAATCCGCAGTCTTTGAATAGACCCTTCGGACAGCCGGCGAAGGAAAAACGCTCAGAGAACCCGACGCATCACCGATGTGGGTATGAACCGTGATGCGCTACCAGCGGCTCTTACCGATGACCACCCGAGGCTCCTCATGACGCGGCGTGCTGTCCGGGAGCGCGCGCTGATAGACCTGCCAGCGGCCGCACTTGGGGCAGAGCTTGGTCTGGTCACTGATTTTGCAGCGGCATTCGTAGCAATCGATAAGGTACATCGGGGTCCTCGTTTCGAAGGCATCATCAGGGTGGGCGATCACTTGGTCAAAAAATCGGACCACGGAGCATGTCATGGGTGAGCCGCACCGCCCGTCGTTCGCGCCCGTCACGCCGGCCGCTCCCGTCCAAGCTCCGGCGGGCACCGCCCCACGCACCGTCGCGCGCGGTGACATGCTGTTCGTCGGCGACAGCCACACCTGGGGCTTCCAGTACGGCCTCGACAAGGACCACGGCACCACCGGTGTCCGGCGCCCCGTCTTCCAAAACGGCAGCCGCACCGATCAGTGGGGCCCGGGTGGCACGCTCAATCGCCAGCTACGCGAGGCGCTGCGCACCCGCACGCGCGAAGTCGTCATCTCGCTTGGCACGAACGATGGGCTCGATCTGCGCACGCCCAAGAATCCCCGCGGCAGCATCACCGAGGATCAGCTCCGCCAAAGCATACGTGGCTTGATCGGCGCGATCCGCGATCGCGACGACCCACCGAACATCTCGTGGATCACGCCGCCGCAACCGAGCCGGAGCGCCGAGTCGGTCGGTATCGCCCGCCGTATTCTCATGGAAGAGCTGCGAGCCGCGGGCGTGAGCATCATCGACGCCTGGAGCACGCGCGTTCCCCTCCGCGATGGCATACACCCGACCCTAGAGGGCTACGAGACGCTGGCGCGCCAGCGCATCGCCACGGCCTTCGACATCCGCTATCCGCGCTAGCGGAGTAAGATCAGATCCTGCTCGTCGGCACCGACGCAGATCGGCGCCGTGCGTACCTGGCCGTCGATGTCCCGGCCGTTGCCGCCGCAGGCCAGGTTCGCCGAGAAGCCACACGTCCAGAGCGCGGCGTCGCGCGCGACACCAAAGGGGCCTTGAGCGACGAGATGCCAGTCATCCGTCTCGAAGAGTCCGGTGAAGCGGACGAATGCGGCCTGGGGCAGCCCGTTGACCTGGCTCACGTTGCCGGCGAAAGCGGGACCGCCAAACTGGTTGAGGCTCGTGAACGGGAAGCCCGTGTAATCCACGTAGACGTACGCTGCGGGGGACGAGCCGTTGAGCTGCAAGACGTAGTTGTTCTGCATCGAAGAAACGCCGTTGCTCCCCATTTCACGGACCGCGCACACGCCCGCGTCCGAGCCGCAGTCGCCGAAGTTGCCGACGATGAGGTTGTTGGTGAGACGGTAGTCACCAAAGCCTTGATAGAAGAGCGCCTCGCTCATGTCCGCATCGGCGACGTAGAAGGTGTTGTGGACGATGTGGACCGTGGGCGCCTCCCCGCTGCTCGAGCCGGCGAGAATCGTGCGCCGCGCCCCGGACGGTCGGCCAGCCCTGCCGCCCCCCGAATGGATCCAGTTGTTGCGGATGGTCACGGATGTCGTCGCGCCGATCGCGATGGCCGCCGCTTCGGCGACGGGAGCGTCGAACACCGGACCGATGATGCGGTTGTTCTCGAGCGTCACGGACGCCCCACCGTCGAGGCTGACGGCGCGCGTGACGGACTGGAAGCCCGACGGGTCGGCGGCGGCGATGAAGAAACCATCGATGGTCACGGTCGCGTTCGAGGTGGTCTCCACCGCGCTCGAGGTATCGACCACCGTTGGCTTGATCTTCGTCATCGCGAGCGGATTACGCGTGACCTCGCCGAAGCCAATGTCGTAGCCGCCTCGGAGAGCCACTGATTTGCCGATGAGCACCTGCTCCCCATAGGTGCCGGCCGCGACGAGGACCTTGCCGCCGTCGTCGACCCTGCTCAGGGCGGCGGAGATCGTGCCAGCCGCGGTAGTCGGTGAGCAACCGTCGCCCTGTCCGCCCGGGCGGACATAGGCCACCGGGCATCCCGTGCCTTGGGAGACCACGAAATAGCTCGTCGACGCGCTGTTGACCTCGAGGCCGCTGGTCGACGCGGTGATTTGCATCTCGCCGCTGAACACCGCGATGGTGAGCGCCGGATAGGTGAGAATACCGTTGACGATGACGGGTGTCGTGCCGCCCAGGGTGTTACCCGCGTCGCTCAGCTGAAGCACGATGGGCGCGGCGTGCTCGGCAGGATTCGCGGTGTTGCCGTTGATGTCCTCGAGACGGAACGCCGCGTAGAACGGCTGGCCGGCGAGCACCGTGCCCGGCGCGTCCTGCGCGAGCTGGAGACGGTAAGGCGTGCCCGCTATCACGGTCAGCGGCACGCCGCTGGCCCCGACCTCGACGTCGGCGTGGTACGCGGTGAGGATCCAGCTGCCCGCGATGCGGCACTGGATGTCCTGCGTGATCACACCGGACGAACCATAGAAGGAGAGCTCGGCTGGGTAGCAACCATCGGATCGAAGCTCGACGGCGTCCCAGAAGCTCTCGATGACCTCGCCGGCCGCGTTGAGCGCGGTGAGCGTGACCGACACGTCCTCGCCGGCGCGGACCGGCAAGACCGGGGCGGCGACGAGGACCCGGGCGAGCTCCGTCGCGCCGATGACGCTGACGCTGACGAGCGGCGACGACAAGGTACCGTCGGTGGCCTGCACGCTGCGGATGCCCACCGTATCGAACCGCGCGGTGAAGCCGTGGACACCCGCGTCGGCGGCGCCGAAGGTGTGCGGCCCGCTGTACGTGACGTTGCCGGCCGGTGAGAAGCCGAGCGTCACGTTGCCAGCGTAGGTCGGAACGGCGTTTCCCCAGGCGTCTTGGGCGCGAACCGTGAGCGTCACCGGCTGAGTGGGAATGATCCGGGCGGCGCTGCTCGACACGCTCAAGCCCGCGGTTGCGCCCGCGACGACGTCCACGGCGAGAGAGCCCACGACGCTCGGGTCCTCCGCGGAGCGCGCCGTGATGGTTTGCCGCCCAGCCGTGCGCAGCTCGAGCATCGTGCTCGCCGACGCCAAGGGCAAGGTCTGACTTTGCGCCACGCTCTCGAGGACCTGGCCGAGCGCTTGGACATCGGTGCTGTCCAAGACCACCGATGCCGGCGCGTTGGTCGAGTTGCCGAACCGATCGACGCCGTTGATCACGATCGCGATCGGCACGCCCGCGATAGCGGTCACCGGGCCGACGAGCTGCAGCAGCGCCACGGCGTCCGGGACGATGGTCAGCGTCAGCACGTCCGTCCGCAAGACGAGGCCATCGACGGCCGCCGTCGCCCGCATGCTCAGCGCGCCGGCCGTGGTGAACGACACGGACGAGAAGGACGCGGCGCCATCCACCATGCCTTGGCTCCCGTTCTGGAAGCCGCCATGGGCAACCGAGCTCTCCGCGACGAGGTCGACGGACACGTCACTGCGGCTGACGGTCTGTCCGGCCGCATCGACGAGGCCGACGGTGAAGGAGGCCCACGGCGCGCCCGCGAGCAACAGCGACACTGGACTGACGGTGAACACCAGGCGGTGCGTCAGGCTCTTGATGCTGAGCGTCGAATGACCGCCAAAGTCGACCGCGACGCCGCGCGTCGTGGCGAGCGGCCCCGACAGATCGCAGGTCGCGGCGCTGCCGCAGGTCTCCGCTGGAGCGCACGAGAGCTCCGTGCCGTTGACGGGGAGCACGTCGACGCGCGAGGCCCCGGAGGCGAGCTCGAACACGGCGTCGTACTGCGGCGCGTTGGCGACGGACACCTTGCACACCGAGGTGAAAGCGTCGTCGTTGACGATGGTCACGGTACCGACGCGGCGCACCGGCAAGGTCACGTCGGTCGCTGGGGCGCGGATGGCCGCCACGACGCTGCCGTCGAGGGCCGGCATCCGGTTGGACGTCAGACCGCGAAAGCGGATATTCGCACGCGGGCAGTTGGGCACCTCGGCGGAGAAGGACCCGTCGTCGGCGATGGCGCCGGTGTGTGTCGTCTCCGAGCCGTCGGCGCAGGTGACCGTGAGCTCGTAGCGGTCGATGCTGACCGCTTCGACGGTGAGCGCCTGGAGGACGCTGCCGAGAGAGATACGCAGGGTCGCTTCGTCGCCCGACGTGTTGCAGGCGCCAAGCGCGAACGCCGTGGCTGTGATCGCCAGCAGACGGTGGCATGGGTGCATGGGCAGCACTCTGCCACGAGCTCGTGAAAAACGCCTGTGACAGACATCACCAGGTGTCGCTGGGCCAATGTGGGTGTCGTCGGGCGCCGACGCGGCCGAATGGCGACTCAGCGAGGGCATCCGCGGCTGCGCCGAGGGTCACCGCGAGTCTGGCGCGGTCACCGCTCTCGGCACAGGCGGACATGAAATACTATTGCTAAAGCCCACCCACTGCCGGCGCGCGACCACCATTGCGGTAGTCTGTCACGAGACATCCAGGGACGCTCGCGACTGGTAGGAAACCGGCTAACGGGTGAATGGAAACTAGGTGGGAATGGCGGCGGCCCGGTGGGGCACCCGGAGCGCGCGCGCTTGGGAAACACGCGCGCTCCGAGCACTCTCATGCATGCGCAGTGACTGCGCCGGGCTCATGGCATGATGGTGGGTGCCTTTCGATGACGATCTCTGATTACTGACCGAAGCGCTCGAGCATCAGCTTCGCAGCCTTGTCGAGACGGATGTCGCCGGCGCCTTCGCGGCCAACCGGAACGCTCGGGTTGTCCAGAGCGCTGTCCTGCAAGATCTTGATGAGCTCGCCGTTCTTCACGAGCTCACGCGGATCGACCTTGAACTTGCCGGCCTTGAAGAGCTCCCAGGCCTTACCGAGCAAGCAGGCAGCAGCGCCCGCGGCGACCGGGGTCGCCATCGAGGTGCCCGACATGTCGCCTTCCTTGTTGCCCGGCAACGTCGAGCGCTGCTTGACGCCGTCCGCTGCAACGGAGGGCTTGTTCGGGAGCTTGTAGCCCGACGAGAAGTTCGCGATCGTGTCGTCCTTCTCATCGACCGTACCCTTGTGGTCGGTGGCGGCGATGGTCGCGGCGTGCTTGGCGCGGCCCGGATCGCTCTCGGCGACACCGGGGCCCGAGTTACCGGCCGCGATGGCGAAGAAGATACCGTGCTGCGTGATCGCCTCGTTGATCAGCTTGTTGAGCGGCACCGCATCGGGATCGCCCGAGGCCGAAGCGCCCAGCGACATGCTGCAGACCGTGGGGCCGTCGTGGGCCTTGGCCCACTCGATGGCGCGCTCGACGCCCTTCATGACGTCGGCCCAGCTGCCCGAGCCGCGGTCGTCGAGGACCTTCACGCCCTGGAGGGTCGCGCCAGGCGCCATGCCGCGGATGCCGCCAGCAGCGAGCTCACCGCGCGCCGACGAGCTACCCGAGCAGTGCGTACCATGGCCGTGGCCGTCGCTCTGCGGATCGGTCGGCGACTCGGTCTTCACGTCGTCGAACTTCGCCGGGGTCATGAGGCTGTCGTGCACGCCGATGCCCGTGTCGATGATGGTCAGGGTGACGCCGGTGCCGTCCCAGCCAGCTTCCTTCTGGAGCTCGCTCGCGCCGTGAACGTCACGGTAGAGGCTGGTGCGTGGCGCTTCGATGTTCGTCGTGGGCTTCGGTGGCGGACCAACCGAGATGCGCTTGTTCGGGTACACGCCAACGCCCGAGGCGCGCAGGGCCGAAGCTTCCTGCGCGGTCAGCTCGAGAACGCGCCAACCGTTGCCCTGCTGCAGGTTCGGATTGAAGGGCGCGCGGCCAGCGAGACGCATACCGAGGAGCTGACGCGCCTTGGGCGATTCGACGACGATGAACTGCGACTTCTTGCCGCCCATGCCGCTGACGGACTTCGAGCCGCCGATGCCGACGCTGTCTGCTTTGGCAAAGCCAGTGGTGCGGACAGGGGTAGCGCCTTGCGCGCTCTTGCTGCCCGAAACGGGCATGGAAGTACGTACTTGCGGGCGTCCGGCCCGCGAAATCGCGTCGGTCATAACTGAGCTCCGGTGGGATTTTACTGAAGAGGAAACGAGGTGTGCTCAGGACGAGCACGGGAGACTGGAGGCTCTTACATCGGCAACCGCGCCGATCGGTTGCGACTTTCGTCACCTGCCATCACGGCTGATCGCGGGGCGGTCCGTTGCCTTTAACCGCCGCACACTCCGGCGTAGCAGGTGGCGCAGCCGTACTCATCGCAGCTGCACTCCGTTCCGTTCGGGACGACCTCGTTGGGGCACGCGGCCGAAGCTCCGCTACAGCGGTCTTCGACGTCGCAGACGCCGCTCGCGGCGCGGCAGATCGTGCCGGCCGGCTTCAACGTCGTGCTCGGGCAAACGTCCGAGACGCCATCGCAGACCGCGGCGTTCTGGCAGAGAGCCTCCGGCGTGCAGACGAACGCGGCCGGGCGCTTCGCGTCGGGGGGACAGGCAGCCGAGGTGCCCGTGCAGGCATCGGGGGCGTCGCAACCACCGGCCGCTTCACGGCAGATCGTCGTGTTGCCGCGGAAAGCGTCGGTCGGACACGTCGGAGCGCCGTTGCAGATCTCCCGCACGTCACACGGCCCGGCGGACGGACGGCAGATCTGCCCGGTACGCAAGAGATCGCTCGGGCAATCCTTGGACGCGCCGGTGCAATACTCGGGGTCATCGCACGATCCGCCGGAGGGCCGGCAGATCACGCTGAGTGATTGCAAGAGATCGGCCGGGCAGAACGGGCTTACGCCATTGCAGACCTCGGCCGGATCGCAGTCACCCGTCGATGGCCGGCAGACCTCACCCGCGGCGCGTCCTTCGCAGTCGCGGGCGCACTCCCCTTCGGGACACGGCAGCGGCGCGCAGCCCGTCGAAGCGCTGGCCGCTTTGGCGTACGGTTCACAGGTCGCGTCACCGCAGACGCTGTCGTCGGCGACGTTACGGCATTGCCCGAGGACACAGCGGTCCCGCGTGCAAGCGATGTAGTCGTCGCAGCCCTCATCGCTCGTGCATTGCATCGGTGGCGCCACGCAGCCCACGCCGAGGTGACAGACGAGCTCGGCGCCGCACAGCGCGTCATCGGGACGCTCGACGCAGAGCCCATCGGTACAGGCCGACCTGCCGCAGCCGGTCGCCGGCGCGCAGTCCGTGTCCTCGATGCACGCGGGGTTCCCGCAACTCTCGGGAGCAAGCGAGCTGCACGACGGCGGCACGCACCGTCCGCCATGACAGACATTGGCATCCGGGGCGTCGCCAGCCGCGGGACAAACGACGCCCACGCAGAGGCGGGTCATGGCGACGCTCACCTGGATGTCGGCCACCAAATTGAGCTCGACATGACGCGTCATGACCGGCACGCCAGCCAGCGCGAGCGTGACGGTCACCCGCCGGTCGCCGAGCGGGACGTCCTGAAACGCCGCGACGGCGCGCGCCTTGTCGAAGTGGATGGCGGGGGTCAGCGCGAAGACGCTTTGGGCGCCGTCATCGAGCTCGACCGCGAGCTCGTCGAAGTCGACTTGCGGCGTGAGGTCGCTCAGCACCGCGACGGTGAGCAACGCGCCGAAGCCGACCTCGACCGGCCCGCGCTCATCGCTCGCGCAGTCGGTGCGGCAGCGGCCATCGCAGCACGTGAGGCCCGACGGGCAGTTGCCGTCGTTGAGGCACGCGTCTCCGTCGTTCGTCACGAGCCGGCAGGCGGCGAGCAGGAGGCAGGCCGCGCCGACGGGACCAAACTGCATCCCCAACCGCATCCCCGAAAAGGTAGCACACCGCTGGTCAGCCCGAAGCCGGGGCGCCACCTCATGGAGCTGCCTGTCAGCACGAAGCATCAGCGCCATGGGCCTGCCGATAACCCCCTCCCCGCATGCGAAGCGTCATCGTCGTCTTTGGCTCTGCCACCTTGCCCGATGGGCAGCCTGGCCGGTCCCTCACGGCCCGGCTGGAGAGGACCCTCGCCGAGGCGCGCGTCGATACCAAGTCGCCGATCGTGCTCTCGGGTGGGCCGGTCGTGGGTCCGCCCGAAGCCGTGGTCATGCGCAGCTGGCTGGTCGAGCGCGGCGTCGCCCCCAGCCGCCTCATCCTCGAGGCCGAGGCGCTCTACACCTTGGACAACGCCGCCAAGGTGGCGCCGCTCATCGCCGGCTTGAAGGCCACGCAGGTGAAGCTCATCACCAGCCCGGCGCACATGGCCCGGAGCCACGCGCTCCTGCGGCACGAGCTGCGCTGCGTCACGGGCCGGACCCTGCCGATCATCAAGGTGCCATCGGCCGACGACGCCAGCGCCGAGGAGCACGCCCGCGAAGCCATCAAGCTGGCGCGTGACCGCGAAACCCAGAAGACCAAACCCTGCCGTCAGCCGCCGAAGATCGTGCGGGCCCAGGCCTGCGCGGGCTCGATGAGGACGCACAAGAGCAGCCAGGCCGGCGCGTAGTCGAGCCGGATGAGCCCGTGCACCGACCAGCGGCGCACCCCGTAGTCCCACGGACAGCGCCCAATGAGCCGGCGCAGCAGGTAGCCGCTCGTGTACTCGGCGACGTAGACCGCGCAAAGGTAGACGAACAGCCGCAGCGCCAGCGGCAGGTCGGCGAGCGCCCGATAGAGCGACTCCATGAGCAGGCCGGCGATGCCATAAATGGGGTGCATCCAGAGCGAAGTGCGCCCAATGGCCGTGCGGTCACCCGTGAAGACGATGGCGCAGACGCCCGTGAAGACGATCTCGACACACCAGCCGAGCGCTCCGTACAGCAGAAAGTGCGCGAGGAGTGTGCCCATGACTTCAGCTCTCCTTCTTAAATTTTACGCACGGGCCTGATAGGACGCGAGTCGCCGCGCCATGCTTCACGATGTTTTTACATTTACGTTACTCGCGTTCTCGGCCGTCTTTTTCGTAGTCGACCCGTTCGCTGTGGTGCCGGTCTTCGTCTCGATGACCGAGGGCGACGACGACCGAAAACGCGCCCGGATGGCCGCCCGCGCCTGTTTGCTCTGCGCCGGCGTCCTGACCTTCTTCACCTTGGGGGGCGGCGTCATCTTCAAGCTGCTGGGTGTCACCCTGGCGGCCTTCAAGGTGGCGGGCGGCGTCCTGCTCATGCTGACCGCGCTCGACATGCTGCGCAGCCAGACCCCGTCCACCCGCACCGGCCCCCAGGAGATCGCCGAGGGCGCCGCCAAGCCGGACATCGCCATCGTCCCCCTGGGCATGCCGCTGCTCGCCGGCCCCGGCTCCATCGCCACCGTCATGGTCTTGGCCGGCCGCTCGACCCGCTGGTGGGAGCTCATCCCCATCGTCCTCAGCATCCTCGCGACGGCGTTCATCTCCTACGTGGTGCTGCGCGCCGCGGCCCGCGTCGACCGCTTCCTGGGTAAGGCCGGCCGCGCCATCCTCGAGCGCACCATCGGCCTCCTGCTGGCCGCTCTGGCGGTGCAGTTCATCATCGATGGCTGGCGTGAGGCCTTCCCGGCCGTGCCCGCGGTGACCCCATGACCGACCCGTACTACCGCGGCTGGCGCAAGCCCGGCCCCGTGCCGCCGTGCATCGGTGAGCCCGCCGAGGGCGAGACCCTCGACGCGACGAGCGGCCACTACCGCCTCTTCCAGCTGCGCGATGGGCACCGCTTCTCGACCGACGACGTGCTCGCGGCGTTCTACGGCACCACCTGGTGTCCGTCGGCGCGGACGATCCTCGATCTCGGGAGCGGCATCGGCTCGGTCGCGACCATCGCGGCGTGGCGCTGCCCGGGAGCGCGGCTGGTGACCGTCGAGGCGCAGCGGGAGAGCGTGGCGCTGGCGCGCAAGTCCGTCCGCTACAACGGTCTCGAGGACCGCTACGAGATCCGCGAGGGCGACATCCGCGACGACGCGCTGTTCCGCGACGGCGAGCTCTTCGACCTGGTACTCGGCAGCCCGCCCTACTTCGCGATGGACGCGGGCAGTCACGGCGACCATCCCCAGAAGATCGCCTGCCGCTTCGAGATGCGTGGCACTGTCGCCGACTACGCCGTGGCCGCGGCGAAGCGGCTCGCGCCTGGTGGCCTGTTCGCCTGCGTCTTCCCGGTGCAGCCCGACTTCCAGCGGGAGCGGGTCATCGCCGCCGCGCGTGAAGCAGGGCTCGTCATCGTCCGCGATCGCGACGTGGTGTTCAAGGAGGGCGAGCCGCCGCTGGTCGGCCTCTTCGCGATGATGCGCGCCGGCGACTTGCCCGAGTGGTTCCGCGCGCAGACCTGGCACGAGCCACCTCTCGTCATCCGCCGCCGCGACGGCAGCGTTCACCCCGAGTATTCCGCCGTGAAGCTCGCCTTTGGATTCCCACCCTGATGAGCGCCGTCGTCACCATTCAGAACTTGAGCAAGGCGTTCGGCATCCACGAGGTGCTGCGCGACGTGTCGCTCGCCATCGGTGAAACGGACCGCGTGGCCATCGTCGGCGTCAACGGCTCGGGCAAGTCGACGCTGCTGAAGATCATCGCCCACGCGCTCGCCGCTCCCGACACCAGCGAGATCGACGTGCCCGACGCCGGCGTCATCACCAAGCAGCAAGGCGCGTCGTTCGTGTACGTGGCGCAGGAGCCGCGGCTCACCACGGGGCTGTCGGTGATGGCGGCGCTGCTCGCCAGCGGCGCCGAGCAACATGAGTGCGAGGCCATGGCCGACGGTCTGCACCTGCGTGACACGGCGCAGCTGGTGGAGACCTTGTCGCTGGGCGAGCGCCGCCGCGTGGCCCTCGGCTGTGCGCTATTGCGTGCACCCGACATCCTCGCCTTGGACGAGCCGACGAACCACCTCGACGCGCGCACCATCGATTGGCTCGAGGGCCGCTTGAAGGCGCAGCGCGGCGCCCTGCTCTTCGTCACCCACGACCGCTATTTCTTGGATCGCGTGGCGACGCGCATCGTCGAGCTCGACCGTGGCTTCATGTACGCCTACGGCGCCGGCTACGCGGCGTTTCTCGAGAAGCAAGCCGAGCGCTTCGCCAACGCCAGCGAGCGCGAGCGCATCCGCCGCTCCTTCGTGCGCCGTGAGATCGAGTGGATCCGCCGCGGCCCCGCGGCCCGCACCACCAAGCAGCAGGCGCGCATCGACCGCTTCGACTCCGCCGTGAAGCAAGCCGGCGACAACGCCCTCCTCGTGCAAGACGAGCGCAGCGTGAAGCTCGTGCTGCCGCCGGGTCCGCGCCTCGGCAAGACCATCCTCGAGCTCGATCACGTGGGCATCGACAACGGCGGCGACACGCTGGTGCGCGACCTCACGCTCATCATGAAGGCGGGCGACCGCATCGGCATCGTCGGCGCCAACGGGGTGGGCAAGACCACGCTGGTGCGCACCATGCTGGGGGAGCGCGAGCCGGCGCGCGGCAAGATCACGGTCGGCCAGAACACCCGCTTTGCCTATCTCGACCAAGGCCGCGCCGAGCTCGACGACGAGCGCACCGTCCTCGAGGAGGTGACCGAGGGCAGCGAGTACGTGCAGCTCCCCGACGGGCGCATCCACGTCCGCACCTTCTTGCGCATGTTCCTGTTCGATGATCGCTTCGCCGACACGCCCATCGGCAAGCTCTCCGGGGGTGAGCGCAATCGCGTACAGCTCACGAAGCTGTTGCGCCGCGGCGGTAACCTCTTGGTGCTGGACGAGCCGACGAACGATCTCGATCTCATGACCCTCGCGGTCTTGGAGGAGGCGCTGGTCGACTTTCCCGGCTGCGCCCTCGTGGTCTCCCACGACCGCTGGTTCCTCGACCGCGTCGCCACCGGCATCCTGGCCTTCGAAGGGGACGGCAAGGTCGGGTTTTACGAGGGTAACTACAGCGACTATTTGGCGAAGTACGCGCCGACCCCGACGCGCGACGCGCGCAAGCTCAAGACGGGAACCACCGCCGAGCCGGCGCCCACGAAGAAGCCGAAGAAGCTCTCGTACAAGGACCAGCGCGAGTGGGACGGCATGGAGTCCGCTATCGCAACTGCGGAGGCGGGCGTCGCCGAGCTCGAGGCCAAGCTCTCGTCACCCGACCTGTACGCGGGCGGCAACGACGTGAGCGCCATCGTCGCCGAGCTCGACAAGGCGCGCGCCGAGGTCGATCGCCTCTACGGCCGCTGGAGCGAGCTCGAAGCGCTGCTCACGGGGCTCTAGCCTTGCGGCGCCTCGAAAACGTCACTTTTCCACGAGAAATCGCTGAATTTGCGCTTCTTGTTTGACGTATTGATTGACGCAAGTATTACGTGACGCGCGCGTTGCCTTACGCCACACCTAAACGGCCCCAAGACGGACGTCCCCCCAAATGCTGAA
>JBDHVB010000102.1:0-18379 GCA_039809465.1 Myxococcota bacterium
GAACGGTGACGCCCAGTAGTGGTTGGTCTCGTTGTCGATCTGCACGGCGATGACGGTGTTGCCGAGGTACGGCCGCACCTCGTCGGCGAAGCGCGTGTAAAACTCGCCGACCGACTTCAAGTACGTGGGGTGCAGGAGCGCCGGCTGGGCCTGGTCGCCGTTGTTCCAGAAGTTGCCGAACTTGTACGGTTTGCCGTTGGGCTTTAGCTCGAGCGCCTCGGGGTGCGCTTCCTTCCACCAGCTGGGCACCGCGCCGAACGTGCCGAAGCCGCGAGGCCACTCGGCGGTGATCAGCGGACCGGGCTTGAGCATGACCTTGAGGCCGCGCTCCTTCGCCAGCTCGAGGAACTTCTTGAGGTCGCGCGAGCCGCTGAAGCTCCACTGACTGGGACCGGTCGCGTGGTAGTCCCAGGGGACGTAGGTGGTGACCACGTTCATCTTGGCGGCCACCATGGCGTCGAGCGTTTGGGCCCACATGGCGTGGGTCTTGGCGGCGTCGTGGTTTTTATCGCGGACGCGGAAGTACTGGACCTCACCGCCGTAGAGGAACGTCGAGACTCCGTCGATCAGCATCTCGCCGCGGACAATTTGGGCCGCGGGCGTAGCGGTCTGGACGGATCGCGGCGCAGGGGCCGCGGAGGGCCGCCCGGGCAGAGGCGCGGGAGGTGAGCGGAGTGCAGGTCCGATCATTGGGGCGAGTCGGTATCGGCTGCGTGACGCCTGCCGTTCGGCCTTCGATCCCGCCGACTGTGCCGGAGAGGCATCAAAAACGACGCAACGACGCCTCGAGCATCTCGCCTGGTGCCTTAGAGCTGCCGCAACCAGGCCGACACGGCGGTGCGCCAACCGGTCTGGGATTGCGGTAGCGACGCATGCGGCGGCGTGGTGTACCCGTAGCGCGCCGGCTCGGTGCTCACGAAGATGGCGCACGTCGGAGTGCCGACGGCGACGCTCACGTGCATGGGGCCGGTATCGCAGGTGACCACGCAGCGGGCGCCCTTCATGATGGCGGCGAGATCGGCGAGCTTCGTGGGGGGGGCCATGACCGCGTTCTTGGCGGCGGCGAGGACCGTCTCGGCGAGCTGCTCTTCTTGGGGGCCCCAGGTGAGCACGCACGCGAAGCCTTGGTCCGCGATAGCGTTGGCGAGCAAGGCGTAGTCGGCGGCCGGCAGCCACTTCTCACGGACGCGCGCTCCGAGGTTCAAGACGCCGTATGAGGCGTGCTGGGCGATGAATTGCTGCACGGCCGCGCTCGGCTCACCAAGATCGATACCGGTGACGCGGGTCAGCTGCTCGCCGGGCACGGGCGTGAGGAGCTGCAGGCGCAGATCGATCTCGTGGGTCGTGCCGTCGTCGGTGATCACTGCCGGCGCGCTGTAGAGCTTGGCGAACCTGCCGTGGGCGGCGCCGATGGTGTGCCGGGCGCCGGAGAAGCGCGTGACCAGCGCCTGCGTGAACGACGGATCGGTGGGGTTCGCCGCGTCGATGGCGAGGTCGTACTTGCGGCGGCGCAAGAAGCCGAAGATGCGCAGCGGCCCGCGCGCGCTGAAGAGCGCCCGCTTGTCGAAGGCCAGCACCTCGTTCACGGCGGGGTGGCGCTCGAGGAGCACGCGCGTCTTCGCGTAGCCGAGCACGTCGATGACCGCTTGCGGGAAGCGCGCGCGCAGCGAGCTCAGCATGGGCGTGAGCAGCACCAGATTGCCGACCCGCTCGTCGAGGCGCACCACGAGGACACGCGGCGCCGCCGGCAGCTCGACGGCGCGCCGGCGTGCCGCGAGCAGCCACGCGAGACACGCCACCAAGAACCGCCGCCCCGCGCGCTCCAAACGCTTCAGCGGACTCACGTCGCGGGCTTTTCCTTCAGGCCCAAGGCGAAGCCGCGCACGTAGCCGATGCCCGAGAGCACGGACGCCGCGACCGACACGTAAGTGACCCACAGACCCACGAGGTGGAAGTTGATCTGCACCGCCGCGAAGCCGAACTGGATGACGTAGGGATAGTGCGCGAGCAGCAAGGTCATGCCGATGGTCGCGAACGTCGTCTTCATCTTACCGCCCTCGCCAGCGGCGATGACGATGCCCTCACCGACCGCGATAGCGCGCAGGCCGGTGATCGACAGCTCGCGCACCAGGACGATCATCACCACCCAGAGCGGAATGCGCGGCCCCGGGAGCTGCAGGAGCCCGAGCATCGTCACGAGGTAGAAGAGCTTGTCGGAGAGCGGGTCGAGGAACTTGCCGATGACCGTGACCTGCCCCAAGCGCCGCGCCAGCATGCCGTCGAGCAAGTCGGTGACGCCGGCGACGCCGTAGATGATGGCGGCCCACACGCAGGTCTCGCGCGTCTCGATGCCCGGCCAGACGAGGAACAAGATGACCGGCAAGAGCGCCAGGCGACCCAGGGTGAGGAGATTCGGAAGGGTCCACATGGAGCTACTGAGCCTGACCGGTGAGGTAATAGTGGTAGTACGCCATCACGCGCTTCACGTAGGTGCGTGTCTCTTCGATGTTGGGCACGTCGGCACGCCTTCCTACCAGCTCCGGCCCCGCGTTGTAGGCGGCGACGGACAAGCGGACGTCTCCATTGAACAGGTTGACCAGGTAACGCAAGTAGCGGGCGCCCCCGAAGATGTTGTCCCGGGGGTCGAAGGGGTCGGTCACCGCCATGTCCTTGGCCGTGCCCGGGATGAGCTGCATGAGCCCCTGGGCGCCCGCGGACGAGACGGCGCGCGGCTCGAAGCCCGACTCCGCGGCGACGACCGCCTTCACCAGCTCGAACGGCAACGAGTAGTAGGCGGCGGCCTCGCGGATGATGCCGTCGAACTTGGTGATGTCGACGCGGTGCATGACCACGGGGGCGGACGGCGCGGCGAAGGTGTTCTGCGTGCCGGGCACCAGCTTGAAGCGCGGGTCGTTGGGCACGTTGGTGAAGTGCACGACCCCGTACTCGTCGGTGAAGGTGTACAGGTCCGCCAAGGCCGGCCGGGCAGCTAGGAAGACGATGAGGGCCACGGCGTACTTCACGCGCCACCTTGGACCTTGTAGTCGCCGTCGATCGTCATCGGTGCCGGCAAGGCTATAACAGGGTGGTGCGGGTGCGATAGGTTGGCCGCATGCTCCCGATCGAGGCGCTCAAGAGCGACATCGTGCGCGCCATGACCGGCGACGGCCGCCTGGTGCTCGAAGCACCGCCGGGCGCGGGTAAGACCACGCAGGTGCCCCGGTATCTCCTCGATGCCGGGCTCGCCGAGCGTGGCGGGATCATCGTCGTGCAGCCCCGGCGGCTCGCCTGCCGCATGGCGGCGCGGTTCGTGGCGCGGCAGCTGGGGGAGAAGGTCGGCGAGCGCGTGGGCTATCAGGTGCGCTTCGAGGAGGCCGTCTCCGAGCGCACCCAGGTGCGCTTCGTGACCGAGGGCTTGCTGGTGCGCGAGCTCATCCGGCGGCCCAAGCTCGACGGCGTCGCTTGCGTGGTCTTCGACGAGTTTCACGAGCGGCACCTCGACGCGGAGCTGGCGCTCACCTTGGTGGCGCAGCTCAAGAACGGGGCGCGGCCGGAGCTGGGTGTCGTGGTGATGTCGGCGACGCTCGATGCCGAGCCCATCGCCGAGTGGTTGGACGCCGAGCGCCTGCGCTCGGAAGGCCGGCGCTTTCCGGTGACCACCGAGTACGTCGGGAGCCCTGGGCAGCGTCCGCTCGAGCAAGCAGTCGCGTTTCAAGTGAAGCGCGCTCTCAACACTTACGAAGGCGACGTGCTCGTCTTCTTGCCGGGTGTGGGCGAGATCATGCGCTGCATGAGCGCGCTCGGTGGGACCAACGCCTTGGTGCTGCCGCTGCACGGCGAGCTGTCGCCGGAAGAGCAAGACCGCGCCGTGAACCCGAGCGAGCGCCGCAAGGTAGTGCTCGCCACCAACGTCGCCGAGACCTCGGTGACCATCGACGGCATCGGCGTGGTCATCGACACGGGCCTGGCGCGCGTCGCGGCGCACAACCCGTGGAGCGGCATGCCGACGCTCACCCTCCAGCGCATCAGCCGCGCCAGCGCCGATCAGCGCGCGGGCCGCGCCGGCCGGACGCGCGCGGGGCATTGCATCCGCATGTTCGCTCAAGCGGAGCTCTTGGCCGACTTCGACACGCCCGAGATTCAGCGGCTCGACTTGTGCGATGCCGTGCTCACCATCCGCAGCGCCGGCTACGACCCGGCGCACTTGCCGTGGCTCGAGCCGCCGCGCTCGCACGCCTTGGAGGTCGCGAACGACCTCTTGGTGCTGCTCGGCGCGCTCGACGCGAGCGGCGCGGTCACGCCGACCGGCCGCGACATGCTGCGCTATCCCGCGCATCCGCGTCTCGCGCGCGCCATGGTCGAGGCGCGCCGGCGTGGGGTGGCGGGCGATGCCGCGCTCATCGTCGCCTTGCTCGCGGAGCGTGATGTCACGGCGCAGCGGCGCGCCGGTGTGTCTGCTTCGGCGGACGTCATCGCCATCGCCGACGCGGTGCTCGAGCTCGAGCGGGCCCGCTTCGATTTCAGCGCCGCCGACCGTCTGGGGTTGCGGCCTGGGCCGGTGCGTCAGGTGCTGCGGGCGCGTGATCAGCTCCGGCGCATCGCCGGCAACGGGCGCAAGGACGACGACGTCGACCTGCGCATGGCGTTGCTCGCCGGCTTCCCCGACCGCGTCGCCAAGGTCCTGTCGTGGCCGCGCGACGCCGACGCGCCGCTCGCCATGTACGGCTCGGGCTCGGCGCTCTTGTCGCGCAACAGCGTCGTCAGCGAGCCGTGGCTCATCGCGCTGGACGCCGAGCAGCGCGGCCGTGACCCGCTGGTGCGCAGCGCCTGCGCCATCGCGAGCGACTGGCTCATCGAGCTCTTCGCCGAGCGCATCACCGAGACCGACGAGCTCCTGTGGAACCCCGAGCGCCAGCGCGTCGACCGCGTGACTCGCATGAGCTACGGCGCGCTCGTCATCGACGAGGACAAGAGGCCGGCCGCGCCGTCCGCTGAAGCGGCTGCCGTTTTGATGGAGCAGCTGGCGCGCAAGGGCCTTGGCGACGTGCTCGACCTCGAGGCGTTAGAACAGCTGCGTGCTCGCGTGGAGCTCGCGCGCGCCAACGGCCTCGAGCTGCCCAGCGTCGACGCCATGCTCACGCAGGCCTTGGCCGACGCCGCGGCCACCTCGTTCGCGCAGGTGCGTGACGCCGCGCTCCTCGCGCAGCTCCAGGCGCGGCTCGCCGCCACCCCGCTCGACACCAAGGTGCCCGCCGCGTGGAAGCTCGCGAACGGCAAGTCGCTGCGCATCCACTACGAGCCCGGCAAGCCGCCGTGGGTCGAGTCCTACTTGCAGGACTTCTTCGGCACCGAGCGCGGGCCGCGCATCCTCGACGGCCGCGTCGCCCTCACCATGCATCTGCTCGGCCCCAACAAGCGTCCGCTGCAGGTGACGAGCGATCTCGCGAGCTTCTGGGACACGCACTATCCCGAGCTCAAGCCGCAGCTGTCGCGCCGCTATCCCAAGCACCATTGGCCGGAGAACCCGCGCACCGCCGAAGCGCAGGCCTTCAAGTCGCGGCTCAAGTCGTCATGAGCTGGCCGCGCATCGTCATTCACGCCGACATGGACGCGTTCTATGCGGCCATCGAGCAGCGCGACCGGCCCGAGCTACGCGGCAAGCCCATCCTGGTGGGCGGCTCGTCCGGCCGCAGCGTCGTCACCACCGCGAGCTACGAAGCGCGGCCGTACGGGGTGGGGAGCGCCATGCCGATGGCCACCGCGCGCAGGCTCTGCCCGCACGCCATCATCGTCGAGCCGCGCCACGCGCATTACTCCGCGGTCTCGGAGGAGATCATGGAGATCTTCCACGACTTCTCGCCAACCGTCGAAGCCTTGAGCCTCGACGAGGCGTTCATCGACATGACGGGAGCGGAGCGCTTGTTCGGGCCGCCCGAGAAGATGGCGCGCGCGTTGAAGGACAAGGTCTTCGCGAAGACGGGGCTGCGCGTGTCGGTCGGGGTGGCGCCCACCAAGTACTGCGCCAAGGTCGCGAGCGACTTCGGCAAGCCCGACGGCCTGCTGGTCGTCCCACCCGAGAAGATCATCGACTTCCTCTATCCTTTGCCGCTGAAGCGCCTGTGGGGCGTCGGGCCGAAGGCCGCCGAGACCCTGAAGTCGCTGGGCTTGTCCACGATCGCGGATGTGGCGCGCATCGACCGCGAAGTGCTGACGCGGCGCTTCGGAGCCTGGGGCGATCACATCGCCGAGCTCGCCGCCGGCCGCGACCCGCGCGAGGTGGTGGGTGATCGCGAGAACAAGAGCATCGGCGCCGAGCAGACCCTCGAGAAGGACATCACGGGCGCTATCGCCATCACGCCGTACTTGCTGCACTCGGCGGACCGCGTCGCGCACCGCCTGCGGCAAGCCGGTCTCGAGGCACGTGGCATCCGCGTGAAGCTCAAGACCTTCGACTTCCACATCCTCACCCGCCAGGCCCGCTTGCCACGACCCACCGCTTCAGCGGACGCGCTCTTCGAAGCCGCCAAGGCGTTGCTGCCGCAGTTCGACCTCGAGATCCCGGTGCGACTCGTGGGGCTCGCGACCTACGACTTCGCCGAGGCCGGAGCCCCCGCCCAGGGCGAGCTCTTCGGTGGCGAGCAACGCCAGATGCGCGCGAACCTCGACAAGACCCTGGACGCGGTCTGGGAGAAGTTCGGCCACGGCGCCCTCAAGCGCGCGAGCGACGTCGGCGAGGACTAAGCCCGGCGCGCTTCCAGCTTCTCCAGCAGCTCGGCATACATCTGCACGAACTCACGCACAGGATTGGCGCCGTTGAAAGTCTGGGCCGCAGGGCAGCCGGTGGTGCGCGACGGGAGTGCGCTGAAGCGGATGCCGCGGGTGGTCTCGAGCTTCTCGAGAAACTCGGCTTTGAGCTCGAGCCGCCCGTCGACCAGCTCGAAGTGCTCGGGGTCGTAGCTCTCGTCGTGGCGGTTGCCGACGAGCTCGGTCTCGACGCTCTCGAGGATGCGCTGATGGGTCGCTGCGAGCTTGAGCACCAAGGCCGGGGAGCTGCGGATGATCTCCGACGGCTTCAAGCCCGACGACGCGGCGAAGGTCTCGGCCACTTCGGTCAAGCGCGTCAGCACGCTCACCGGCGTGATCATGCCCTGCTTGAGCAAGAGGTTCGGCGTGCCGCTGACGACGGCTTGCGGCAGGTGGCTCTGCGCCAGCTCGTGCACCGTCTTCAAGCGACTCCAGGCGCGGCCCAAGGGCGAGGCGGCGTCGAGGCTCGCGGTGAAGCGGGTCGTGGTTTGCGTGGCCAGCTGGTCGAGGTTCTCGAAGAGCGTCCACAACGGGCGGTGCGATGCGTACGCTTCACCGAGGGCGCCGAGGCGGGCCGCGTCGTAGAACATGCGGGTGAGCGGGCCGGCCAAGGCCATGACGATGGCGTTCTGCTCCGCCTTCAAGTCCGCCGCGGCGGAGGCCGTGATGACCGGGCGGTTGGCGGGCGAGCGATAGGGCGCGCCTGCCTCGTCGCGCACGAGGTGCGCGTCGATGGTCATCGGGCACAAGCCCGGGCGCTCCTTGCCGTCCACGTACTCCTGGGCACGAGCGCGCAGGTCGATGCGGCGTGAGCCACTCTGAGGTCTGCCGAGCACCGCGAGCGGCAAACCGACGGCGGTGGTGACTGCGTCGCCGGGGAGGAGCGTAACGGTACGGTCGCCTCCCAGGGTGTGAATGTGAAAATCATCGCCCGGCGTGGCCAAGGCCTGCGCGGAGGCGACGTCGAAGGTCGCGAAGGTGAGCTTGTCGGAGCTGACGCGCAGCAGCTCACCGGCGACGATCTCACTGCGGCCGTCACGGCGGGCGATGCGCAGGAAGGCGGGCTTGCCGGCGAGCGCGCTCAGGTCGTCGAAGGAGACGGGCTCGGCTTTGGCGGCGGCTGCGACCGGTCCGGTGAAGCGGACACTGGGCCTCGCGACCTCGCGAGGCTCGAAGCAGGGCCTGACGGGTGCGGCGGGAGCGGTGGGCGCGGAGATGATCCGCGGCTCGGCAACGCTCTCTTTGCCGCGGACGATCACGTCGTACGGGTGAGCAGACCCGAGAAGAGATTGGCGAACCCACGCAGCGTGGTGATCATCCAGTCCTGCTCGGCGATTTGGTCGGCGATGGCGTTACGGAGCGTCAAAGCGGTGGCGTACTTGGCGCGCGCATCGGCGTGTACGGCATGGCGGTCCAAGGTCATGATCTGTGCGCTCGCCTTGCTGAACAAGGTCTGCTTGCGGGTGACCACGAAGACCTTCTCGCCGTCGACCTGCACCGCGAGGCGCTCGGGGCCAAAGTTGTTGATCGTGCCGCGATTGAGGACGAGGCGGACCATCGGGTGACCCGGCGTGGTGATCGCCATCAAGGTCTTCAGGTCGCGGATGCTCTCATCGACGCGCTTGAGCTCGCTGAACGAGACTTCGTGGTGGCGAAACGGACGGGTCTCGGCCTCGGAGATGATGCGCTGGCGGTACGCTCTATCGACGAGTCTCTGGGAAATGGACACGTAACACCCCCATGATCGTGGTGGGTGTATCGGCAGCGCGCGGAGATTGTTGCCTCTAGTTTTCGGCGGGGCCCTCGCTGCCCGTCACGAAGCGCTGCAGCTGGCTCTTGCCGGTCGCCAAATCCAAAGCCTTTTCAACGGCTTGGATGCGGATGCTGGTCTTACCCGAGGCCTTCAAGGCCACGTGGTAGGCCTTCGCCAGCCGCTGAAAACCATCGGCGAAGGCATAGAGGCGCTTGGGGTCCGCGGGCTGCGCGAGCAGCGCCGTCAGCCGTGAAAGCTCCTGCTGCACTCCCTGCCAAGCTTCGTCGCTCATCTCATCTCCCTAATCCTCGATGCCGAGCTGCGCCCGCATCTTCGCGAAGAACTCGTCTGCTTTTGCGTCGGCTTCCTCGGGGGCTGGAGCGCTATGGCGGTCGCGGCGCTCGATGACCGGCGGCTCCGGGAGCTCGTCGAGGAAGCGTGACGGCGTGCGCGGCTCGAGCTTGCCGTAGCGCATGCGCGTCTTGGTGTGGCTCATCCACAGCTGCTTGCGGGCGCGGGTCATGCCCACATAGCAGAGGCGGCGCTCTTCGCCGAAGTCGAGGCCCATCTCGATCGTCCGCTTGTGCGGCAACAGCTCTTCCTCGACGCCCACGAGGAACACGTAGGGGAACTCGAGGCCCTTGGCGCTGTGCAAGGTCATGAGCGTGACCTTGCCCTTCTTCGCTTCCTCGTCTTCGACCTCGGAGTCGTTGCGCGTGAGGGCGCTGACGCGCAGGAACTCCTGCAGCAAGTTGCCAGTTGCCTCGGTGTAGCCCTCGAAGCGCTCGAGCGCTTGGGTCACGTGCGCGAGGTTCTCGAGGCGCTTGGCCAGCACCTTGGGCGACTCGTCGGCGTCGAGGATCGATTGCTTCAAGCCCAGCGCGTCGAAGAGCCTCTGCGCGGTGATGGCGAGGTTGCCGCGGCCGGCCTTCTTGAGCTCCGCCGCGATGGGGCCGAACGTGTCGACGAAGCTCTGCACGCCGGCGCGCGCGCTGGGCGGTAAATCGATGTTGGGGCCGCCGTGCTGCATGGCGTGCCAGAGCCCCTTGCCGGTGCTCTCGCCGTACTGCACCAGCCGCTCGACCGACGTCGCGCCGATGCCACGCGGCGGCACGTTGATGATGCGGCGGAGCGCGATCTCGTCGTACGGGTTCTGCGCCACCTGCAAGAAGGCGACCGCGTCACGCACCTCCTTGCGGTCGAAGAACGACTGGCCACCGACGACGCGGAAGGGGATGTGCTCGAGCGCCAGCGTCTCCTCGAAGATCTGCGACTGGATGTTGGCGCGGTAGAGGATGGCGATGTGGTCGTGCTTGACGCCCTCGTAGACGAGCTTGCCGATCTGCTCGACGACGAACTCGGCTTCGTCCTCCGGTGTGCCGCAGGCGACGATCTGCACCGACTCGCCCTCGCCGAGCGCCGACCACAGGACCTTCTCCTTGCGCGCCGCGTTGTTCTTGATGACCGCGTTCGCGGACGCAAGGATGTTGCTGGTGGAGCGGTAGTTCTGGTCGAGGATGATCTCGCGCGTCCCGGGGAACTGCTTGCCGAAGGAGAGGATGTTGTCGACGGCCGCGCCACGCCACGCGTAAATGGCCTGATCGTCGTCACCCACGACGCAGATGTTGTTGTGCCGCGCGGCGAGCACCTGCAGGAGCTCGAGCTGATCGGGGCTCGTGTCCTGATACTCGTCCACCAGGAGCTGGTCGTAGCGCTGCGACCAGCGGGCGCGGACGCTCTGGTTTTCGAGGGCGGTCATGGCGCGCAGCAGCAGATCGTCGAAGTCGACCGCGTTGTAGGCGCGCATCTGCTCGACGTAGCGCGGATAGAGATCGAAGGCCGCGAGCTCGTAGTCGTCGCCGGTGTCGAACTCCACCTCGGCGAGGCGCTTGCGCTTGGCCGAGAGGATGCACTCGAGGATCTTGTAGGCGTCGAGCCGGCGATCCGCGACGCGCGTCTGCCGCAGCAGCTCGCGGATGAGGCCCATCTGATCGCCAGTGTCGTAGATGGAGAAGCCCGCCGACAGCCCCGCGGCTTCATACTCTTCGCGGAGGATCGACAGACCCAGCGAGTGGAAGGTCGACAGGTGCACGCGGTGCGCGGTGCGCCCGACCAGCCCCTTCAGGCGCTCGCGCATCTCGGTGGCGGCCTTGTTGGTGAAGGTCACGCCGAGGATGCGCTCCGGCGCGTAGCCCGTCTCGATGAGCCGCGCGATGCGGTGGATGATGACGCGCGTCTTGCCGCTGCCCGCGCCCGCCAGGACGAGGAGCGGCCCGGTCTCGTGGAGCACTGCTTGGCGTTGAGGTGGGTTGAGACCGGAGAGGTCGATCACGGCGCGATGGGGTTTACTTAGGTGCATCCGGACCGACAAGACTTGACTTGCCGGCGGCGTGCAGACCGCGCGCATTCGTCTGTTCTAGGGCTTCCGCGGCCGCCTCTTGAAACGCGGGGCTGTCGAAGTACGCGATGAGCCGGGGGCTCGTCGGCAGGATTTGATCGCTTGGGATCCAGCGGACGGCGGCACCGCTGTCGTCACGCAGCTCGCCGGCTTCGACCAGCGCGGTCGCCTCCGGAATGGAGAGGTGGGCGAGGGCGCGGCGCATGGCGCGGAAGCGGCCTTCGATGGCGGGGTCCAAGAACTGGTACTGCGGTCCGGCGAGCGCCGCGTTGTGATAGTGCGATGGCCGCGATAGCAGACCTTCGAGGCGCAGGCGCGCGGCCACGCGGATGAGCAGCTCTTGCATGGGACCCGCGAGGCCCAGGCCCGGATGATTCTGGCCGGGCAGGCGTGGCCGCCCTGGCGCGAACTCGCGCGTCGGGTTCTGCAGGAGCAGCCACTCGATCATCAGCGCATCGATGGTCGGCGCGCCGTCGAGGCCGGGCGGCGCGTCGATGGTCTTCTTGCGGACCACCAGCTCCATGAGGAGCAGCTCGTTCGGTTTGCCGCCGGCGTGACCGTAGACGCGGAGCCTCGCGCTCTCGCCGGTGTCCACCTCGACGCGCAGGTCGTGAAAGCCGCGCTTGCGCAGCTCCGGGAGGAAGCCGAAGCGCTCGAGGGCGAACTCGATGCCCTGACGCGTGTAGTAGCCGAGCACCAGGCTCGAGCGGTGGGGGCGGCCGAGGCTGCCGAGCAGATCGTCTTCGCTGAAGTCGAGCTCACCGTCGTCGACGCGTTGCAGCTCGCCGGCGCCAAGGCCACGCGAGATCTGACGGAAGCGCCGCCTGAGCGGTGGCTCGGGGTGGCGCGTCGCGCGCTTGTCGTCGGTGAGCAGCCAGCCCACGTAGTTGGCGGTCGATTGCCAGGCGCCGCCGCTGTAGCCGCCGCCCATCGTCGTGACGAGACCAGCGCCGAGCTTGCGGGTGAGCTTGGTGACCGCGATGTCGCGGTCGAGCACGCCACGCGGTGAGAGCAAGAAGTCACCCAGGGTGTCGCCAGCGAGCACGTCGGTGCCCGCGATGTAGAAGACGAGGGCTGGTGCGTGCTTTGCGAGCGCCGGCTCGAGCGTCTTGGCGAGGGTCCGCAGATAGGCGTCGTCGCCGGTGCGCGGCGGGAGCTGGACGTCGATGTTGGCGACACTGCGCCGCTCACTGCTCCACGCGGCGCCATGCAGTGAATAGGTGAGGACCGTCGGATCCTCGGCGAAGGCCTCGAGGTTGCCGTCGCCCTGGTGGAAGTCGAGGTCGACGATGGCGATGGGCTTCTCGAATCCGCCGCGGCGGACGCGAGCGATGGCCACGGCGACGTCGTTGTAGATGCAGAACCCGGAGCCCTTGTCGGGCTGGGCGTGATGCAGGCCGCCGCCCAGGTTGATGCCGGTGGTCAGCTCGCCGCTGGTCACCGCGACGGCCGCCGCGACCGTGCCGCCCACCGCGAGTCGCTGCGCCTCGACCAGCACGTCGACGTCCACGCTCTCGGGCGGGATGCCGAAGATGTGGGCGAGCGTCCCGGGGGTGACGCTGCGCTCGAGGTAGTCGCGGCCGTGCACCCACTCGAGCTCCTCGATGGGGACCAAGGACGGGATGCGCACGTCGCTGACGCGCACCAGCCCCCTGTCGGTCAGGCGCTCGAGCACGCGCTCGCTTCGATCGAGCTGCACGTTGGGAATGACCTGCGCTTCGGCGAGCTCGTGCGCACTATAGTCGGGGTGGAACCAAATCCCTATCCCACCACCTCTCCCAAGGCGGGCGTGAGCTCTGTAACGATCGCGCCAAATCCACATGCGTTGCCTTGGGGTGACGAACGAACCTAGAGTCTCACTACCTAATGGCACGACCTTCCGGCCCGCAACGAAACAAACGTCATCCGAAACGCCGCCGCGGCGAACCCGAGCAACCGGCGCTCAAGCGCGTGCGCGGTACCGTCCGTATGAATGGCGATGGCAGCGCCAAGCTCATCGCCGAGGCGAAGGGCACGCCCAACGTCTTTTTACCTCCCGAGGAGATCGTTGGCGTCCGCGATGGCGACGTCGTCACCGTCGAGCTCGGCGTGGGCCGCAAGGGCCGCGTGCGCGGGCGCATCGTCGAGCGTGGCCCGTCCCGCTCGGGCACGGTCGTCGGCGTCCTGCGGCGTCAGGCGCGCCTCACCTATTTGCTCCCTGACGACGGCTCGAGCGCCCTGGTGGTGCCGGTCGATGAGCTGGGGAACGCCAAGGACGGCGACGCCGTCGAAGCGCGCATCCTGCGTGAAGGCGAAGCAGAGGGTGCCTCTGTCGCCCGCGTCGAAGAGGTCATCGGCGACCCCGTGGATCCCAAGGTCCAGGTCGAGATGGCGGTGCGCTCCACCAAGTGGCCGCGGCACTTCGACGAAGCCGTGCTCGCCGAGGTGGCGAAGTTCCCGCCGGTCGATCCGCTCAAGGTCCTGAACGGCGGCCGCGTCGATCTGCGCGGCGTCCCGCACGTCACCATCGACGGCGAAGATGCGCGCGACTTCGACGACGCGGTTTCGGCGAAGCTCGAGGGTGACCGTTATCGCGTATGGGTGTCGATCGCCGACGTCTCGTACTACGTGAGAGAGGGCACGGCGCTCGACGACGCGGCGCGGGCGCGCGCCACCAGCGTCTACTTCCCCGACCGCGTGCTGCCGATGTTGCCCGAGCGCCTGTCGAACGATCTGTGCTCGCTGCGCCCGAACATCCCGCGGCTCACCATGACCGCCGAGTTCGTCGTGGACCCGGAAGGCATCATGCACGACGTGAAGGTCTACCCGTCGCTCATCGAGAGCGCGGCCCGCCTCACGTACGACACCGTGCAAGAGGTGCTCGACGCCAAGGACGTTGGTGTCAGCGGTCCCAAGCACCCTCAGGCCGACCTCATCCACAAGCTGGTGATCCCGGCGCGCTGGCTGCGGACGCAGCGCGCGCGGCGCGGCGCCATCGACTTCGAGATCCCCGAGTCGAAAATCAAGCTCGGACCCGACGGCGTGGCGGTCGACATCGTGCAACGCCAGCGTCTCGAATCGCACCGCTTGGTCGAGGACCTCATGGTCGCGGCCAACGAGGCCGTCGCCGAGTACCTGCTCGCCAACGACTGGGTCGGTCTCTACCGCGTTCACGACGCGCCCGATCCCATCAAGCTCGAGCTGCTTGTGCGTTGGGCGGGCAAGCTCGGCATCGACTTCGATCCCGAGGCGGCGCGCGACCCCAAGGTGCTCCAGAAGTTTCTGGTCCGCATGCGCAGTCATCCGGCGGCGAGCGTCGTGCAGTCGCTGGTGCTCCGCATGATGGCGCAGGCGCGCTACGGCCCGGAGAACCTCGGCCACTATGGTCTCGCCTCGCAGGCGTACGCGCACTTCACGTCGCCGATCCGCCGCTATCCCGACCTCGTGGTGCACCGCTGCCTGAAGGCGCTGTGGGCGGGGGAGGCCAGACCCAAGAATTTGGACGCGCTGGGACAGCACTGCTCGCAGCAAGAGCGCAAGGCGATGGAAGCCGAGCGCGCCGTCACCCAGCTCATGGCCTGCCAGATCGCCACGAAGCACATCGGCGAGGACATGACGGCGCAGGTGACCGGCGTGCATCCGGCGGGCGCCTTCGTGCGGCCGGTCGAGCTCTTCGTGGATGGCCTCATCCCGATGGAGGCCTTGGGACACCATTATCGCGGATACTTCGAGTACCTCGAAGACGAGCAGATGCTCTTCGCGCGGCGCACCAAGACCAAGATCCAGCTCGGTGACCGCCTCGAGGTGATCCTCGCGGGCGTCAACATGAAGCGCCGGCAGATCGACTTCGCTATCGCGGAGCAGGGGCGCCAGGCCTTCAAGTCGAAGAAGCAGATGGGCTGGCGCCGCGACCGCGACGAGGCGCGCCACGTGAAGGCCGAGCTGCGCCGCCCGGCTGAGGAGCGCAAACCGAAGAAGGAGCGCACCAAGCACCGCAACCGCGCCGAGCGCGCGAGCCAGCGCGACGGCAAGCCGGACTTCCGGGGAGCGAAGGAGAAGCTCCGGGGGACCGAGGGGAGCGAGCAGCAGCGCCAGGGCTCCCGGGCGGCGTCGCGGCAGGAGCAGCAGCGGCAGCGCCCGGGCGGTGAGCGTCACGGACAGCGCTCGGGTGGTGAGCGTCATGGGCAGCGCCCGGCTGGTGAGGGCCATGAGCGCTCGTCGGGTGAGCGACGCGAGCCGCGTTCGTCGGGTGAACGGTATGAGCCGCGCTCGGGCGGTGAGCGTCACGAGCAGCGTTCGTCGGGTGAGCGGAATGAGCCGCGCTCGGGCGGTGAGCGGCATGGTCAGCGCTCGGCTGGTGAGGGCCATGAGCGCTCGTCGGGTGAACGCTACGAGCCGCGCTCGGCTGGTGAGCGTCGCGAGCAGCGTTCAGCGGGTGAGCGTCACGAGCAGCGGCCGCCGAGTGATGGGCAAAAGCGGCCGCGGTCGTGGGAGGAGCAGTTCCTCACACCGCCGGCGGATAGCACGCCGCGGCCCAAGCGCTGGGAAGAGATGCGCGACCGCATCCGCGATAGCGCACCCGCGAAGCCACGGCCCGGCCGCTACGGCATGACCGACGTGCAGTCGGATCCGTACGCGAGCCGCAAGCAACGCAGCGCCGGTGGCGAAGGTGGACGTCATCCGCCGCGCCGCAACAAGCGGGCGGACAAGGGCGGTGGTCGTGGCGGCCCGCGCGGCCGGCGCTAGATGAGCGCGAGCTCGCCCGCGACGCTCGCGGTGATGATGCTCGAGGAGTGGCTGCGGACGACGCCGAAGCCACTCCCGCGCGATTTTCCGATCGTGAGCCTGGAGCTGCGCGGTGATCCGCGTCCGGAGTGGAGCCTCGTCCCCGACGGCGAGTCGGTGCGCCTCGAGCCGGGTCTACGCGCCTACGCTGGCCTGACCCTGCGCTGCGAAGCCCGCGCATTCCTCGACCTGCTCACCGGCCAAGGCACCGCCGACGTGCAGATCGAAGGAGAGCGCGCCCACCTGGCGACCCTCGAGCAAGCGCTGAGCGCCGCCAGCACACCACTGGAGCTTCGCTTCTAGGGGCCGTCCTCCTCCGCTCTGCGATGCCGCGCTAAGCCTTCCTCGGGGGCACGGACCCGCGCCGGCAATGAGGAACAGCCCCAGCGTTGTGGGTCAGTCGAGCGTCGTCAGGTAGCGGATGAACACGTCGGTCGTCATGATGGCCTGACGGTCACGCCGCTTCACCTCGTCCGCTATAGAGGCAGGTAGCTCCACTTCGTCGCTGAGGAGCCGCACGTGCTCGCGGCCGACGAATGGGAAGTAACCGCGGCCCGCATGCTCGATGACCCGCGCCCCGAGCCTCGCGTCACGCTTGCCCACGAACAGCACGACCCGCGCGCCAGCCTGCACCGCGTTGCTCACGTCGCAGCGCCAGGTGGACTCCGCGATGACACGCACGGTGTGCTCCACGACGCCCTTGATGATGCGCTACACCTGGATGTCGGCGTAGCGGTGCCCGTTGACGACGACGACACCCGCGACCTCGCCGATGACGACCGCTTCGGCGTGCTTGTACAGCTCATCGAGCGTGACACTGACGCCACGCGCCGAAGCGAGCCCGGGGACGAGCACGATGAGACCGACGGCCTGACCGGTGTGTTGCATGGCATTCCTCCGTGAACGCCATGTTGGTCGGAGGGGCGGCGAAAAATGGGAACGTGATCGCGCCCGCCGAGGTCTCTCGCGCGACGCGGGTGGAGGCGCTCTCATCACGACGCCCGCTCGAGGCTCATGAGGTAGCGCGCGAAGACCTCGTTGGTCAGCACCGCTTGCAGATCATGGCGCTGCACGTCGTCGGCGACGGAGCCTGGGAGGCGCATGTGGTCGGCGAGCTTACGTACGCGATCGCGGCCAGCGAAGGGAATGTAGCCACGCCGCGTGGCCGAGAGGGGGAGGGCGGTGGCGCGTGTCGCCTCGCGCTTGCCGAGGAAGAGCAGCACCCTGGCACCTGGGAGCAGATTGTCGTCGGCGGCGCGCCACGAGGATTCGCCAATGACCCTGATGATTGGATCGACGTCACCCTTGATGACCTCGTGCACGTGGATGTCGGCGTAGCGGTGGCCGCCGACGGCGATGACGCCGTGCACTTCGCCGATGACGGCGGCCTCGGCGAGCCGATAGAGCTCGTCGAGCGTGAACCGCACCGTTTTAGCGGTCGCAACCTCGGGGACCAAAACAATCAGGCCCACCGACGCTGCATGAGGCGTGGTGTCGTTCAACGACGTGACTCCGTTCCACTATCAATCGGTCATGAACGGGTGTCGGGTAAGTGACCGGCGTCACAAGGAGGGCATTGCCTGGCCATAAACGACGATGGACTCGATCGCGAGCTCCCTTTGCACGCTTAACTCCTCGTTTTGACGATGGTTTTGCTAGTCTTTACTTTTGCGTACGAAGTATTAAGCTAAGGCTTACCTCCTTTTTAGCGAGGAGACCCCCCGAGGAGTATTTCGGTGATGGATCCGCGTACATTCCAGCGCTTCTCCGACCTGGTGAAGGCCATCAGGCGCAAGCACCGCATGAGTCAGCGGGCGATGGCCAAAGCGCTCCACGTCTCTCCTGGCTACATCGGCCAGTGGGAGCTTCGCCTCTCGCAGCCGTCCGCGGAGGTCGCGGCCAAGCTCTGCCAGATCTTCGCCATCGCGGACATCGAGTACGTCCAACGCCTCGCCTACGCCCAGCGCGCCCCCGAGTGGCTGCGCGAGTCGATCATCAGCTACCACCGCAACGAAGACGGCGAAGTCGAGAGCTCCACCTACGAAACCTACACGACCCGCCTCTCCAGCACCGAGCACCGCGTCGTGAACGCTCTCCGCCGCCTCTCCGACGACCAACTCGAGCGCCTCGCCGCCCGCATCGAAGGCTGGGTGGAGGCAATGGCGGACAACGAAGTCGAGGGCTGAGACGGAGGCTGCCCGGCGTTCCCCGGGGAGCTCGCTCTGGTGCAAGCTCTTCACGCGGGTGAGTGCGCACGCGCGCCGCTCAGCCAAGGTGACGAGGTCTGGTGCTGGGGCAGCTGCTACCGCGCGACGATGAAGCCCTCCTGCTCGACCTCGCCGTGGTGTTTCGCGTTGAAACACCCGCGCTGTGCCGCCTCGGCACGCCGCCACCGCCTACATGCCTGGTTCCGCGCGCTTAGGGTGGGCACGGTTGCTGCTTCATTCCTGTGCGTGAGGCGCAGCACGCGGCGTGAGCGTATCGAAGGAGCCTTTGCGGTGCTCATTCCGCTAGCGCTCCTTTTTTTGTTTGCTATGGCGGTGCGTTATGTCGCGGCGTGGGGGCGTTGAGCTGCGCGCTACTCGACGCGCAGTGTGTAGTAGCGCTGACCGGACATGAAGACCGAGACGCCGATGATGATCTCGGTGTTGGGTTGCACC
>JBDHVB010000103.1:0-18347 GCA_039809465.1 Myxococcota bacterium
GGTGTGGTCGGCGTCGGATCCGTCGGCGTCGGGTCTGTCGCCGACGCACCAGCCCATTGCTGCGCCGTCGAGCCGTTACACTCCCAGAGCTGCACGGCCGTCCCGTTCTTGGCCTCGTTCCAGCGGACGTCGAGGCACATCCCCGCCGCGCTGACGAACGTTAGACCATTGCGCGTCCACCGCTGCTCACGCCGGCCGTCACACGTGGCGAGCGTGACGCTGGATCCCTTCTCTTGACTCGCGTCCGCTGTAACGCACTTCCCCACGTAGCCGACGATGATGCCGCCGCTGGCCGACCAGAGTTGATTCTCTTGAGCGTCACCGCACTTCCAGATCTGCAAAGGCGTTCCGTCGGCGGTGTTGTACTTCGTGACGTCCAAGCAAAAGCCGTCGTCATAGACCAGATTGACGCTCCTGATATCGGAGGACGCGGACGAGAACGGCGCGTCGTCCATGGGACGAATGCCTGCTTCTTCGTTGGTGTCACCGCATGCGCAAATCGAAACGACGGCTAGGGTCAATGGTGCGAGTTTTCTCATGCCCCACGCGTAGGCAAGGCGTGTACCAACACGCACGACGCGCTAATACTCCACGCAGACCTCGACGTGGAGGGACGCCTCGTCCCTCGGTGTGTGGGCCATGAACATCACGAGGCGCTAGAGATACGCTCGAGCACGAGGACGCTCCCCGCCGCGAGCTCGAGCGCGGCGCCGTCCTTCAGCACCGTCGCCTGGCGCGTCCCGACGCCTCGACCGCCATAACGCACGTCGTCGCTGTTCAACACGATGCGGTACTGCCCCGCCGGCAGCGGGACACGGTAGCCGGCGTGGTCGTGCTTCGAGACGTTGCCGATGACCACGAAGTCCGGGGCGTGCTCGCCGCGCGAAAAGGCAAAGACACCGTCGTCGTTGTGCGCGTACAGCGGCTTGGCCGGCACGTCGGCGGCCAGCGCGGCGCGCGAATGACGCAGCGCCATGGCGTCGCGCGTGAAGCTCGCGGCGAGGCGGCGCGAGATGTCGACGAAGGCGACGGCGCGCTGCTCGGGCGTCATGGCGGCGAGGTCGCGGTACACCTTCTTGTCCGCTTCAGCGAGCTTCAGGAACTCGGGGTCGCTGAACGCCGCGTCGCCGAGCGCCAGCAAGCGCTCGTAGCTCTTGCGCACCCCGTCGTTGAAGCGCACCTGTTCCCAATCCCAGTCGCGGCCGAGCTTGGACCAAGTCCAGCCGAGATCCCAGGTGGAGGGTTTGCCCCAGCGGAAGCCGTTGGTCGCGAGCGACTCGTCACCCATGAAGAAGAACGGGATGCCCGGGCTCATGAGCCCCACGCCCATGGCAAAGCGCGAGACGTCACGCGCCCACTGCGGCGGGTCGCTGCTCTGCGCGCTGCCCTGCGCCACGATGGGCGTGCGGTTCGCGTTACCGACCTCGTCGTGGTTCGAGATCATCGTCACCGCTTGCGTGAGCGACGACAGCCCCAACGGGCTGGTCAGCAGCTTCATCAGCCCATCGACGTTCATGGGCTTGCCCGTCGCGGCGGCCTGCACGAGGCCCGGGCGGTCCGCGTTGTGATCGTGCACCAGGCGATGCTGGAACTCGGTGTACCAAAGCGAGCCCATCAGCTCGACGATCCACGGCTCGAACGAGAAGTCCTCGGGGATGAGCAGCGCTTGCGGCGCGACCTCGCGGATCTGCGACACGAGCTCGACGAGGAAGGCGCGCCCCTCGGGGCCACCCTCCTGATAGATGGGCTGGGTGAAGTCGAGCCGCAGGCCGTCGAAGCCGTGCTCGAGCACTTGCGCCACGGCGTGGTCGATGAGGAACTGGCGGACGCGCGGGTCGTTGAAGGCGGGGATCGGCCCCCACGGCGTCTTGCGGAGCCGCGGCTCCTCGGCGCTGCCCCAGTTGTAGTAGGGATTCGCCGGATCGACGTCGATGAGCGGGTTCTGCTTGTCGAGCGCGTGGTTGTAGACCACGTCAGCGACGAGGTTCATGCGGCGCTCCCGCATCGCGTCGCGCAGCATCGCGAGCGCTTCACGGCCGCTCACCCAGCGGCCCTCGTGCATGAAGCCGAGGCCGCTCTCGGTGGCGAAGTTCACCACGCCCATGGCGTAGCCCCAGCCGCGGACGCCCTGCTCCTCCGTGACCGGCAAGAGCTCGACCGCGTTGACGCCGAGCCACTGCAGATAGTCGAGCTTGCCGAGCACGTCGTCGAAGGTCGAGCGGCGCGAGTTGTTGGCCGATGAGAAGAAGCTGCCCACGTGGAGCTGGTAGAGGACGGCCTCGTTCCAGGGAGTCGGTGGCGTGGTGACCCGCGTCGACGCGCGAATACCGTCCACGATGACGGACTCACGAAACGACACGCCGCTCTCCGCGGTGATGCGGTCACTCCACGTGTCCTTGACGGCGCGGCCGTCCGACAGCGCCATCGCGTAGCGCAAGCCGACCAGCGCCTCTGGGTTGTGCACCAGCGTCGTCCAAGTGCCGTCGGTGAAGCGCATGCGCAGGCGGCCGTCGTCGTCGAGCCAGAGCAGGTCGTCGAGCCCGCGGCCGTCCGCGATCGCAGACCTGAGCTTGCCATCGAGCGGCCCGAGGCGCGCCTCGATCTCGGCCTTCGAGAGCTGGCGACCGCTCGCGTCCTTCAAGACGACCCAAGCCTGGGCCCCAGCGTCGCCGTCACGCAGCTCGAAGCGCATGAACTCCTGGCGCGGCTCGAGGTACTGATGCACCTCGACGCCGTTCGTGGGATCGAACCAGGCGCGCGACAGCCCGAGCTGCTCGCCGGTGACCTCGAGCGCGTACGGGTCCGCCACGACGCGCTTCTCACCACGCGAGTCGACGAGCTCGTACATGTAGCTCGAGCCGACGTGCGACTTGAAGCTCGGGATCGATCCGACCCAGTCGTCCCCTGTACGCTTGAGCGGAACACGGGTCACCGCGCCGCCACGGCTGGTGATGCGCACGCTCACCTCGCGCGCGTGCGGCAGCCACACCTTGAAGCCGAGCTCGCCCCTGGCGCCCTTGCGCGCGCCCATCGTGTGGTAGGTCGTCGGGCTGTAGGTGACGCTGCCGGCGGCCGGATCGAACGCGAGGTTTTTGCCGGCGTGCACCACCCAGGCGCTCTTCTTGGCGGGCGTGTCGGCGATGATGCCGTACTCCCATGGGTGGGCGCCGTCGTCGACCAGACGCACCGTCACCGCCCACTTGCCGTCTCCGATCGGGCGCATCGGGATCGAGGCCTGCCCCCACTCGGAGCTGTAGCGCCCGCTCTCTTTGTTCCAGCTACCGTTCAAACGGACGTTACCGACGTCGCGTTGCGGGCCGGCGTCGTACACGAACGTGACGTCGCGGACCGGGTCGTTGCGCCGCGCGACCTTGCGCGCCCCTAAGCTGTCGGCGGAGGGCACGACGGCGGGGCGACGCATCGCTGGGCCGGCGGGCAGCGCCGGGCGGGCCAAAGGCGCACCTTCGGCGGTAAACCGCGCCCTTACAAGGTGTGCAGATTGCACCTCGTTGATAGCCAACCGCCAGCTCCGATGGGAAGTCGGTCAGTTATCGCCGTGGTGACGGCCAGGTTGCGGTCAGGTGGCGGGGTAAAATTAGAGCTCTTCGACGAGCACATAGAGCCCACCCTCGTCGGTCAGGATGTCGGCCCGCCCCGACGCTGGGTCGTAAACGAAGCGCTTGCCGGTCCCGGTCGCGAGGTCGCCGTCACCATCCAGCGGGATGGACTCCCAGGTCCAGCGGCGCTCGATGACGTCGATCAGCCCCGTGCTCGTGGGGAGCTGTGGCAGCAAGCGGCCGGCGTCGGGGCTGCCGTGCAGGGCATCGGCGGGATAGTCCGCGGCCGAGCGCAGCGCCTCGCTTTGGCGATACACGCGCAGCCGCGTGGGGATGACGCTGGCTCGGCGCCCGCGCGCGACCGAGAGGCTCGCCACCAAGCCCCGCGGCACATCGGCCGTCGCGAGATCCGGGGGTGGCGTGAAGCGCGGCGTCCGCATGACACGCAGCGCCTCGCCGACGCGCGTCTTCACGTAACGTGTGGTCTCGCCGAGCCAGCGCGCCGGCGCCAAGACGCGAAACCGCGGCGACGTGCCTTGCCGCGCCCGGAAGGCACGCAGGTCGTCCTCCCAGCGCCCGCGCGCGGCACACGGCGCGGCAGGCGCTACGTGCCACGGGTGCATGGGGAGCGGCCCCATGCCGATCGCCGACAAGGTGTGGCTCGCGTAGGGGCTGACGCTGAGCTGCGGGGTGAAGAGGTCGCGGGTGCCGGCGAGCGTCTGCATGAGCGCACCACGCGCGGCATGCGTGACATCGAGCACGCCGTCGCAGTTGGCGTCGTTCACCACCGCGCCCACGCCGCTCCCCAAGTCCTCGCCGGCAAAAGTCGTCGGCGTCGCGAAGCCGAAGCTCGGCACACCCCCCGGAGCCACACCCGCGCCGACGCCGCCCACGAAGGCGTTGGGGTACCCGAGCAGGACGAGGTCGTTGACGCCATCGAGCGTCGCATCGAAGAGCTCGACTTGAGCCATCGCCACGCCCGGCAGGAAGCTCGGGACCGCGCTGAAGCCGCCACCCGCGTTGCCGGCGCGCATCTCGAGGAAGGTGCCGTACTTCATCCACACGTCGGTGACGCCGTCCCAGTCGAGATCCGCGAAGTGCGCCTCGCTGGCCGTCGAGGCGCCGGTGATGTTGCTGATCGCGAAAGGACCAGCGCGGTTCACGGGGCTCGCGGTGATCTGGAAGATCCGGAATTGGTCCGCGCTCGGCACGGTCACCAGCAGATCGGGGAAGACGTCCGCGCCGACATAGCCGACGTCGATGAAGCTCACCGTGTTGCCCAGCGCGTAGCTTGCGTCTTGCGTGGTGAACAGCGCCGCACCGCGGTTGAAGGCGACGCCGAGCTCGAAGGCGCTGCTGCCCCAGTCCGGTTGATAGAGGTAGGCGGCATCGGGGAGGCCGTCGGCGTCGAAGTCCGCGATCGCGAGCGAGCCGCCCTGGAAGGCGCCGAATGGGCTCACCGGCATGAGCTGCAGCCTCTCGAAGCGTCCGTCGGCCACGCCTTGGAGCGGACGCCCCAGGGCCCAGCCGAGATACGCCTCGCGCGTGAACGGGTCGTTGGCCGTCAGGACCACGAGCATCATGATGTCGAGGATACCGTCACCGTTCACGTCGACCGCCTTGGCGTCGGCGATCTCGGGCGACACCGGCAGCTCGCCGAACTCGCGCGTGAAGATGATGCTCTGCTCTGGCTGATCACGAAACGCGCCGTTCGCCACCCCTGCCGCGCCCAAGCCGCGGTGCAGCCGTATGACATTCGACACGAAGGCCACGTCGGGTATGCCGTCGGCGTCGAAGCTCGCGACGACCGGGAAGCCACTCCATTGCACGTCGAGCGTGGCACCGGCGCGGAACATCTGGCCGCCGACCGTGCTCGGGCCATCGGCGCGCAGCACCGCCGCGGACCCAAAGCTATTGCCGGTGAGCGCGATGATCTCGGCGATGCCGTCACCGTCGAGGTCATCCGCGAAGACGCCGTACTGCTCGAGGGGCACGGTGGCGAGCCGTGGCTGCAAACGCTGGAGCTCCGGCGCGGCGTCGTCATAGCCACTCAAGACGATGGCGATGGGCTCGCTACCGCTGGCCGAGCCGACCCAATCCATCAGGCCGTCGCCGTTCAAGTCCGCGAAAGCGCCCGACTGCATCGAGGCAGTGATGAGCACCTCCTGCTCCCTGAACGTGAACGCCCCCGGCCCGCCCGTGCCAATCTGGTAGACCAGGTAGCGGTTGCCCAAGCTCACGAGGTCGACGATGCCGTCGCCCGTCATGTCTCCGGCGCCGAGGCTCTGCTCGTTGTTGTTGCCGTTCTCGCAGGCAAACGTCGCGACCTCGGTGAAGCCAAGGGTGCCGTCACCCGCGAGGATGTGACCCAGGCGGCTCTGCAGCGCCACGGCGATGTCGAGGTGCCCGTCACCGTCGATGTCTTCGACCACGAACGAGAGCGGGCTGTCGTACGCCACGCTGAAGGTCGGGGTGCTCGAGAAGCGCCCGCCCGCGACGCCCGTGTTGCGGTACACGGAGAGCACGTGATTCGAGAACTCGTCGCGATACGCCACGAGATCGTCGTCGCCGTCACGGTCGAGATCGCGCGCCACGAAGCGGTCGATGATGGTTCCGACGGAGAACGACGTGTCGGCGCTGAAGGTCAGGTTGCCGTTGCCCGCCCAAACCGTCGCGACGCCGGCGGCATCGACGCTCACCATCGACTGGCGCGTGGTGTTGTTCAGGAAGTTACCAGCGACCGCGTGCGACGCCGCCCCTCCAAGATACGTCTGCGGCCAGGCGCCGCCGCTTCCGTCGTTGCGGAAGATCGAAAACGCGTTACCAGAGGTGACCTCGGGCTTGGGGAACACGAGGTCCTTGTCGCCGTCGTTGTCGAAGTCCGCGATAGCGACATCGATCGCCCTCCCCGACTGGGTGCCGTTGCTGCGGAGAAGGGCGCTCGAGAACAGGGTGTGCGCGAACGCGTCGTGCGGAGCGATGCCACTGGGCGACGCCGACTGCCCCAGGGCGAAGACGAACGTCGTGGGCAGCGAGCGGCTGTCGTCGATGGTCAGGCGCACGAGCGTGCTGGGCGTCGGCCGCGTCACCAGTGACGAGGCATCCCAGGTGAACAGATGCTCGACGCCACCGCCGCCGCTCGATGAGCGGGCGCCGGTCACGAGTCCCGTCGTACCCTCGCTCGCGGCGTAGGGGTATTCGACGCAGCGGTACCAATGCGTCCCCGCGTCTTGCGAGTACTCGAAGGTGACGTCCACCACGTCGCTCTGATCGTCCGCGATGGTGTAACGAATGTGCGTGGGCGCGGTGCCGCCAGTGACCGCGGCGCGACTCGCGCTCGCCGACAGCACGACCGGCGGCGTCTGGTTGGTCACGCGCGTCAAGACGACGGGCGGGCTCCACACGCCCCAATGCTGCTCGGGCGCCGAAGCCTCCGCCGTATCGTAGGCGCGCGCCCGCAAGATGACACGCGTCGAGTCATCGACGTTGGGGAAGCTCGCGGCGCCAATGCCCTGCGGTGTCTGGACGTCGGGCGCGAGCATCGGCGCGTCGGATCGCCAACCCACGGACGCCGCGAGCGGCACGTCGGCGCGGCAACCCAGCGCGTCGGTGTTGCCGTACGCTAAAGCGGCGTTCCGCCAAAAGCCGTCGGGGCCGCGGAACTGCAGCTCGAAGCCACAGGCGTCGCCGCTCGAATCCCGCAGCCCGACGACGACATTGATGACGCCCGACTCACCGATGGCGGCGTCGATGGTCGCGATCGGCGGCTCGTTACCCACGGAGAACGGCGGGCTCTCGGCCGGCACGCTGCGCGCGGCGCCACTCCGGCTGCGGGCGACGGCACGCACGATGACATTGGCGGCGCGCACGATGGGGTCGGCGACCCGCCCGTCGGCGTCGAGGTCGACGCGCGCGAGCGTCAGGCCATTCGCGGCGGTGGCGTCGGCCAGCGCGTCCCAGACGACGGCGTACGTGGTGCCGCTGGGCGAGCCCGTGATGTCGCTCACCTCCGCCGAAGAGAGCGCGAGCGTCATCGGGCGCCAAGTCACCTCGGCGTCGCCGGTCGCGCGAAACTCGAGCTGCAAGTCGAAGCGCGTGCTCGCATCGGAGGAGACGATCTGCACGTCGAACGGCACTTCACGCGTGTAACGCGTCACCAGCTCGTCGGGGACGTCGATGCGCAATGACGGCGTCTCGGTCGCGACGCAGCGGCCAACGTTGGTGTCGCAGATGCTGCCGCTGGGGCACTGGCGATTGTCGCTACAGAGCACCTCGACGTCGGCCGGCACGGAGAGATCCAAACCGCAGCCGGCGCCGATGAAGAGCAATGTCACGACGGCCACGCGTCTCATTGGCATTGGACACCGCCCTGTCCGTTTCCGAGCAACGAGGTGCAGATGGTCGCGCCAGTCGCCGCGTCCGGCAGGCAGGCGCTCAAGAACGCGCACTCCGTATCGAAGAAGTCGTCGAGCTCATCGGGGAACGGCGTGCAGGCGCTGCCAACGGGCTTGCGGTCGGCGCACACGCCCGCCGCGCACGTGACCGTGAACAGCGGATAGCACTGGCCGCCGGGACACGCTTCGCCGCGCACCGGCAGCTTGCGGCACGTCGCGGTGTCCGAAAAGCACGCGAGCCCCTGACCGAAGTCGCACTGGTTGTCGTTCGAGCACGGCGCGTTCAGGCCCAGCGGCGCGACGCAGAAATAGCCAGCGCCGTCCGGCTGACAGGCGGCATCGCTATCGAAGAGCGTGCCGGGGCACGGCGGGCCATTGGGGATGCAGCGATCACCGAACGTCACTGGCACCGGCACCGGCGCGCACCGCCCGTCGATGCACGTGATCGCCTCTTCGCAGCGCTCTCCGAAGATCTCCGAGCACGGCTCCCCCAGGGCTCCCAGATGAACGCACATCCTGCTGCCGCTGTCGGAGGGGACGCATGACAAGCCGGGTCCGCAGTCGCTCTCGGCCTCACACCCTTGCCCCTCCACTCCAGGCGCGGTCGCGCAGGCGCGTATCCACCCATCGCCAACGCAGTACAGACCGGCGCCGCATGGGATCTCCGGCCTGCTGCAGATGTCGCCCACGCCCGCGCGCGGCAGGCAGCGCATGCTCTCCGCCCCGGCCAGCCACTGACAGGACAAGGTCGGGGCGCAGTCGAAGGTGTGACCGCACGGCTCACCGACGCCCAAGGCGAGCGACACCACGCACTGCGGCACCGTGCCGCCGACGTTTTCGCAGGTCGCGGGCGCCGCGCAAGCTTGGACGCGGCAGGTCTCGCCAGCGTCGCCGATGGCCGTGCAATAACCTAGCTCGGGGTTCTCGGGGTCGCCCATCTCGCAGACCAGGCCGGGCGCGCACCCTCCCCGCCGATCACAGCACTCGCCATCGGAGAGTCGGCCCACGAAGGCGGCGACACACGCGGGCTGCGCACCGAAGGTCGGCACCGAAGTCGCGCAGGCGCGCGCTTCGATGGAGCGGAGGCATTCATCCGCTTTCACGGAGTCAACGCGATAGAGGAGCGGCTCCGTGAGCAATCCGCCTTCGCCGCCCTCGAGCTCGAACGCGAAGTCCATGAACGCGCGGCACCCCGCCGCGTCACCAAAGACGTTGCCAACGGTCGATGCGCAGCGGCCAAACCAGCCACACAGCGCCTCCACGTAGTCGGCCTTGAAGGCCAGCGCCGGATAAACGTCGAGCCGCGCCGCCGAGTCGTCATCGGCGTCGTTACGCGGCCTCTGCGCGATACCAGTGTCGACGCTGCACGCCATCACGCACAGCGGGAGGATTAGCCAACAAAGGGGGCGTATGCTCACGAACGACGACATTAGTCGTTCATGAACAGCCGCTCAAACAGATCCGTGACGTTTAGCGCTTCTTGCGCTGCTTGGCTGGCGGGGAGGCCTTGCCGCCGGGGCGCAGGCCCATGTCCTGATAGACGACGCCCAGCCCGGCCTCGCTCTTGGTGAGCCCCTTCGCGGCGCTCGCCGGCACCACGATGAGCACGCGGCCCTTGGCCACGGTCTCGCCGCGCTGATTGTCCGCCCAAACATCCGCGTCGATGACGTGCTCGCCGTTCTCTTCGCGCTTGTCGATGACCACACCGCGACACGTGAGCACGTCGCCCGGCCAGACCAGCTTCAAGACGCGCAGGCCGTAGCGGCGCAGGGCGCAACCCTTGAACTGGGTTTCGACCATGCGGCCGATGTAGCCCATGATGAGCTGCGACGGCGCGAACACCGAGGCCTTGCCGGCGGCCGTCGCGACCTTGTCGTCGAGGTGCATCGGGTTGTAGTCGTCGATGGCGCCGGCGAAGCGCGCCAAGGCGGCGCGGGTGAGCGCGGGAATCGAGATGCCCTCGAGGGGCATGCCTTTGTCGATCGTTTCGAAATCGAGCATGTCAACTAATCTCGCTTCAGTTCGACGAGGACGCGGCGTCCCTTGAACACGGGGCGGTCCTTGGCGTCGTTGGCGCGGGTCTCGATGACCACGAAGACCAACGCCCCCGTCGGCGTCTTCTTGTCGTAGATGTCCGCGATAGCGTGGGTCACAGTGAGCACGTCGCCGGCGCAGATCGGGCGGAAGTACTCGTACTCTTCCTCGGCGTGCATGATGTTGCTGTCGTCGAGGCCGAGCTGGTCGTAGAGGTCGCGGGTCGAGTGGAGCGCGGCCGGAAAGGTCGGCGGGCCAACGAGCGACGCGAAGCCAGCCGCTTTAGCGGCCTCCTCGTCGTAATGGATGTTCGCGTCCTCACCGATCGACGCGGCGAAGCGGCGGATCTGGCCCTTCTCCACTTCCATGGAGACCGGGTCGGTCGACTTACCGATGAGCGTCTTGTAGGGCGCTGTTACAGCCACGAGTTGCTAATCCCTCCAGAAGAACTTCCACGGATTGCGGCGCAGGTCACGCATCAGCTCTTTGACGTCGTCGTAGATCTGAGCGTCATTCACGAAACCACCGATGGTCCCCCCGCCGCGCCGGACGTTGTGCACCATTGCTTGCACGTCGGCCACCGTGAGTTGCATCGCCTGAGTCATCTGATCGACACGCGCGACAATCTCGGGGGCTTTGGCGGTGGACCCCTTCAGGTCCTTGGCCAAGGCGTTCAAGCCGTCCAAGCTCGTGCGTGTCTGCTCTAGAATATGCGGGAGCTCGCGCCGCAGGACAACAGCCACGGCGTTGCCATTGTCGAGAAGGCTCGCGAGCTCGCCGTTCTCGGTCGCCCTGCGTACGCGGGCGACGATCACCCGCAGGTCGGCGGCGAGCGCCACGTGCTCGTCGAGCAGCTTTTCGACGTTGCCGCTGTTGCTGCGCACCAGCTCGGTGAGGGCCGCGAACAGCTCCTGGGGCCCCGAGGCGCTCGCTCCGCCCGTGCTCACCCCATCGGCCGCGAGGCTCTCCGCCGGCAAGAACTGCGACAAGAGCGTGGTGATGACCTCGAGGGCGTAGCCGGCCTGGAGCATGACCACGTGGAGGCGCGGCGCATCCACGCCCCGCAGCGCCTTGCCTGCTGTCAGGGGGGCGTCACCCGTGCCGGGGGAAATCTCGACATACGATTCGCCAATGAACCCCTGCATCGCGACGTAGATCTTCGCGTCCTGACGGAGGCGGCCGAGCAGCTCGCTATCGATGACGAGCTTCACGCGCACCAGCGGCGGCAACGTCTGGCCCAGGCCCGGACGCTCCACGACCTCGGGGGTCTCGCCGCTCTTCAGGAAGCGGATCTCCTTGACCTTGCCGACGTTCACGCCGCTCACGCGGACAGGCCCACCGACCTGGAGCGCGCCGGTATAGCCAAAGTCGACGAAGAGCTCGTCACGTGACGCCAGGCTGAAGTCGCCGACCCACCACACGAGCGCCATCAGCAAGACGGCCGCGACCACCACGAAGGCGATGACCCGAGTTTTGAGCGCTTTGGCGGCCATCAGTGCTGCTCACCCCGCGGATGCATGAACGCCGACACGACCTCATCGCGGCTGGCGAACAGTCCATCGGCATCACCGTCGTACCGGATGCGTCCTTCGTGCAAAAAGCTCACATGATCTGCAATGCTTCGCACGGAAGTGAGGTCGTGACTCACCACCACCGAGGTGAGGCCGTGACGGTGCGAGGTCTCCGCGATGAGCCTGTCGATGCGGCGGGCGGCGACCGGATCGAGGCCGGTGGTGGGCTCGTCGTAGAGCATGGCCTTGGGCTCGAGCGCCAAGGCACGCGCGATGGCGACACGCTTTTGCGAGCCTTTCCCCAGCTCTGGCGGGAAACGCTGGAGCATGTCCTCGGCGTGCACGCTCGCGAGCGCGGCCTTGGCGCGCGCGTTGGCTTCACCGGCGCTCACCTTCAGCCGCTTGTGGATCGGCATCGCCACGTTCTCGAGGACCGTGAGGTGATCGAACAGCGTCGCGTGCTGGAAGATGTACTTGCACTGGGCGCGGACCTCGACGAGCTCCTCTTCGGAGAGGCCCGTGACCACGCGGCCGCCGACCAGGATGCGCCCCTTGTCGGGCCGGATGAGGCCGATGATCGACTTGATGGTGACGCTCTTGCCGGCGCCGCTCATGCCCATCACGAAATGGACGCGGCTGGGCGCCACCTCGAACGAGACGCCACGCAGCACGCGCTTGTTATTGAAGCTCTTATGGACGTCGTCGAAGATGATCATACGCGCGTGCTCATCATGTAGAGCTGGCCGGCGGCGCCGATCACCAGGTCGAGGAAGAGCACCGCGAGCGAGCCGCCGATGACCGCGCTGGTCGTCGCCCGGCCGACCCCAGGCGCGCCGCCCCGCGCGGCAAAGCCAGCGGCGCAGGCCACGAGCGGTACCGCGCCGCCGAACGCCACGGCCTTCACGAGGCCCACGACGATGTCCGAGATCGCTAGCATGCGGGCGTTGAAGAACGTGAGGTAGGAGACGCCGAAGCCGGTGCGCGCCGCGATGGCCCCAGCCACGAACGACAGCGCGCCCATGCTCACCACGAGCACCGGCATGCCGAGGAGCCCGCCCATGAAGCGCGGCGCGACCAGCACCCGCACGGGCTCGGCGCCGGCCATGCGCAGCGCATCGATCTGCTCGGTGATCTGCATGGTGCCGATCTCGGCCGCCGCCCCTGCCCCGTAACGCGCGGCGACCATGAGCGCGACGATGCTCGGCGCGAGCTCGCGCACGAGGAGCTGCAAGAAGGTCGGCCCGATGAGCGCGAGGTCGCCGATCATGCGCAGGCTCTGCTCGGCGGACTGCACCGTCATGATGACGCCCACGCTGCCCATCACCACCGCGACGAACAAGGCGCTGCGGTTCGCGAGCTCGTAGGCTTCCTTGAACGCCGCCTTGGGGTCGACGCGTCCGAGCCCACGCAGCACCGCGCCCAGCAAGGCGATGACCGCTCGAACGGTCATGGGAAGAGTACCGTGATGACGTAATCCGCGAGGAAGATGCCGATGGCGCTGGCCACCACCTGCGCGTTCACGGCGCGTCCCACGCCGCGCGAGTCACGGCTGGCGCTGAGCCCGAAGTGGGTCGCGATGATGGCGATGAAGAACCCGAAGGCGGCGGCCTTGGCGACGCCCATGAGCACGTCCATGGCGCCGAGGGCGGCATCGAGGCTGCGGAAGAAGTGCGCGGCGTCGAGCCCCAGGACGAGCTTCGCGGTGAGCGCGCCGGCGGCGATGGCGATGAAGTCACCGAAGACGACGAGCGCGACCAGGCTCACGGTCATGCTGATGACGCGCGGCACGATGAGCAGCTCGTACACGTCGAGCGCCAGCACCCTGAGCGCGTCGAGCTGCTCGGTCGCGCGCATGCTGGCGAGCTCGCTCGCGTGGCGGGCGCCGACGCGGCCGCTGAACATGAGCCCCAGCATGACCGGTCCGATTTCGCGGAAGGTCGCAAAGCCCGTGTACCAGCCGACGAGGTCGTAGACACCGAGCTGCTGCACGTAAAAGGCGCCTTGCAAGACCATGATGGCGCCGGTGAACGCCGCGGTCAGCGCGACGATGGGGATGCTCGCTTCGCCGAACTCGATGAACGAGCGGACGAGCTCACCGGTGTCGAAGCGCGGACGCACGAGGTGCATCGCCACGCGCCCCGAGACGGTCGCGGTACCGGTTAGGTCGCTGAGCAAGCCCACGCGGCCTTTTACCGTCAGAAGAAGTCGTAGGCGAGACCAGCCGCGAGATACGGCCCCTCGTCGTGATTGCCCTTCAAAGCGTTCACCACGGGGAAGCGCGCCGCGGTGTAAAATAGCCAGTCCGAGAACGGCGACAGCAACGCTTCAGCGGTCGCAAAGCCGATGAAGCCACCGCTGTCGGCGGCCACTTCGCCCGCTTCACGCGCGGTCGTGTCACTGCGCGTATCGGCGCCGCCACGCAAGGCGAGCCAGGTGGTGAGCTGGTACTGCAAGGCGGTCGTGGTGCGAAGCGAGCGGGGGCCGCGATAGCCTTCATCGCCACGCGTCGCGTACATACCCGTGGCGCTCGCGTAGAACGACCAGGGGTGCGCGAAGAACGCATAGGCGATGCCGACCCCTGGATCCCACGAGCCGGTGCCGGGCTGGAGCTCGATGGGCAGGAGCTGACCGTCGGCGCCGCGCTGGAGCTGCGCGGTCGGGAGCTTCAGGGAGCCGATGACCGCGAGCAGGTGCGAAGGGACGAACTCGTCGTCCTGGTAGACGAACGCCTTGGCGCGCAGCTCGATCTCTCCCAGCGCGGTGGTCTCGCGACGCGCGAGGTTCACGTAGCTGACGTTGCGGTGCAGCGCCGGCACGTCGACCATCAGCAGCAAGCGGCTCGTGGGCGCCCAGATGAGCTGAGCGTCGATGCGCTGCTCTTCGAGGCGTTGCTCGTTGAAGCCCGCCCGGCCGACGGCGTCGGTGCGGTGGCGCAGCTCGAGGGCGGCGCGCAGCCGGCCAGCGTAAGGCTTCTCGCTGCCCATCACCGTGAGCGTGAGATCACCGCAGCCGCAGGTCGAGCAGGCCCACGCGGCGGCTGGGCCGGCGAGCACGGCGAGACCCGTGAGTACGGCGGCGAGCTTCATTGCACCGTGACGCTGAAGCCCGCGATGAGACCCGTCAGGATGTCCGCCGCGGCGGACGCGCTCCCGAAGTCCACGGCGTCGAAAGTGTCGCTCGTGTCGAGCGCCACGACGATGTCGGCGTGCGTCTTTTCGGCCGAGAGCTCGAGTGGGGTCGCGAAGGTCAAGTGAGCGTGCGCCGAAGCAGCGCTGCTGACGCTGAAGGGGACTCCCTGGTGCTCACCCTCGACGCGCAGGGTCTTGCCCACCATGCCGGCGTCCGGGAGCTTCACCGCGTCGTCGTCGGCCGCGCCAATCGACAAGGTGAGACCGCAATAGCGTCCAGGCGGCGGCTCGAGGTGACCGACCTCGACGCCATCACGCACGCCCGCGACGGCGACGACGACGGGCACTCCGAGATTGGTGGGGCTCGATCCACCGTGCGCGAACGCCCGCGGCAACGGATCGATGGCGCGCCACAGGGTCCTGGCGAGGCTGGAGCACTCTTCGAGCCCCCAGCCCACGACGGTAACGTAGCTGGGCTCGAGCGTCGCGCTGGTGCCGTCGTTCAAGGCGACGGTCCGCGGCATCGTCGCGCCATCGACCGCGATAGCGACATGGATGCCTTCGCTCTCGCCGTCGTCACTGCAAGCGGCCGCGAGGAGAAACAGAGCAAAGACGGCGTATTTCATGGGCGTGGTGTAGCCATGTGCCGGCCTAGTCCCAATGCGTCAAGTTGTCTCGGAGCCCCGGCTGTCGCGGTGATTGACGGGCTCAGATGGAAACAGCCCAGATACTCGGTCGGCCCACACATCTTGGGACGTGGCGCCCCCGTGATTGCATTTTGCATGCAGAGAATCTATTTTGCATGCATGGGTTCCATCACCATCCGAGACATCCCAGACGACACGCGCGCCGAGCTCGCGGCCCGCGCCGCGCGCAGTGGGCGCTCGCTCCAGGAGTACTTGCGCGGGCAGATGGTGGAGCTCGCGCGCAAGCCCGACCCCGAGTCGTTGCTCGAGCGGATCCGCTCGCGCAAGGCTTCCACCGGCACCAAGCTCGACGCCGCGCGCATCCTCAAGCATCGCGACGGCGAGCGCAGATGACCCGTGTCGTCGACGCGAGCTTGGTCGTCGCCGCGCTCGTAGACGCAGGCCCCGCGGGTACCTGGGCGGAGGCCTACCTCTCGGGCGAGGCGCTCGCCGCGCCCCACCTGATGCAGGTGGAGGCTGCCAACATCTTGCGACGGGCTGTGTTGGCTCGCGACATCTCCGACGATACCGGCGCGCTTGCTTACGCCGACCTGCTCGCCTTGCGCATCGACCTTTTTCCGTACGAGCCATTCGCCGAGCGCGTGTGGAGCTTGCGCACGAATCTAACGGCGTACGACGCCTGGTACGTGGCGCTCGCCGAATCGCTCGGCGCCGAGCTTGGGACGCTCGATGCCCGTCTCGCGCGTGCGACGGGTCCGCGATGCCGGTTCGCGACACCTAGGTAGCGCGCGCGAATATCACCCGGTCCGCGTCGCAGAGCGGGAGGGCCGCGCGCTGCTCCTCGGTCACCCAGCGGATGCTCTGGCCGTCGATGGCGCGCGGCTCGCCCTGGCGCTGAGCGCGATAGACGACGAGCAGCACCGTGAGGTCACCGTAGGCGTGCTCGTGCCGGCCCAGCTCGGCGCCGACCCGCACCGCCATGTCGAGCTCTTCACGCAGCTCACGTTGCAGCGCCTGCGCATCGGTCTCGCCGGGGTCGACCTTGCCGCCGGGCAGCTCCCACAGGCCCCCGCGCGCCTTGTGGGGCGGCCGCCGCTGCATGAGCACCCGGCCCTCTTCCTCGATGTAAGCCGCGACGACGCGTGTTACCGTAAGCGCCATGCCGTGCAGCGATATCACCGAGGTCTTCGAGGCACACCTCGATTTCGACGATCGCTTGCTGGGCTATGCGTTGCGCAAGCGCACCTGTGGCGCGGCGATCGGCAGCGACGACCTCATGCGCGAGCTCTTCGTGGGGAAAGACGTCGCGACGCTCCTCACGCTCCCACATGCGCAGGTCGGCCACTTCACCGGCGACGTCGGCAGCGCCGAGTTCTTGCCCATGAAGCACTACGCGGCCATGCAGGCGGCGCTCTCGGCGTACAGCGGCGTGACCGGCAGCACGCCAAAAGATGCCTGCACGATCGCGAGCATCGCGGTCGATCACGACGGGGTGCGCCTGGTGGCGCACGTCGCCATCGAGGCCGTGGTGCGCGCCATCAAGGCCTGCGGCAATTGCGGCTCGTGCGGCTCCCACGAGAAATCACGGGGTTTGCTCCCGGTCGTCGGTTGACGGTCAGACGCATTGCCAACGTCGCCTGGAACCGTGTACGACCCGGGCGGTATGGACGGCGACGTTCCCTCGACACCACGCCAATTGCTCGAGAATCTGCTCGGTCAGGGCATGGTGATGGTCACCATCGATGCCCGATCCGATGGCGCCGTGGTGCCACGTCAATTCGAGCGCGACCCACAGCTGCGCTTGAACCTGTCCTATCGCTTCGGCCTCCCCATCAACGTCGATGAGTGGGGGGTGCGCGCCCGCCTGACCTTCTCGGGGGTGCCGTTCGATTGTGAGCTGCCGTGGCCGTCGATCTACATGATCGTCTCGCACGTCACCGGCCAGCCCTTCCTCTTCCCCGAGCACGTGCCACAAGAGCTCATGCAGCTCGCGACCCAGATGCGCAACGATGCCGCCCCGGCTCCCGAGCAGCCCAAGAAGCCGAAGCTCACGGTCGTCGCCAGTGACGACGGCGAGGACACCGACGAGACCGACGAGATCTCACGCGAGCACGAGCCGATGAACGGCGCGCCCCAAGACGCGCAAATCGACAACACCGGCAGCGATGACGCCGTCGCCGCGCAGCCGTCCGGCGAGCGCGACGCCGATCCCGATGGCGAAGCACCACCACCCCGCACCCCGCCCCGCCGCGGTCACCTGCGCGTCGTCAAATGAGCAAGGACGTCCGCTGGCTCGAGGTCGAGCTCGAAGTCCAGGCCGCAGAGGCCGAGGACTTCTCCGCCGCCCTGTTCGAGGTCGGCGCTTCGGGGGTGCAGATCATCGACGACGTTCCAGCGAGCGTCGAGGAGGCGCTGCCCGACGCGCCACCGCCCCGCACTGCGCGCTATAGCGGACATGCGCTATTGATCGCCACGTTCGAAGGTGGGGAGCCCGCGCCCGACGTCACCCGCGCCATCAGCGCGCTGGCCGATGACCTCGGCGTGCGCATCGCGCCCGAGACGCTGGTCACGCGCTGGCGCAACGACACCGGCTGGGCCGAGGCCTGGAAGGCGTACTTCGAGCCCCTGCCGATCGGAAAGCGTCTCTGGGTCGTCCCGACGTGGCGCCCCGAGTTCGTACCCCCCGACGGCGCGCTGGTCCTGCGCATGGACCCCGGCATGGCCTTCGGCACAGGCCAGCACGCGACCACCAGCGGTTGCCTCGAGCTGCTCGTCGACGAAGGCATCGCCGCCCGCACGAGCGGCAAGGTGCTCGACGTCGGTTGCGGCTCGGGCGTCCTCGGCGTGGTGTGCGCCCAGCTCGGCGCGGCCGACGTGCTGGCCATCGACATCGACGAAGCCGCGGTCACCGCGACTCTCGAGAACGCGCAACTCAACGGCGTAGAAAAGAGCGTACACGCCTCGACGACACCGCTATCGCAGATCGAAGGCACCTACGGATTGGTGCTCGCCAACATCCTCGCGGTGACCCTCGAGCAGCTCGCGGACGATCTGCTGGCCCGCGTCGCCCGCAACG
>JBDHVB010000104.1:0-18257 GCA_039809465.1 Myxococcota bacterium
AGATCCTTGGGCATGGCCGGCAAGTCGGGGCGGCCGGGGGCGTCGCGGCTCTCCTTGCACATGCCGAGCGTCAGCAAGCGCGGGTCCTTGCGCTGATAGAAGTGCGGATGCGTGACCGGTCCGCCGCCATAGACGTTGTCGAGATCGAACGCCGGCGTGCGGAAGTTCTGGAGCCGGGTCGGGTCCTGCGGCGTGCGGGAGGACGGGGTCGCATCGAGCGTGATGTCGTGGTCGATGAACTGGCCGAGATAGGTGTAGCCCGCCGGGATCTCGCGGTTCATGAGGTCTTCGCCCTCGGGCACGACCATCACCTCGGCGAGCGCCTTCAAGGCTTCGGGGCTCACTTGCAGCGCGGGCAAATCGGGGAACAAACGGCCGAAGCGGTCGGGACGCGGCTCCTTCGATTGGAGCGGGCGCGACGCGTCCATGGCATCGACGGCGCAGTGGCCACACGCGGGAGATGCAGCTGGCTGGGGCCCGGCTGGCGGTACCGGCCGGGGAGAGATGGCCGGAGGTGCGTTGCGAATCGTTCGCATTTTCACCTCTGAATCGGCAAAACCCTCGTGATGTTTCGTCTTCCGGACTTACCTTATGATCAGCTGCCCAATGCGAGCCCCCTAAAGCATGAAAGAAGTCCCCAAGAGCGCCTGGCAGCGCTCCCGCGCCATGGTTGGTCTCGCGGCCAAGGTCGCTAGCAAAGAGGTCGGCTCGCGCCTGCGCAATCTCGCGGCGTCGAGCGAGAGCAAGACCGTGCAAACGCTCGCCGCCCGGGTCGAGCAGGCAAAGCTCCTCGCCGAGAGCCTGGGTCGCATGAAGGGGGCGCTGATGAAGGCGGGCCAGCTCCTGTCGATCGACGCCGGCGACCTGTTGCCGCCCGAGGTCACCGAGGTCCTCGCCAAGCTGCAGAGCGAAGCCGAGCCCGTCGACTTCGCAGCGCTGCGTGAGGTCGTGCTTGCGGATCTGGGTCCCGAGAAGCTCGCGCGCTTCGAGGGTCTTGGTGGCGTCGCCGCGGCCTCCGCGAGCATCGGTCAGGTCTATCGCGCGCACGTCGACGGCGCGCCGGTCGCGGTGAAGATCCAATATCCGGGTGTCGCCGAGAGCATCGACTCCGACTTGGGCCTGCTCGAGAAGCTGGGCCAGAGCATGGTCGCGCTCTCGGGCCGCAAGGTCGACCTCGGCGACTTCGTGAACGAGCTGCGCCAGGTGCTCCACTACGAGGCCGACTACGTGCGCGAGCGCGGCTTCATCGAGCGTTTCGCGGCCGGCCTCGCGCACGATCCGCGCTTCGTGGTGCCGGCGACCTATCCCGAGCTCTCCTCGAAGCGCGTGCTCACCATGAGCTGGGAAGAAGGCGTCCGCTTGGGCGAATGGCTACGCGGCGCGCACAGCCGCGAGACGCGCACGGCGCTCGGCAAAGCGGTCCTCGATGCGTTCGTGCTCGAGCTCTTCACGCTCGGGGTGGTCCAGACCGATCCCAACTTCGCGAACTTCCTGGTCCGCGAAAGCGACAGCGGGCCGCGCTTGGTGCTGCTCGACTTCGGCGCCTCGGTCGAGTTCGACGCCGCCTTCCGCACCGGCTACGCCAAGCTCCTGCGCGCCATGGCGAGCGGCGACGACGCGCGCATCATCGCCGAGGGCATCGCCTTCGCGCTCCTCGACGCCCGCGAGAGCGCCGAGAGCAAAGCCCTCTTCGCGCGGATGCTCGCCACCTCGGTCGAGCCCTTCGCGCCACACCGCCAACCTTTCTCCTTCAGCGACGCCGGCTACACGACCCGCCTGCGCGCCGCCGGCGAGCAGCTCTCACGGTCGCTCAAGTACTCGCCGCCCCCCAAGCGCTTGATCTTCCTGCACCGCAAGCTCGGCGGCATCTTCCAGCTCTTGAAGCGGCTCGACGTCGCGCTCGACCTCACGCCTTACTGGGACGCGATGACGGGCGCGTAGAGGGGACGCGCGCGCGATGACCATGACGTGAGGCCGGCGGCTGCCATGCAAGCGCACGACCACTACGCGAGCGCGACGACCGCGAGGCGCTGCCCCCCCGCGACGGGGCGCGTCTCACAGCGCACGACCGCGGGAGCTTCGAATTCCCAGCGCTCCCCGTAGGGCGCCTCCTCGACCATCGCGTAGGTACCACCAGCGAGCGGCTTCAGGCGCGTGGGTCGCCACACTTCGGCCTGCTCATCCACGAGGCGGACGTAGGCGATGACCGTATCACTTGCGTGCTTCGGCATGACCCGAGATGTGCCGCGCCCGCGCCCAAAAGGCTAGAGCGCGGCGCCCTAGGCTACTCGACGCGGCGGCGGAGGAAGGCCGGGATGTCGTACTCGTCGGCCGAGACCTGCTCGGGCTGGGCCGGCGGGCGGACCTTCATGAGCTTCTCGCTCTCCCAACGGTTACGGATGACCGTGGGGATGTCGGTCTCGACCTTGGGCAAGGCGGCCGGCATCTGGTGCATGTCGACCTTCTTCGACTCACTGCGATCGAAGCCGGTGGCGATGACGGTGACCTTGAGCTCGTCGCCCATGCTCTCGTCGATGACCGAGCCGAAGATGATGTTCGCGTCTTCGTCGGCGGCTTCTTGGATGAGGATCGACGCGGCGTTGATCTCGTGCAGCGTCATGCCGGGGCCGCCGGTGACGTTGATGAGGATGCCGGTGGCGCCGTCGATGCTCACGTCCTCGAGGAGCGGCGAGCTGACGGCTTGGGTGGCGGCTTCGATGGCGCGGCGGGTGCCCGAGGCGCGGCCGGTGCCCATGAGCGCCATGCCTTGGTCGGTCATGATGGTGCGCACGTCGGCGAAGTCGACGTTGACGATGCCGTGGAAGGTGATGAGGTCCGAGATGCCTTGGACGGCGTTCAGCAAGACCTCGTCGGCCTTCTTGAAGGCGTCCATCATCGAGGTCGACTCTTCGGTGATCGAGAGCAGGCGCTGATTCGGGATGGTGATGAGGGTGTCGACGGCTTCGCGCAGGGCCAGCATGCCCGACTCGGCGTGGCGGCGGCGGCGGTTGCCTTCGAAAAAGAACGGCTTGGTGACGACGCCGACGGTCAGGGCGCCGAGCGAGCGGGCGATCGAGGCGATGACGGGCGCGGCGCCGGTGCCGGTGCCACCACCCATGCCGGCGGTGACGAAGACCATGTCGGCGCCTTCGAGCGCGGCTGCGATCTGATCTTTGTCCTCGAGCGCGGCTTCGCGGCCCACTTCGGGGTTGGCGCCGGCGCCCAAGCCCTTGGTGAGGCCGTGACCCAGCTGAATGCGGATTGGCGCGAGGTTGTTGCTGAGCGCCTGGCGATCGGTATTCGCGGCCAAGAACTCGACGCCGTGAATGTTGCCCTCGATCATCGTGTTGATCGCGTTGCCGCCACCACCACCGACGCCGATGACCTTGATCAGCGCATCGCCAAAACCGTTCTCATCCAACTCGATCATCAACACCCTCCGGGAATCGCGAGGCGCGCACCTCGCACATTCAATAGAATCGTCTCAATAGAATCGAGCCAACGGACGCGATCTTAATTCAACACGATCGCCCGTGGAATCGAATTCTCTTGCATCACGTACGTTTTCACGTACGCCGCGTACGCAGTCCGCTGTCGCGGGCATGCATCGCGGTCTAGAACAGCTCTCCGAGCCACGAACGCATCCGGCTCTTCACTTTGTTGTAAACATTGTCTTCGCGAACCTTGAAGAACCGGCTCTCCTCGTTGTCGCGGCCGTACATCACGAGACCGACACCGGTCGCGTACATCGGGCTCTTCACGACGTCGACGAGGCCGCCGATGTTCGACGGCACGCCTTGGCGCACCGGCAGACCCAAGATGTCCTCGGCGAGCTCCGGCATGCCCTTGAGCAGCGTCGCGCCGCCGGTGATCACCACGCCCGACGCGAGCAAGTCCTCGAAGCCGGTGCGCTGGATCTCCTGGTGCACCAGCGAGAACATCTCCTCGACGCGCGGCTCGATGATCTCGGTGAGGATCTGCTTCGAGAGCTGACGCGCCTTGCGGCCGCCGACGCTCGGCACCTCGATGGTGTCCTCCGGCTCGACCATCGACTGCAGGGCGCAGCCGTACTTCTGCTTGATGAGCTCGGCCTCCTCCATGGGCGTGCGCAGCCCTACCGCGATGTCGCTGGTGATGTGGTCGCCGCCGATCGCCAAGACGCTGGTGTGCACGATGGAGCCGTTCGACCAGATGGCGATGTCGGTGGTGCCGCCGCCGATGTCGATCAAGGCGACGCCCAGCTCCTTCTCGTCCTCCGACAACACCGCGTGCGACGAGGCCAGCTGCTCGAGCACGATGTCGGCCACCGTGAGCCCGCAGCGCTGCGCGCACTTGATGATGTTCTGCGCGCTGGTGACCGCGCCCGTGACGATGTGGACGCGGGCCTCGAGGCGCACGCCGCTCATGCCGAGCGGCTCCTTGATGCCGTCCTGATCGTCGATGATGTATTCCTGCGGCAGGATGTGAATGACCTCGCGGTCCAAGGGGATGGCGACGGCGCGGGCGGCGTCGATGACGCGGTTGATGTCGGCGCGGACGACTTCTTTGTCCTTCACCGCGACGATGCCGTGGCTGTTGAAGCCCTTGATGTGACCACCGGCGATGCCGGCGTACACGTGCGAGATCTCGCAGCCCGCCATCAGCTCGGCTTCTTGAATCGCCTGCTTGATGGAGTCGACGGTGGCCTCGATGTTGATGACCACGCCCTTACGCAGACCCTTCGAGGGGTGCGTCCCGATGCCGACGATGTCGACGCCGCCGTTCGGGGTCACTTCTCCGACGATGGCGCAGATCTTCGTGGTGCCAATGTCCAGGCCAACGACCAATTCACCCTTCTCTGCCATCTTCATTACCTCGCGGTTGCTAGGAGATCATTCGCCGAGCTTGCGTCGCTGCGCGTGGGCGCATCGACGCGAGCCTGGATAAAGCTTCGGCCGGTGGGCGCGTCGGCCCAGATGACACGCGGTGCGGCGCCGAGCGCCGACAATCGCGCGAGAGCAGTCGCGGCTACACCAAGAGCCTGCTCCGGGTCACGCCCCAAGTGCGTGGTCATGGCGTGCGCGCCTGTCACCCGCGTCACCACGCTCCAACCGAGCGCGTCGTCCCAATGCAGCTCATCGACGCGTCCCAACGCGCTGACGCGGCTCTGCACGAGGTGCGCGACGTCGGTCGCCTCGCGTACGCGCGCGTGCACGCCATCGACATCACGGCCAGCGATCTCACGCGACAGCCCCGTGAGCACCGGCACGTCGAGCTTGTCGTCGCTGCTCTGACGCTTCACCAGCTCGCCGCGCTTGTTGGCGACGTACAAGTCGACCACGCCGCCGCCCGCGGCTTCGCTCCCCAGCGCGACGATGATCATCGGATCGTGCTCGACCACCTCGATGGTCACCTTGTCCGGCAGGCGGCGCTTCACGGTGGCGCTGTCGATCCACGGGTGGCGGCGCAGGCTCATGGCGATGTCGTCGAGGTCGAGCGCGAGCATGGCGTCGCCCAGCTTCACGCCGGCGTAGGCGAGGATGTCGGGCTCCAGGGCGCGCACCGTGCCGCTCACCTCGATGTTGCGCACCGCGAAGGTGCCGCTCTTCGCCAGCAGCTCCCACCCATAACGTCCGCCCAAAACGACACCAGCGAGCGTCGCGACCGCGGCCATCCACGAGGCCACGATGCGGAACACTGGCAGCCGTACGCCCTCGCTGGGTGTTGCCCGCTTGTTACGGCGCTTGGTCATGACTTCACCTCCGCGCGCGCCGCGAGGAATTCCTCGCCCGCCTGATAGACGTTGCCTGCTCCGAGCGTGAGGATGAGGTCGCCAGCCTTGGCGATGTCGGCGAGCCGCGTGGCGACGCGCTCGACCGGGCCGATGTACTCGGCGTTCGGGTGACCGGCCTTGCGGATGGCCTCGGTGAGCGCCCAGGCGTTGGCCCCTTCGATGGGTTGCTCGCCCGCCGCGTAGACATCGGTGACGAGCACCAGATCGGCGTTGCTGAAAGAGGTCGCGAACTCGTGCATGAGATCGCGGGTGCGGGTGTAGCGGTGCGGCTGGAAGACGACGACGATGCGCCGCTTGTGCGAGCCGCGCGCGGCCTCGAGCGTCGCTTGGATCTCGGCCGGATGATGGCCGTAGTCGTCGACGACCAGCATGTCGCCGACGTGCCCCTTCACCTCGAAGCGGCGCCCCACCCCGTCGAAGCTCGCGAGCGCCTGCGAGGCGACGTCGAACTTCACGCCGACCTCGTCCGCCACCGCCAGCGCGGCCAAGGCGTTCAGCACGTTGTGCTTGCCGATCATCGCAAGGCGCGCCCGGCCCAGGTCCACGCCCTTCTTCTTCACCGTGAAGGTCATGGCGCCCTCGAGCGCCTCGACGTCGCTCGCGTTCCAATCGGCCTGTGGCGAAAAGCCGTAGGTGACGGCGCGCTTCTCGATGCGCGGCAACGCCTGCTGCACCGTCGGGTGATCGAGGCAGACGACCGCGGCGCCGTAGAACGGCACCTTGTTGGCGAAGTCCACGAAGGCATCGACGATCTGCGGCAAGCCGCCGCGCCAATGATCGAGGTGCTCGGGATCGATGTTGGTGATGATGGCGATGGTCGGCATCAGGCGCAGGAACGAGCCGTCGCTCTCGTCCGCTTCGGCGACCAGGTACTCGCCACCGCCAAGGCTCGCGTTGGTGCCGATGCTGCGCAGACGGCCACCGATGACGACGGTGGGATCGAGGCCGCCCTGACGCAAGATGGTCGAGACCAGCGAGGTGGTCGTGGTCTTGCCGTGCGTGCCGGCGACCGCGATGCCGTACTTCAAGCGCATGAGCTCGGCGAGCATCTCGGCCCGGCGAATGACCGGGATGCCGCGGCTGCGCGCCTCGCGGACCTCGGGGTTGGTCTCGTGCACCGCGGACGACACCACGACGACGTCGGCGTCACCGACGTTGCTCATGGCGTGACCTTTGTGAATGGTCGCGCCCAGCGACGCCAGGCGCTTGGTGACGCTCGAGTCGGCGAGATCGCTGCCGCGCACGTCGAAGCCCAGCGCGATGAGCACCTCGGCGATGCCGCTCATGCCGATGCCGCCGATGCCGACGAAGTGGAGCTTGCGGGCGCGCTCTCTAAACACGGCGTACCTCTTCGAGAGCGTCCGCGATGGCGCTCGCGGCGTGGGGCCGGCCGACCTCGTGGGCGGCCTTGGCCATGGCGTTCAAGCGGTCGTCGTCGAGCTCGGCGAGGAGCTTGCCGAGCTCGTCCGCCAAGGTTGGTGATTGGGCCACGTGGATGCAGGCGCCGGTCTGCTCGAGCGCCTTGGCGTTGGCGGTCTGATGATCGTCGGTCGCGCCAGGGAACGGGATGAGGATCGACGGGCGGCCCACCACGGTGAGCTCGGCGATGCTCGTGGCGCCGGCGCGGCAGACCACGAGGTCGGCGTCGCGGTAAGCGCTCGCCATGTCGTCGATGAACGCGGAGACGGTGGAGTCGGTCACGCCGGCGGCAAGATAGGCATCGCGCACGCGTTGTTGATCGGCTTCACCCGTCTGATGACGTACTTTCAGGTTCAGTTCCTTGAAGCGCGGCGCGAGCTGCATCATCGCCTCGTTGATGGCGCGGGCGCCCTGCGAGCCACCGAAGACGAACAAACGGCGCGGCGACTGGGGTTGGTAAACGCTTTCGCGGACCGGCAAGAGATCGGCGCGGACCGGGTTGCCCAAGACCTTCACCTTGTCGCCCGCGAGCGTCGTGGTCGGCAGCGAAGCGATGACCCGCGAGGCCACCCCCGCCAGGAGCTTGTTGGTGAGACCCGGGATGGCGTTCTGCTCCATGACCACGCAGGGGACGCCCATCATGCGCGCGGCGAGCACCGCAGGACCCGCCGCATAGCCGCCCACGCTGACGGCGACCTGCGGCTTGAAGCGCCGCACGACGCCCATCGCCTTGACGAGCGCGACCGGCAAGCGCGCAAGCCCCATGAACAGGCCGGCGAGACCGGTGCGCTTCAGGCCCGACACGGGGAGCAGCGCCAGCTCGAAGCCCGCCTTCGGCACGGCGCGCGTCTCGATGCCACGCGCCGTCCCCACGAAGAGGATGCGCGCCGACGGATCACGGCGCTTGAGCTCCTGCGCGAGCGCGATGCCGGGGAACAAGTGCCCACCCGTGCCGCCGCCTGCGATGAGGACGTCCATCACGCGCGCGCCCCTTTCTCGCGGGCGACGCGCAACAACATGCCCGTGCCGGCGAGCGCGGTGAGCAAGTTCGATCCGCCATAGCTGACGAAGGGCAACGGAAGGCCTTTGCACGGCAGCAGCCCGGTGGCCACGCACACGTTGAAGATCGCGGGAACGCCGATGAGCGCGACGATACCGACGGCGACGTATGCCGCGAAAGGGTCTTTCGCATCGCTCGCGATCTTCAGACCACGCCAGATGAACAGACCAAATCCACTGAGTAGAGCGATGATGCCGACGAGACCGAGCTCCTCGCCCAGGATCGCGAAGATGAAGTCGGTGTGTGCCTCCGGCAGGAAGAAGAGCTTGTGCTTGCCGTCGCCGAGCCCGAGGCCGAAGACGCCGCCCGAGCCGATCGAGATGAGCGCCTCGGTGACCTGGTAGCCAACGGTGCTGCGGTACGCCCACGGATCGATGTAACCGAGCAGGCGCTGCAGGCGGAACGGCGTGCCCATGACCAGGTGGTAGAAGACCGGCAAGGCCGCGAGCGCCATGATGGCGATGGTCCGCAGGCGCAGACCGGCGGCGAAGATCATCACCAGCAAGATGAGCTCGATGACCAGCGCCGTGCCCAGATCCGTCTCGGCGAGGATGAGCGCGACCGGCACCTGCGTGAGGAGCACGGGGACCAAGAGCTTGCCGCTCTTGCCCTGCTTCTTCTCGCGCTTCGCCAGCACGGCGGCGAGCATGACGATGACCGACATCTTGGCGAGCTCGCTGGGCTGGAAGCCGAACGGCCCCAGCTGCAACCAGCGGCGCGCGCCGCCGGCGACGTGGCCGATGCCGGGGATGAGCACGAGCAAGCACAGGAAGGTGCAGACCAGGAAGATCTTGAGCGCGTTGGTGCGCAGCCACTCGGTGGGGGTGCGCATGAGCACCAGACAGACGACCGTGCCGATGGCCAGGGCGCGCAGCTGCGCGCGCAAGAAGAGCTCGGCGTCACCGAACTTGTTCTGCGCGTAGACCGAGCTCGCGCTGTAGACGAGCACCAAGCCCAGGGCCGTGAGCGCCACGACGATGCCGACGATGACCTCGTCGGTGCGGGACGCAGCGACTTCGCGGTCTTCCTGTGCGGCCATCCAAGCAAAGGTCCGTGCTTGAATCATGACGCTCCTCCCTGGAGGCGCTGCACCATCTCTTTGAAGGTGCGGCCGCGATGTGCGTAGTTGGTGAACTCGTCGAACGATGAGCAGGCGGGCGCGAGCAGCACGACTTCACCGCGCTTGGCTTCGCGCGCCGCGGCTTCGAGCGCGAGCTTCATGTTGGGCGCGACGCGCAGGCCGGGGTGACGCACGAAGGCGTCGGTGATCTGCTTTTGCGCGGCGCCGTAGGCGTACACGAGGCGCACGCGCTTCGCCGAAGCTTCGACGAGGCGCGCATAACCGCCGCCCTTGTCGACACCACCGGCCAGCAAGATGACTGGACGGTCCATGGCGGCGACCGCGATAGCGGCTGCATCGTCGTTGGTGGCCTTGGTGTCGTTGATATAACGTACGCCGTCGATCTCGGCGACCAGCTCGAGCCTGTGCTCGAGCCCCTTGAAGTCTTGATAGGCGCGCTCGAACGCGGGGCGCGTCTGCGCGTCGATGATCCCCAAGCCAACGACCGCCAAGAATGCAGCCAGGGCGTTCTCGCGGTTGTGCCGGCCCAGGAGGCGCGGATGGGTGAGGTCGAGGCCGTCGAGGACGGCGGCGGCGCCGGTCGCGCGGACGCGGTCACCCTCGAGCCAGGCGCCGTGCGGACCCGGGACCTTTTGTGCGCGCGTCGAGAACCAGAGGATGCGCGCGCGCGTGTTGCGGGCCATCGCCACGACCATGTCGTCGTCGGCGTTCAGGATGGCGCTGTCTTCCGGAGCTTGGTTCTCGACGATGTGCGCTTTGGCGGCCGCGTAGTCGGCGATGCTGCCGTAACGCTCGGCGTGATCCGGCGTGACGTTCAAGACCACGGCGGCTCGCGGCGCGAAACGATAAGCCGTCTCGAGCTGGTAGCTCGACAGCTCGAGCGCCGCGAGGTCCGTGGCCCGCATATCGACCCAGTTGGCGATGGGCGAGCCCAGGTTGCCACCCGCGAAGGTGCGGGCGCCGCGTGCCGCGAGCAGCACGCCCAGGAGCGCGGTCGTCGTGCTCTTGCCGTTGGTGCCGGTGACCGCGGCGACGAGGCCAGGCAGCGGCGCGCAGAGCTCGAGCTCACCCACGATGGGGATCCCGCGGTCGCGGACGCGCCGCACCTCGGGCTTACGCGGGTCGATCCCTGGCGAGATGGCGAGCATGTCGATGTCGTCGAAGATCGCGAGGGGCGGCGCGCCAAAGCGGTGGATGACCTTGTCGCCCGCCGCGAGCGTCACGGGCAGCTCCGCGTCGGCCTTGGCGTCGACCAGGATCACCGTCGCGCCACGGCGCAGCAGATACTCCGCCATGGCGCGGCCAGAGATGCCGAGGCCGTACACGGCGACGCGCTTCTTGCCGAGCTCCGCTTTGACGGCGTCGATGCTGCGCAGCATCGCGGTATCTGGGAACCAAGTGGTCATCGGAGTTTCAACGTCGTGAGCGACACCAGAGCCAAGATCACGGACACGATCCAAAAGCGAACGATGATCTTCGGCTCGGGCAAGCCCTGCAGCTCGAAGTGATGGTGAATCGGCGCCATGCGGAAGACGCGGCGGCGGAAGAGCTTGAAGCTCGTCACCTGGGTGATGACGCTCACCGCCTCGGTGAGGAAGACACCGTGGAGGATCGCCGAGAGGAACTCGTTCTTGGTGAGCACGGCCATGGTGCCGAGGGCGCCGCCGAGCGCCAGCGAGCCGACGTCACCCATGAAGACCGACGCCGGATAGGTGTTGAACCAGAGGAAGCCGATGCCCGCGCCCGCGATGGCGGCGCTGACCACGGCGAGCTCCGACACGCCCTCGATGTGCGAGATGTTGAGGTACTTGGCGACATTGAAGTCGACCCAGGTGCCCTCGACGTGGAAGGTGAGCACGAGGCCCGCGGCGTACGCGAGGATGAGCCAGGTCGCGGCCGACACCACGGTGGGCCCGATGGCGAGACCGTCGAGACCGTCGGTGAGGTTCACCGCGTTCGAGGTGCCGATGATCACCAGGATGGCGAACGGCAGGTACGCAAGGCCGATGTCCGGGTTCCAGCGGTCGACCGAGATGAACGGGAACGCGAGGCGCGTATCGAACTGGGTGTTGCCCGGCAGATAGCCCATGTGACTCGCCATCAACATGCCCGCGACGGCGAGCAGCACGACGAGCTGCCACACGAGCTTCCAGCGGCCAGCCAGGCCCTTCGAGTTCTTCTTCTTCACCTTGCGGTAGTCGTCGACGAAGCCGATGACGCCGAAGCCCGCGGTGACGATGAGCACGGCCCAGACCAGGAGGTTGCTCATGTCCGCCCAGAGGAGCGCCGACGAGAGCATCGACACGAGGATGAACAGGCCGCCCATGGTCGGCGTCCCGCCCTTCTTCTTGTGGGTCTCCGGGGTGTCTTCGCGGACGTTCGAGACGCCGTACTGGAACTTGCGCAGGAACTCGATGAACGCCGGGAAGAACCAGAGCATCAGCACGAGCGCGGTGAGCGCCGCCGCCGGAATACGGAACGACGGATACTCGAAGACGCGGAAGGCGCCGAATTCGTTCCGGAGCGACGAGAAGAGCAGATAGAGCATTAGTGGGAGTCCCCCGGTGACTGCCCGGTGAGGTGATCGACGACGCGTTCCATTTTCATGCCGCGCGAGCCCTTCACGGTGATCCAGTCACCAGGCCGCATGCCTTCGGCGAGCTTCCGATTCAACGCTTCGATGTCGGCGAAAGCTTCCGCCTGGGCTCCGCTATCGCGAGCGCCCTTGGCTGTCTCGGTGGCATGGGGTCCCAGAGCGAGAACCCAGGCGATACCTGACTTGGCGGCAGCCTCACCCACCTGGCGGTGCAGGACGGGAGCGGTCTCGCCCATCTCGAACATGTCGCCGACGACGGCGATGCGGCGGGCACCCTTGGGCGCGAGCTCGGCCAGGGTCGAGAAGCTGGCGATCATCGACTGCGGGTTGGCGTTGTACGTGTCGTCGATGACGGACACGCCGCTCGGCAGGTCGCGCAGGATGCGTTGGCGGCCGCCGGGGACCTGCACGCTGGCCAGGCCCTTGGCGATCTCCGCGGCTTCGAGGCCGAGCGCGTGCGCGCAGGCGGCGGCGGCGGCGGCGTTCGCGACGTTGTGGCTGCCAGCGAGCGGCAAGGTCACATCGACCTCTTTGCCGGCGATGCTCAAGGTCACGGTGCTGGCCCCATGCGTGGGCTGGCTCTTCACGATGCGGACGTCGCAGCCCGCGGCGCGGCCGAAGGTGAGCTTCTTGCGCTTCCCCACGAACGGCACGGCGACGCTCATGATCAAGGGATCATCGGCGTTGATGATCGCGGTCGCGCTCTCCGGGAGCATCTCGAAGAGCTCGGCCTTGGCGCGCGCCACGTTCTCGACGGTACCGAGGCCCTCCAAGTGCGCCGGCCCCACGGTGGTGATGACGCCGACGTCGGGCACGGCGATGAGCGCGAGCTTGTCGATCTCGTGACGGACGTTCATGCCCATCTCGATGACCTGCGCCCAGGTGCCTTCGGGGCGCGCGACCAGCGTGAGCGGCACGCCAATCAAGTTGTTGAGGTTGCCTTGCGTCTTGTGAACCGCGCCGCGCGGCGAGAGCGCCGCGGCGATGAGCTCCTTGGTGGTCGTCTTGCCGTTCGAGCCGGTGACCGCGACGACCGGGCCTGGTTCGCTCAAGCGGATGGCGCGGGCGATGGCGCCGAGGGCGGCGAGCGTGTCCTCGACGACGAGCATCGGCACCCCGACGTCGCCCGCGGCCTTGGCCCCGGCTTCGTCGACGACCACCGCCACCGCGCCGCCTTGCACCGCGGCCTTCAGGAACTGATGTCCGTCGAAGCGGTCACCACGCAGCGCCACGAACAAGCAAGCGGGCGGTAGGGACCTCGAATCGGTCCCTACCGCCTTTACGCTCACCGGGAGCGCCCCTCCGCTGACTCGTGCCTCGGCGGCTCGCGCAAGCGCGCCGAGATCCCAAGCTCTCATCGTCTATCGATCCTCACGTGTTGGAGCGGCGTGCCATGAGCGGCCGCGTTGGTTCGAGTCTGCTGGTACCGCCTGTCGTCGTACCGCTCGTGCGGTGGCGCCAAGCCTCCGGCAGTCGCCATGACATCGGTTCGTCGTCACGCTGCGAGTTTCCTTGAGCGTTACGAAGAGCGAAAGCCGCGGGCACCACGTACCATGTCTCACTCACGAAGGACTCCTGGGTGATTTTGGTTTGGCGAATTTCGCGAGCACCGCGATGGCGGTCTCACGGTCGTCGAAGTGACGCTTCTCGGAGCCGACGATCTGATAGCTCTCGTGACCCTTGCCCGCGATGAGCACGGCGTCGTCGTTGGCGGCGCGGCCGACCGCGAGCTCGATGGCCGCCGCGCGGTCGAGCTCGATGAGGTAGGCGCCGTTGGCTGCCTTCATGCCCTCCTCGACCTGAGCCGCGATGTGGTTCGGATCTTCGGTGCGCGGGTTGTCGTTGGTGATGATGCTGAAGTCGGCGCCCTTCGCCGCCGCCTCACCCATCGGCGCGCGCTTCTTGCTGTCACGGTCACCGCCGCAGCCGAAGACGCAGATGAGCTTGCCAGGCGTGAGCTCACGCACCGTGGAGAGCGCTTTGACGAGAGCGTCCGGCGTGTGCGCGTAGTCGACCAGCACCACTGGGCTCTCGCCGCTCCCCACGCGCTCGAGGCGGCCTGGCACTACACCGCGATTGCGGATGGCATCGAGAGTCGTCGCATCGGGGATGTTCAGCGCGCGCGCGACGCCCAGGGTGACCAGCAGGTTCTCGACGTTGAAGCGGCCGACCAGCGGCGAGTCGATGCGCACCGGCTTGCCGTCGCGCTGAATGGTGAAGCTCGTGCCGGTGAGCGCGAGCACGATGTCGGCGGCCGACAGATCGGCGGCGCGGCCGAAGGCGCTCACGGTGATGACGGCGCGGCCAGCCTTGCGCAGCTCCTCGGCGAGCTCGGCACCGTACGGATCATCGACGTTGATGACGGCGCGGCCGTCGGGCTTCAAGTGGGCGCGGAAGAGAGATGCCTTGGCCTCGAAATAGGCTTCGATGGTGCCGTGGAAGTCGAGGTGGTCGTGCGTGAGGTTCGTGAAGACGCCGACGTCATAGCGGATGCCTTCGACGCGGCCCTGCGCCAGCGCGTGCGAGCTCACCTCCATGCTGACGGCCCGCGCTCCCTGGCCACGCATGGAGGCGAAGGCTTGCTGCAGCTCGAGCGACTCCGGGGTCGTCAGGCCGGTGTCGATGGTGGTGTCGCCCAGCTTCACGCCAAGGGTTCCGATGACTCCGGTCGGCATGCCCGCGGCTTCGAGGACCGCGGCGATGAGGTAGCTCGTGGTCGTCTTGCCGTTGGTGCCGGTGACGCCCACCATCGTCATGTGCTCGGTGGGCGCGCCAAAGAAGCTCTTGGCGGCGAGCGCGAGCGCGCGGCGGCTGTCTTTCGCGATGATCCGCGTGGCGCTGCCGGTGTCGACCTCCCGCTCGCAGAGGATGGCGGTGGCGCCGGACGCGAGAGCCTTGCCGATGAAGTCGTGGCCGTCACTCTTCGCCCCGGGAATGGCGGCGAAGAGCGTGCTCGGCACCACGCGGCGCGAATCGTAAGCCAAAGCGGACACGTCGACGTCTCCGCCATCGATGCGTACGTCTTGACCTGCGAACACGCGCGTCAGCTTCACGGCTGCTCCCCAAGGCTGCCCAACACCAGATGCAATCTCTTCTTCGGATCGTCATTGCTGCCCGCGGCGGGCGATTGACGCACGACGCGGCCACTGCCCTCGATCTGAAGCTCGGCGTGCAGCTCCAGCGCGCTATAGCGGTCCATGGCTTCGCGGGCGGTGAGACCGATGAAGCTCGGCACGGTGCCCTTCTCGACGCCCGTGTCGGTTAAATCGCGCGTTTTTTGCGTCACGGCGGTGTCGACGGAGGCAGAGGTGCCGCCGGCCGCGGGTGCCTTCTCCACCTTCGGGACCTCGGTCGCCTCGGCGACGCCAGCCTTCGGCTCTCTCTTGCTCTCGACGATCACGGCGCTCGGGACGACGCCCATGGCGCGCATCGCGACCTCACCGATGCGGGCGAAGACCGGCGCGGCGGTGTCGCCACCATGGTGCTGCTTCATCGGCTCGTCGATGGCGACCGCGATGACGACACGCGGCGCCTCGGCCGGGAGGAAGCCCGCGAATGATGCGGCATAGCGGTCATTGGTATAACCACCCGCGACCGTATCGATCTTGGTCGACGTCCCGGTCTTGCCGGCGACGCGGTAACCCGGGACGCGCGCGAGGTAACCGGTGCCTTCGTCGGAGACGACGGCCTCGAGCATCGGCGTGACCAAGCGGACCGTCGACGACTTGAAGACGCGGCGCTCCGGCGCGGCGGCGAGCTTGGTGGTGCGGCCGTCGGCGTACTTGATCTCACGCACCAGGCGCGGCGCCTTGTACATGCCATCGGCGGCGAGCGCGCGGTACGCGGCGGCGAGCTGCAGCGTCGTGACCGCGATGCCGTGGCCATACGACATGGTGGCGACGTGAATCGGACCCCAGGTGTTCGAGGGGCGCATGAGGCCGGGGAGCTCGCCGGGCAGCTCGATGCCGCTGCGTGCGCCAAAACCGACACTCTTGAAGAGCTCACCCAGGCGCTCGCGGCCGAGCTTCTCGCCGACCTTGGCGGCGCCGATGTTCGACGAGCGCTGCAGGATGCCGGTGAGGCTCATCCAAGCCGCCGGATGGATGTCGTGGATGGTGTGCGAGCCGATCTTCATCTCACCGTTCTCGCAGAAGAACGGATCGTTCTTGCCGACGGCGCCGACGTCGAGCGCGGCGGCGACGACCAGCGGCTTCATCGCCGAGCCAGGCTCGAAGATGTCGGTCACCGGGCGATTCTTCATGCGCGCCTTGGGGGTGGTCTGCGCGGCGTTCGGGTTGAAGGTCGGCTCGGTGGCGAGCGCCAGGACCTCGGCGGTGGCGACGTCGAGGACGACCGCGGTGCCGGACTGCGCGTCGTATTCCTTGAGCGCCTGCGCGAGCGCGTCCTGCGCCGCGTGCTGCAAGGTGAGGTCGATGGTCAGCTTCACGTCGGCGCCGTGCGACGCCTCCACCGAAAGCGTCCCTTCGAGGACGCTGCGGCCCCGCGCGTCGCGCACCGCGGCGACCACGTGCGGCTCGCCCGCGAGCGCCTCATCGAGCTGACGCTCGACACCTTCGAGGCCCTTCGACTCGATGCCCGCGAAGCCGATGATGTTCGCCGCGATGGTGGTGTTCGGATAGAAGCGGCGCGGCTCCTTCGCGATGCCGATGCCGGGGAGCTTCGCCTCCTCGACTTGCTTTGCGATCTCCGGCGAGACCTGGCGCGACAGCCACACGAAGTAACGCTCGCTCGCGAGCTTCTGATAAGTGGCGTCGAGGTCGAGGCCCAAGATCTTGGCGATCTTGCGCGACGTGCCACGCGGATCCTTCACGTCACCCGGGTTCGCGAAAACGGACGGCGACTCGACCGAGATGGCGAGCGGTCTGCCTTCGCGGTCACTGATGACACCTCGCGCCGCCGGGACTTTCACGTCGGAGAGGTACTGACTACGCGACAGCTTCGCGAGGCTCTCGTGCTGCGCCACCTGGAGCTGCACCGCGCGCGCCGCGACCCCGGCGAGCGCCGCCGCCATCACGCCGAAGATCACGCGGACCCGACCCTGGAATGCTTTCCGATCAGCCACGGCGACCTCCCGTGGCGGCGGGCTTCGTGGGCTTGGCCGCTGGCTGCGTGTCGTAGAGGCGGGCAGCGTTCTTGCCGACGACCTGCGTCGGCGACGGCGCGCGCAGACCGAGCTGCTTCGCGAGATGCACCAAGTGCGTGGGCGAGCGCTCGGCCGCGAGCTCGAGCTCGAGCTGGCGTTCGAGCTGCGCGAGCTCCCTGCCGCGGCGCTCTTCGCTGGAGAGCTGATAGCCCAAGCGCACCGCCTCTTGGTGGACCCAGACGCGGAAGAGGCAAGCCGACACCGGCGTGACCGTCGCGGCCACGAAGATGAGGCGCATGAGGAGCTTACCGGCGCTCATGTGGACCTCGGCAGGCGACGCACCGCGCGGAGACGGGCGCTGCGCGCGCGCGGGTTGGCCGCGAGCTCCGCGTCACTCGCCGTCTCATTGGCGACTTCCATGAAAGCGGCGGTTTCGGAAGTAATCGGCGACGCGATTTTCGCCAAGCCGCCACCCGCATCGGCGCTCTTGTATTTCGACACGTGACGGCGCTTCGCTCCGCGATCGCGGAAGAAGTGCTTCACGGCGCGGTCTTCGAGCGAGTGGAAGGTGATGACCATGCCGAGGCCGTCGTCGGCGAGGATCTCTGGCAGCTGGTTCAAGTGCCGGTCGAGCTCGCCCAGCTCGTCGTTCACCGCCATGCGCAGCGCCTGGAAGGTCCGAGTCGCCGGGTGGATGGCGTCACGCGGCGCCGGCGCGACGCGCTTCACCAGGTCGGCGAGCGCGCCGGTGGTGGTGGGACGGTCTGCCTTGACGGCGCGGGCGATGCGGCGCGACTGACGCTCCTCACCGAGCTCGAAGATGAGGTTCGCGAGCTCTTCGTCATCTTTCGCGTCGATGAGCTCGAGGGCGGTCATGCCGCGCGTCGTGTCCATGCGCATGTCGAGCGGCGCGTCGTAACGGAAGGAGAAGCCACGGCCGGCGGTGTCGAGCTGGTGCGAGGAGACGCCGAGGTCGACGAGGGTGGCGTCGACGTGGGCGATGTTCATGCGCTTCAGGACCTCGGCGGCCTCGCTGAAAGCGGCATGCACGAGGGTCACTCGTCCGCCAAAGCGGCTAAGGTGTTGGCGTGCGGCGCTCAGGGCCGCGGGGTCGCGGTCGATGCCGATGAGCTTGGCGTCGGGAGCCGCGTCGAGCATGGCGGCCGCGTGCCCTGCCCCGCCGAGGGTTCCGTCGAGGATGAGCTTCGGCTGGGCTTGCGTCAC
>JBDHVB010000105.1:0-18178 GCA_039809465.1 Myxococcota bacterium
GGCGAGTTCGGCTGGGGTTATGACGGCGTCGACTGGTTCGCGCCGACCCACCTCTATGGCACCCCGGACAGCGTGCGACGCTTCGTGGATGAGGCGCACAAGCTCGAGCTCGGGGTGATCCTCGACGTCGTCTACAATCACCTCGGCCCCGACGGGAATTACTTGCCGACCTTCTCGAGCGACTACCTCTCGAAGAAGCACGGCACCGATTGGGGCCAGAGCATCAACTACGACGGCGAGAACAGCGGACCGGTCCGTGAGCTCGTGCGCGCCAACGTGCGCCATTGGATCGAGGAGTATCACTTCGACGGCCTGCGCCTCGACGCCACCCAGGACATTCACGACGACAGCGCCAAGCACATCCTGCAAGAGCTCGGTGAAGAGGCGCGCGCCGCGGCGGGTAAGCGCAGCGTCATCCTCATCGCGGAGAACGAGCCGCAACAATCACGGCTCGTGAGATCGAGCGCCGCGGGCGGCTATGGGCTCGACGGCTTGTGGAACGACGACTTCCATCACAGCGCCATCGTCGCGGCGACCGGCCGGCGTGAGGCGTACTTCACGGACTACAAGGGCAGCGCCGCGGAGCTCGTCGCGACCGCCAAGTGGGGCTTTCTGTATCAGGGGCAGCGCTACGTCTGGCAGAAGAAGCGGCGCGGTTCATGTAGCCTCGACGTGCCGCGCGACGCCTTCGTGACCTTCCTCGAGAACCACGATCAGGTCGCGAACCTCGCTTTCGGCAAGCGGCTGCGCGAGCTCACCTCGCCCGACAGGTTGCGGGCGCTCACCGCGTTCCTGCTGCTTGCTCCAGGGACACCGATGCTCTTCCAAGGCCAAGAGTACGCGGCGAGCACGCCCTTTCCTTTCTTTGCCGATCACCACGGCGAGCTTGGTGAGGCGGTGCGCAAAGGACGCGCGCAGTATCACGCGCAGTTCCCGAGCGCCGCGACACCCGAGGTTCAACGCGCGCTGCCGGATCCGACGAGCATCGCCACCTTCCGTTCGGCCAAGCTCGATTGGAGCGAGCGTGAGCGTCATGCACAGGCGCTCGCCATGCATCGCGACCTCATCGCGTTGCGCCGCCACGATCCGGTGATAGCGGCGCCTGTCCGCTTCGACGGTGCGGTCCTCGCGGCCGATGCGTTCGTGCTGCGCTTCTTCGGCGATGATCGGCGAGATGACCGATTGCTGCTGGTGAACCTGGGGCCCGATCTGGAGCTCACGCCAGCGCCTGAGCCGCTCTTGGGAGGCGATCAAGATCGCATGTGGAAGACGGCGTGGTCGAGCGAAGACGTACGCTATGGAGGACTTGGGGCGACGCTCGTCGATGACGATGAGCACGGACTGCGGATTCCGACGCACACCGCGGTCGTCATGTTCAGCGCAGCGCGGGAGTCGACATGAAGCGCAAGATGCCTTGGGCGGAGCTCGCCGACCGTAAACCAGACGATCTCCTCGACCGGGAGTGGCTCGTAACCAACGGCCTGGGCGGCTACGCCTGTGGCACGATCTCGGGCGTGCCGACACGGCGCTATCATGGATGGCTCGTGGCCGCGTTGCCCGCACCGCTCGGGCGGACGATGATGCTCGACCATCTGAGCGAGAGCATCATGTTGCCCTCGGGGCAGCGCATCCGTTTTGGCGGAGAACAGCGCTCGCCAGTGGACACCGAAGTCCTCGGCATCGAGTACTTGCAGGAGTTCCGGCTCGAGAAGGGTCTGCCGGTCTGGCGCATTCACGTCGACAAGTGGGTCGTCGAGCGTCAAATCGTGCTGCCGCACAAGCAGAACACGGCGTACGTCATGTATCGGCTCATCGAGGGTGACGAGCCGGTGAAGCTGCGAGTTCGGCCATCCGTCCATTTTCGCGGTCACGACGCGACGCTCGGATCGCCGCTCGCGGCACAGTACGTGGTGACGTATGCGGACCATCGCTGCGAGATCCGCGGGCCACACGCCCTACCGCCGTTGCGCTTGCGCACCGAGACACGCGCCGGGCTCATGACCTTGGATGGCGGGACGACACGCGAGCTCTTCTATCGCGCGGAGGCCGACCGCGGTTACGATCCGCTTGGGCTGCTGTGGTCGCCAGGCTATTTCACGTTGGAGCTGCAAAGTGATCGGCCATCGTGCCTCGTCGCGTCGACCGAGGAGTGGCCGACCATGTTGGCGCTCTCGGGTGAGCAGGCGCTGAAGCTCGAGCACGAGCGGCGTGACCAGATGCTCGCGGCGGCGCATCCGTTGGCGCGCGAGGGCCTTGCCGCTGAGCTGGTGCTGGCTGCCGATCAGTTCATCATCTCTCCGGTGGGGCGCACCGACGATGCGGCGCGCGCGAGGGCCGCGGGCGATGAGATGCGCACGGTGATCGCGGGCTATCACTGGTTCACCGACTGGGGCCGCGACACGATGATCAGCCTCGAGGGCCTGTGCCTCACGACGGGGCGGCACACCGAGGCGCGCTGGATCCTGAAGATGTTCGCTAACGCGGTGCGCGACGGCCTCATCCCGAACTTGTTCCCCGAGGGTGAGCAACAGGGCCTCTACCACACGGCCGATGCGAGCCTGTGGTTCTTCCACGCGCTCGGGCGCTACCTGCGGGCCACCAACGACCGCGGCACGCTCCGCTATGTGCTGCCGAAGCTCATCGCGATCGCGGACGCGCACTTGGAGGGGACGCGCTTCGGCATTCATGTCGATCAGCGTGATGGCCTGCTGACGCAGGGTGAGCAGGGCTATCAGCTCACCTGGATGGACGCGAAAGTCGGCGACTGGGTGGTCACGCCGCGGCGGGGCAAGGCGGTCGAGATCAACGCGCTGTGGTTCAATGCCTTGAGCTTGCTCGCGCGCTGGCTGGGTGAAGAAGGCGAGCACGCGCGGGCCGACATCTACGCGCGGCATGCGGCGCGCGCGCAGGCGTCGTTCAATCAACGTTTTTGGAACCCACGGCGCAATTGCCTGTTCGATGTCGTCGACGGCGAGCGCGGCGATGACCCGGCGTTACGGCCCAATCAGGTGTTCGCGGTATCCCTCGATTATCCGGTGTTGGCAAAGGAGCGCTGGGCATCCGTGCTGCAGACCGCGCGGGAGACGCTCGTCACGCCAGTCGGCCTGCGCTCACTTGCCCCCGGCGAGCCCGACTACAAGGCGCAGTACTTCGGCGACCTGCGCGCCCGCGACGCCGCTTACCATCAGGGCACGGTCTGGGCGTACCTCATCGGCCACTTCATCGACGCCTGGCTCAAGGTCCACCCCAACGACCGCCCCGGCGCCCGCGACCTCCTCTCCGGCTTCGACAAACACCTGCACGAAGGCTGCATCGGCTCCATCAGCGAAGTCTTCGACGCCCAGCCCCCCTTCACCCAACGCGGCTGCGTCGCCCAAGCCTGGAGCGTCGCCGAAGTCCTGCGCGCCTGGGTTACTACCGCGTAATCACAGCACAAGAATGTTCCCGGGCGATCCTACGCAGCACAAGAATGTTCCCGGGCGATCCTACGAGGCCATCACGAATGTTCCCGGGCGATCCTGCGAGCCATCCAACGAATGTTCTCGGGCGATCCTGAAAAAGGGGTTGGCATGAGGCGTGCTCCTCCCGAGGGGTGGGGAGGGTGCGGGTCATGGAGATTCTTTGGATGCTGATCGTCGGCTTGGTGGTGGGGGCGCTGGCGAAGTTGTTCATGCCGGGGAGGGATCCGGGGGGATTCGTCGTTACGATGGTTATTGGTGTTGCTGGGGCGTTGTTGGCGGGGCTGATTGGGCGGAGCGTGGGGTGGTATCGGATTGAGGAGGGGCCGGGGGTGATTGCGTCCATCCTCGGGGCGATGCTGTTGCTCATCATCTACCGTGTGGCGGTTGGCCGCAGGTCGGGCATTTTGGGGCGACGCACCTGATGCGCGCGGCTCACGGGGTCACGGTGATGGCGTCTTGCGGACAGGCGACGACGCACTCCATGCACGCGATGCAGGCGAGCTCGTTTTTGACGCACGCCTGTTTTCCGCCATGCACCGTGATCTTGAGCTGCTGCAAAAACGGCAGCGGCTCGGCGGGATCCTTCAAGCCGAGCACGCTGGTCGGGCAGACCTTCAAGCACTTCCTGTCGCCGATGCAGGCGTGTGGGTCGACGACGACGCGCGGCATGGCGAGCGACTCTATCAACACCCGCGTCCGCCGCGAAACGCAAAAGCGGTCAGTGCACCTTGAACTTGGCGATACACAAGCGGCGATAGCGGTACGCGATACGCAGCAGCCGCACGGCGTGGGCAACGTCGGCGAAGCCGTCGATGCGGAACGTCACCCAACCACTCGATGGGAACAAGTGATTCGGGTCGGCCCAACCCTTGGCCACCAGGCCCCGTCCAACGTCACCCGGGAACGGCAAGTCGAGCACCGAGTCGTCGTGAAAGTGGCCAAGCTCGCCGCCGCGGAAAGTAAATCCCAGTCCGCCAAAGCGGTGCTCGGCGACTCGCACGCCTTTCCAAGTACGAACGATTTCAACGACACGCTCGGGGGCTGACGCGACGGACACGCCGGCCCCGGGCGACCTTTGCCTATGCTGCATGGTCGACTCTCACAACTTTGAGAGTAAGCTAAGACGTCAACTTGATTTGGCCAAGTCTCGCGCGACGTAACGTCAACTTCAGGCTATGGTGTGCCCAATGGCAACTGCCGCCGGCTTCCACATGAAGGGCAATGCTTGGCGGGGGATCAAAGAGTACATCTCCCGCGAGCTCGGCTTCGAGCGCGTCATGGAGCACCTGAAGCCCGAGACGCAGACCTTCCTCAGCCAGACCTTCATCGCCAGCATCTGGTACGACGTCCGCCCGGTCACCGAGATCACCACCGTCGGCGCGAGCCTCACGAACCAGCCACACCCCGCCTTCTGCCGCGCCGTCGGCACGTTCATTTACGAGCGCGACATGACCGGCATCTACCGCGCCATCCTCAAGTTCGCCTCACCCGAGCTCATGGTGAAGGCGCTGCCGCTCGCCACCACGCGCTACTTCGACTTCGTGAAGCTCGAGACGACACGCGTCGGCCCCAAAGCCTACGACGTGCTCCTGATGGGCGTGCCGAGCGAGACCGCCGCAACGTACACCAACGTCACCTCGATCTTCATCGAGCGCGCCATCACCGGCTCTGGCGGCAAGAACGTCACCGCGCAATGCACGCCGCCGGTCCCCGCGGGTCTCGTCAACGGGACGCCGACCGCGAAGATCGTCCGGCAGCTGCGCTGGGAGTAAGCACCCGCGCCAAGAAGCGCCCTGTATGCGATCGCGGATGCGCGGCGACTTCCTCGGGCGTACCGGTGACGACGAGCGTACCACCGCCCGCGCCACCCTCGGGACCCAGGTCGATCACGTGGTCCGCGGTCTTGATGACATCGAGGTTGTGCTCGATGACCAGCACGGTGTTGCCATTCGCCACGAGCTCGCGCAGCACCTCGAGCAAGCGCTCCACGTCGTAAAAGTGCAAACCCGTCGTCGGCTCGTCGAGCACGTACAACGTCCGCCCCGTGCTGGCGCGCGACAGCTCGGTCGCGAGCTTCATACGCTGCGCCTCGCCACCGGAGAGCGTCGTCGCCGACTGCCCGAGCGTGAGATAGCCCAGGCCAACTTGCTTCAAGGTCTCGAGCTTGCGCGCGGCCTTCGGGATCGCACCCAAGAACTCCGCCGCCTCGTCGACCGTGAGATTCAACACATCGGCAATGCTCTTACCCTTGTACGCGATCTCCAAGGTCTCGCGGTTATAACGCGCGCCGTGACAGGTCTCGCAGGTCACGTAGACGTCGGGCAAAAAGTGCATCTCGATCTTGATGACGCCGTCGCCCTGACACGCCTCGCAGCGGCCGCCCTTCACGTTGAACGAAAAGCGCCCTGGCTCGTAACCACGCGCGCGCGACTCCGGCAGCTGCGCGAACAAGTCGCGGATGATCGCGAACATGCCGGTGTACGTCGAGGGATTCGAGCGCGGCGTGCGGCCGATCGGTGATTGATCGATGTCGATCACCTTGTCGAGGTTCTCGACGCCCTCGAGAGAGTCGTAGGGTGCCGCGCTATCGCGGCTCGAGCCGAGCTCGCGCGCCAGCGCGACGCGCAAGGTGTCGTTCACCAGCGTGCTCTTGCCGCTCCCCGACACACCCGTGACGCACACGAAGCAGCCGAGCGGCACCTCGACGTCGATGCCCTTCAAGTTGTTGCCGCGCGCGTTCTTCAAGATCAGCCGCGAGCCATTCCCAGCGCGACGCTGCGCTGGCACCTCGACGCCGCGCCGCCCCGACAAGTAGTCACCGGTCAGCGAGCCCTTGAAGGACGCCACCTCGGCGGGCTTCCCCGCGACGACGACGTGTCCGCCATGCACGCCGGCGCCTGGTCCGATGTCGATGACGTGATCGGCCGCGCGGATCGTATCCTCGTCGTGCTCGACCACCAGGACCGTGTTGCCGAGATCACGCAGCTGCGCGAGTGTCCGCAATAGCCGCTCGTTGTCGCGCTGATGCAGACCGATGGACGGCTCGTCCAAAACGTACACGACGCCTTGCAAGGCGCTACCGACCTGGGTGGCCAGGCGAATGCGCTGGGCCTCGCCGCCGGAGAGGGTCATCGAGGCGCGGTCCAAGGAGAGATACTCGAGCCCCACCGCCTGCATGAACGACAGGCGCGCCTTGATCTCCTTCACCAAGGGCCGCGCGATCTCGGTCTCGCGCGCCTCGAGCTTCAAGCCTTCGAAGAAGTCGATCGCCTTGGTGACCGACAAGCCGTTGGTCTTGTCGATAGGCAGTCCGCCAACGCGGACCATGCGCGCCTCTTCACGGTAGCGCGTCCCCTCGCAGGTCGGGCACACGCGCTTGCTCATGAACTCGTCCAGCGCCGCGCGCACCGCGTCGGAGTCGGTCTCGTGGAGCTTGCGCATCATCATGGGGATGACGCCCGGCCACGCCTTGCTGAAGGTGTACTTCGACGTGCGCTTCTTCGACTCGAACTTGAACTGCAGCTCGGTCTCGCCCGTGCCGTGCATGATGCCGTCGCGGGCCTTCTTCGAGAGTTTCTTCCAGGGTGTCGCGGTCGAGACACCGTAGTGCTTCGCCACGGTGCGCAGCATCGGCGTGTAGAAGCCGCTCTTCTCCCAGGGCTTGATGGCGCCCTCGTCGATCGACAGCGACTCGTCGGGGATGATGCGCTCCGGATCGAGCTCGACGGTGTGCCCGAGACCACCACAGGTCACGCACGCGCCTTGCGGACTGTTGAACGAGAAGAGCTGCGGCGACAGCTCGGGCACCGCGATGCCGCAGCACGTGGCGCGCTCGCTGAAGCGCATCTCCTCGCCATCGATGACCGCGGCGATGAGCTCGCCGTCACCCCGCTTCAAGGCGAGCTCCACCGAATCGGTCAAGCGGCCACGCAGATCGGTCTTCACCACCACGCGATCGATGACGATGGCGATGGCCGCCTTCTTGAGCTTCGTGACCTCGCTCAGCGCGTCGTCGATGTCGCGAATCTGTCCGTTGACGCGGACACGCACGAACCCATCCTTGCGCAAGGCGTCGAGGGCCTCGGCCAGCGGCAGGTCGTCTTCGCGGACGAGCGGCGTCAGCAAGGTGAGCTTGGTGCCCACGGGCAACGCCAGGATCGCGTCCACCATCTGCTGCACGGTGTGCGAGACGATGCGCTTGCCGCACTTCGGACAGTAGATTTCGCCGATGCTCGCGTAGAGCACGCGCATGTAGTCGGAGATCTCGGTGAGCGTACCGACGGTCGAGCGCGGATTGTGGCCGCTGGTCTTCTGCTCGATGGCGATGGCCGGCGACAGGCCCTCGATGGAGTCGACATCGGGCTTGGCGTTCTGCTCGAGGAACTGCCGGGCATAGGCCGACAGCGACTCGACGTAACGGCGCTGCCCTTCGGCGTAGATGGTGTCGAAGGCGAGCGAGCTCTTGCCGCTCCCGGAGATGCCCGTGAGCACCACGAGGCGATCGCGGGGAATGTCGAGGGTGATGTTCTTGAGGTTGTGCTCGCGGGCACCGCGCACTGTGATCCGGTCCATGGCCCTATCGCTCTTACACCGCAACATCCGTTCAGGTCCATCCATCCGCGCTCTTCGGATTTGGAACAACTGTGCCGTTAGGCCGTTGTGGCCATGCTTACACGTGCCCAGCCCTTCAAAGAGACTCACGGAACCTCCCCAGCCGACGCGCTCGTCGATGCATTAGGCGCCATTCTCGGGGCCCTGGGTGAGAACGCGCTGCCGCTGCCGAACCTCACGCAAGAGCAGATCCGCCAGCAGTTCGACGCATGGCGCCGCCACCTCTTGGTGGGCGCGCCACATCCCACGACGCCGGGCTTCGTGGGTCGCGACGTGGTGGGTGCGCGGCGCTTCGCCATCCAGTATCGCCAGGACGAGATGCAGTTTCACGGCAAGGTCGGCGGCGCTCTGCGTGACGCGCTCTGGCAGCTGGTCTCGCAGGTCAGCTCGACGTTCGCCGCCGGCAGCGTCGAGGACGAGCGCGCCGAGTATCAGCTCGAGAAGCTCAAGTCCGCCCTCTCGCGCGGCTCGGTCGACGAGCTCAAGCAAGCCGCCCGCGCCACCGTGGAGGTCATCTCCACGAGCCTCGCCGCGCGCCGCTCACGCAACGACGAGCAGCTCGCGTCCTTGCGCGAGCACATCGCGACGATGCGCACCGAGCTCGAGCAGGCTCGAGGCGCCGCGCAGATCGACGGCCTCACCAAGCTCTACAACCGTGGCGCCTTCGACGAGCACGTCGTGCGCTTCTCGCAGCTCGCGAGCCTCGTGGCCGAGCCCACCGCGTTGCTCCTCATCGACATCGATCACTTCAAGAGGGTGAATGACACCTACGGCCACCAGAGCGGCGATCTCGTGCTTCGTCAGGTCGCCGATGCCTGCGTGCGCACCTTCCCACGCCAGCGTGACTTCGTTGCCCGCTATGGCGGAGAAGAGCTCGTCGTGCTCGCCCACGACATCGAGCAAGCGCAAGTCACCAAGGTCGCCCGCCGTTTGCTGGACGCGGTGCGCGCCCTGTCCGCCGCGAGCATGACCGGTGAGCCCATCGACGTCACCATCTCGATCGGCATCGCCGCGCTCGACGCGGAAGACAAGGCCACCGCCTGGATCGAGCGCGCCGACAAAGCCCTGTACCGCGCCAAGCAGAGCGGCCGAGACCGCGCCATCATCGCCGCCAATGGCCGCGACATCGTCGTGACCTAGCGCCGCCCCCGAGGAGAGCGCTTCCCGCATCGAGGACGGACGGGGTTGCGCGACGCGTCTAGCCGCCCATCAAGCGGCCACGCGCGCGATCGATCTCGCGGTCGAGGCGGTGCTTCACGTCCTTCAAGAACGGGTGCGCCTCGAGCAGGCGGTCGCTCGTCTCGCCTTGCTCGAAGTACTCCTTGCGTACCTTCTCGGCCTTGGCCGTGGTCTCGCGGAGCGCCTTGACCTTCTCTCCACGCACCACGACGGCTTCATCGTTGGCGGCGATCAAGGCGTTCGTGATGGCGGGCACGTCGTACACGGCGTCGATCATCAGATGCATGGCGCCGGTGAACGCGAACTCCTTCTTCTTCAAGGCCGCTTCAGCGGACGCGACGGCGTCCTTCATGTAGTGCTGCACGAGCTCGTTGCGGCGGCCATCGGCCAGGAACTCGAAGCGGCCATTGCGCGCGAACTCACCAGGGTCACGCTGGCGAAGCTCGACCAACGCCTCGGCGGCCGTCAGGATCTCGTTCTTCCACGCGGCGGCGAGCGTGTACTCCCAAGTGTACGCCTCTTGCTCGTAAGCGCGCTCCCAGCGCAGCGCCTCGAGGGCGTCCACGGGCACCTGACCATCCTTGATGAGCCCGCGGTGACTGTCGAGATCGAGCGCCGGATGCGTCTGGTACTGCGCCGCGTGCATCGCCTCGTGTCCCAAGGTGAGCGTGACGATGCCGAGCAGACCTGGGAGCAAGCGCGAGACCTGAACGCCGTGGTAGAGCTGCTGGCCCCCGCGCTTCGCCGCCTCGAGGGTCACGACCAAGTCGCAGAGCTGCGCGAACTTGCGCGTCAGGTTCACCTTGATGCCGGCTGGGTTGCTGCCGCGCTCGTAGAAGAGCTTCGCGCCCGCGGACTTGGCGTCGTAGTCGACGTCGTCTTGCGGACCGTAGCCCATGATCACGGTGGTGTCGGTGGCATAACCGCCGACCTGCGCGTGCTGCAGCATGATCGGCACGTCACGCGCAATCCGCCGTAGCGGAATCGACGGCAAGTTCTCGTCGAGAGCCAGCACCACCGAGTCACGCACCACGGTCTCGGGCAGAACGGCGACCACGCGAGTCCGCATGGTGCGCACGTTCTCGATGTCACGCGTCAAGATGGCCGAGCCCCGCCCACGCACCTCGGCGTTCGTGAGGACCGGCCCATAGGTTGCGCTTACGGCCAGCAGCGCAATCAGGTTGAGCATCAGGCGCGGCCCGCCTCGGCTGGCGGAGCATGCTTCGCGTTACGCAGACCGTTGATGAGCTGCTCGACGCCGGCGGTGATCTTGTCGGGCGTCGGCGCGAAGGTCACGCGGATGAAGCCCTTGGCCGTCGGCCCGAACGCCTCGCCTGGCACGATGATGACCTTGCCGTTGCGCGCGAGCTCGAAGGCCAGCTCCTTGGTGTCGACGCCGAAGGCGCGAGCGTCCGCGAAAACGTAGAAGGCACCCTCGCTCTTGTGGAACTTGAGCTTCGGCTCCTTGGCGAGCGCGGTCTCGGCGGCGTGGGCGCGCTCGGCGTAGAGGGCGTTGATCTCCTTGGCGTAGTTGGTCTTGCGCAGGTCGAGGCAAGCCTTGGTGGCCTCTTGCGACGGCGTCGGCGCGGTGGTGCAGACGGCCTGATGAATGGCGATGAGCTTACCCTCGAGCTCGACGGGAGCCTGCAGCCAGCCCACGCGTAGACCGGTGCACGCGTAGCTCTTCGAGATGGCATCGATGGTGAGCACGTTGTCACCCATCTTGTAGAGCGGCCCGTGGTGCTCGACGAACGCGATGTCACGGTAGAGGCAGTCGTCGATGACCCAGACGTTCTTCTTGGCGCAGCCTTCGACGAGGCGCCGCATGTCCTTGTCCGCTCCAGCGAACCGGCCGGTCGGGTTGGACGGCGAGGTGACGATGACCACGCGAGTCTTGTCGGTGATCTGGGCGAGCAGCGCGTCGACGTCGATGCGGAAGTCCGGCGTCAGCATGTACGGCTTGTGCTGCACTCCGAGGAGCGTGCTGATGCTGCGGTAAGCGGGATAGCCAGGCTCCGGCCCCAAGAGCTCATCGCCCGGATCACACAGCGCCATCAGCGCCGTGAACATCGCCTCCTCGGAGCCAATGGTGACGAGCACCGACTCCATCGGCGCGCCATCGAAGAGCTCGGCACCGATGCGCGCGCGCAGCTCGGCGTCACCGGCGTTCGGCGTGTAGGCGGCCTTGTTGTCTTTCGCGGCCTTGGCGAGCCGCTCCATGACGGACGGATGCGGATCGATGGCGGGCTGCCCCAGGCCAAGATTGATGGTGCCCTTGGCGGCGGCGTCAGCGACCTGGCGGATGAGACTTTTGTTGAGCGTAGCGCAGCGTTTCGCGATTGGAGGTGTCATGGGGGCGACTTTACAACACAAAGTAACGCAAAACGACTACGGCTTCGCGAACGCCACGAAGATGGTCACGCCCTGCCGCTCGATCTGGAAACGGATGGGCTGGCCGCTCTTGACCGACTTCACTTGCGCGATGACGTCGCGGGCGCTGGTGATCGCCTTGCCTTGCACGTTGACGATGACGTCGCCCTGCTGGAAGCCGGCGCGCGAGGCGACGGAGCCGGGCGCGATCGCTTGCACGACCGCGCCTTCGAGGGCCTTCGCCTTGAGCTGGTCGCGCAGACCGCTCGTGAGATCGACCACCGAGAGGCCGACGCTGCCATCCGCCTCGCCTTCATCCGTGGGCTTGCCTTGCTGCTTGGCGCGCACCGCGTCCTCGGGGAACGCCTCGAGCTTCACGGAGAGAGCCTTGCGCTCGCCGTTGCGCCAGACGGTGACCGGTACGCTTTTACCGACACCCGCCATGCTCGCGTAGAGCGGCAGGTCGCTCGAGCGGACAAGCTTCTTACCGTCGAACTCGAGAATGACGTCACCTTGCTTCACGCCGGCCGCCGCGGCGGGGCCGTTATCGACGAGCTCGGCCACGAGGACGCCGTGCTCGTCTTTCATGCCGAAGCTCTCGGCGAGCTCGCGCGTGAGCGGCTGGATACGCACGCCGACCCAGCTGCGCGTGAAGCGGCCCTCGCGCAGCTGCGGCAGCATGCCTTTCACCATGTCGATGGGGATGGCGAAGCCGATGCCCTGGCCCTGGGCGTTGATCGCCGAGTTGATGCCGATGACCTCGCCGCGCATGTTGATGAGCGGGCCGCCGGAGTTGCCGGGGTTGATCGAGGCGTCGGTCTGCAAGAAGTCGTAGAGCCCCGCGCGGCCCGAGGGCGCGATGTCGCGGCGCTGCTTGGCGCTGATGATGCCTACCGAGACGGAGTGCTCGAGGCCGAACGGATTGCCGATGGCCAGCACCCAGTCGCCGATGCGCACGGCTTCGGAGTCGCCGAGGACCATGGCCGGCGCGTTCGGTGGCTCGGTGGTCTTGACCAGCGCGACGTCGTACTCGGGAGCGGTGCCGACGAGAGTCGCCTTGAGGGTGCGCTCGCTGCCGTCCGCTGTAGCGAACGTGACCTCGATGCTTCGCGCGTCTTCGACGACGTGATTGTTGGTGAGGATGAGGCCGCTCGCGTCGATGAGGAAGCCAGAGCCCAAACCACGGCCACGCGGCTCGGGTTCTTGGCCAGGAGCGCCGCGACCGAAGCCGCGGAAGAAATCGAGCGGGTCCTGAGGTTGCTGGGCGACGCGCCTGCCACCCACCTCGACCTGGATGCTGACGACCGAGGGGACGAGCTTCTCGGCGAGGTCGGCGAGCTGCGGCAGGGTCTGCGCCGTGGTCAGTGGGCTCACCGGGGTCTGCGGTTGGGCTTGCGGCAGCGACGGCGGCTGGGCGGGGCTCAGGGAGGGTGCCGCCGCTTCAGGGGTCTTTTGCGCGGTTGGCGCGTTTTCCTGCGGGCGCTGGCAACCAAAAATCAGGAGTAAAGCGAAGGTAGATAGACGTCGCATTGGCGTGTGCTCTCGTAAATGGGCCGACTGCCGCGACACAAGATAAGTCGGCGCTTTTTCGCACCAACCCTTAGAGAGCTGCCGATAACCCGAGAGACGATAAACGCGTCGAGCGTCCTTCTGCTCAGAAGGCGCTAGATGCCCGAGGGTTCAGGCTGATGGACGTTTCACGTATCGACTCGGTTCAGAGCTACGGTCAGACCCGCGAAATCAACACGGAGCAGGCGCGCAAGCGCATCGACCTGCACCAGAGCAGCTCGTTCAGCAAGGGCGGCTCCGGCATCGACCTGTCGGCGGTGAAGAACCCGGTCGACGCGGTCAACAACTCGCAAGAAGGCCGCCTGTTGCAGACCCGCGACGGCAACGAGATCGAGATCCCGACGCTCGACGCGGAGAACCGCGCCAAGGCCTCTGCCCTCTTCGCCAAGGTCAGCGAGGCCGGCAAGCAGCGTCTTCAGGCCGTGGGCCAAGAGCTCGGGCGCGCTGCCTTTGCGCACGTCGCGGCGACGCGCTCCGTCGAGCGTGGTGAGCCGGACGGCAAGGCGCAGCTCGAAGCCGCGTCATCGGCGCTCTACAGCGCCGCGCAGGCGAACCTCGCCGCGGTCGCGAACGAGACCTACGGCAAGGCGCCACGTGGCCTCACGCAGACCCAGTTCAACAACGCGATGACGGACGCCATGACCAACGGCATGGCCGGCGTCGAAGGCGACTTGAACGCCACCCTGCAGCGCTTCGCCAAGAAGGCGCAGATGGGCGAGACCGTCGACACCGACGCGGCCGAGCTCCAGGACATGCTCGCCAACTGGCCCGAGGGCAGCTCGCAGCAGTTCACCTGGCACGAAGCCGTCAAGGACGAGAACGGCAACTACAGCATCGTCGAGAAGACCGGCACGCTCACCAAGGAGCAGGCCGAAGACCTCTACAACAAGCTGAAGGCCTCGGCGAACGACCTGCAGAGCATCACCGCCATCGAGCAGCAGATGCTGCAGGTGCAGGTGCAGGACTATCAGCAGGCGATGACCACGTTGTCGAACGTCATGAAGGCGTATGACGACAACCTCAAGGGCATCATCCAGAACGTCAAGGCGTAGCAGTACGCTTTAGCGGGCGCGCGCTCCATCGCGGGGCGCGCGTGGTCATTGGTATTGCGCGAGCTCCCGCTCGAGGTCGCGCTTCAAGACCGGCGCTGCCGCGATCAGGCCCGAGCCCGAGTCCACGGGGAACACCGAGATGACCCGGCCATCGGCTTCGAGGCCGGGCAACCAGCGGCTCACGAAGTCGTCGAGGGGTATCGAGCGCGGCGTGTAGCTGCTCCATACGCCGGTCGCGCATTGCGCGGCGAGCTCCTCCTCCGGCCAGAGAGGCAAGCCCGTGATGCCGTCCGCTTCGACGGACGCCCAACCGCCCGCGTAGAGTCCCCAGACGACCTCGAAGTCGCACGCCTTGCGGATGAAGTACCGATAGCGCTCTCCCGGAGAGAGCGACGCGACACGCCGCGCTTTTGGAGATGGCGTCATACGGCTCAGCGTCCCGGCATGTCCTTGCCGAACTTCTGCTTGTACGCCTCGCGGAGCGCGTTCAGGGCGTTGCCGTTCTTGTCGTACATGTAGAGCTTGGCGAGGTCGGTCCAGGCGCTCTCGAGGTCCGGGTCGAGCTCGACCGCGCGCATGAGGTGGGCGACGGCGCTGTCGGTCTTGTTCTCGCGGGCGTCCATGAAGCCCAGGAGCTGGTGGGCGCGGACCAGCTCGTCGAAGGTGGCGAGCGCCTTGGTGCACTGCTCGCGGGCCTCCTTCTGGTGACCTTGGCGGGCTTCGAGCTCGCAGCTGAGCACTTGCAGGCCGGGCGCCTTGGGGAACTTCGCGAGGCCCTTCGAGACCTGGGTGCGCACGTCGCGCAGGTGACCGACCGCGAGATCTTCGCGGGCTTCGCGGAGCATCGCGGCGTACTCGCAGTCGTTCGAGGTGTTCACGCCGACGTCTTGATCGCGTGGCAGACCCTGCTGTCTGCGGGCGGCGATGCTCCAGGTCGCGATCGCCGCCTCCCCCTCACCGCCCGCGAGCTTGCCGGCGCGCTCGGCGGAGACGACGCAGCCGAGCTGGGCATAGAGCGCGGCGAGGTTCGTCCAGGCGACCTTGGTGTCCTCGGTGCTGGTTGGGTTCTCGGGGTTGGTGCCGGTGAGCTTCTTGTCGGCTTGCCGGGCGCCCTCGAGCGCCGAGGCGGTCCCGCCCGCGATAGCGTCCAAGCGCGCCAGGAAGACCTCGCTGGTCGGCAGATCACTCGCGTCGGCGGCGCGGGCGCAGAGCTCCCGCTCCTCGACGAAGCCCTCGGCGCGGCTCGGTGAAGTGGTGGGTGAGCCGATGGCTTGCGAGGCGCGCACGTTGCAACCGAAGTCGAGTAAGCGGTCGTTGTCGGGGTGCTTCTCGATCATGACGTTCGCCAGGGTCCACGCTTCCTTCAAGCGGCCCGAGTTGGCGTATGCCTCGGCGCTCGCGAAGGTCTCCTTGGTGAGGTTGTCGAACTCGCGCTTGCGCGGTTTGACGGTGCCGTTCGCCTTGGTGCGCCAGGGATGCTCGATGGCGTCGCGGACGCGGAGGAGATCTTGAGCGTCCGCTTGAGCGGCCTCGCGGATGAGCAGGACGTTGAGCTTGCCGTGCCAGCTCGCGACAGCGCCGGCATCGAAGAGCTGATCACGGTAGGCGAGGCCCAGCGCGAAGATGCGCGTGGCGAAGTTGCCGAGCTCGCGGATCTGTGGATCGTAGGTGGCCGCCATGATGGACAGAGGCTCGCGCGGATGCGGCGCACCCAACGTGTGTCCCAGGTGATGCAAGAAGATGATGAGCTCCTTGTGGGCCCGGCGCTGGCGATAGACGCCGCCACGCTCGAACTCGGCGATGCCTTCGAGCTGGGGCGCGAGCGCCTCGAACTCCGCGGCGTCGTTGAAGCCACGCAGGACCATGTGGCGGCCGAGCGTGACCGAGGTGCCCATGAGGTGGACGTCGTTCGTGACCTCGCGGGGCGCGCCGACCAGGCCGACGATCCAACCGGTGTCCTCGCCCGCGTCGACGCCCTGAAGCTCACCCAACGCGGCCTGCAAGTCGTCACCAGCGCTGCGCTCCCAGACGCGCGTGTTCGAGACCTCGAGGCGGACCGCGAACTTGGGAGCGAGGAGACGATTTGCCTGCTCGACGAGCTCGCGGATGTGCAAATCCCAGGAGGGGTCGCGGGTGCGGTGGCTTGCGTCGGCGTAGACGCGCAGCTTCAGGATCTGACGAACGGCGGCGGCGGGCCCCGAGCCTTCGAGCGTCGCGGGCGCGACCTCACGGGCGACCTCGGCCTGACGCTCCGAGGGGGAACGCAAACAACCGGTCGCGGCGATGAGGAGCACGAGGGCGTGGAGGCGGTGGCGCGCCATGGGCCGGGCTAGCATAGGCCTTCGGCGACTCGTACGCGAGTGGCCCATGCGTGGTGCCTCGCGCGGACGTCGCGTGCTAGAGTCGTTTTCGTGACCATCAAGAAGACCGTCATTGGTCGCGGCCTCCCGCGGATCCACCCGGGGCTCGAGCAGAAGCTTCGCGAGGCCGAGGACGCCGAGAAGAAGGGCCGGCGCGTCCGCACGTACGATGGCATCCAGCGGGTCACGCGGCCGTCGCTCGATGCCTCGACCGAGGAGCGGGCCTGGCAGGCGCGGACCATTGGTCTCGTCGACCCGCAGTACAAGCTCGAAGGTGATGCGCTGCAGCCGCTGGCCGAGCAGGCGGCGTTCCGGCCGGGCCAGGACCTCGACAAGATCTGGGACGACCTCGCGGAGGCCGAAAAGATCCGCGCGGGCGCGACCGAGCGCTTCCGTCTCGAGATGGAGTCGGCGCTCACGCGCGCCGGCAAGGAGCTCAAGGAACCGCACCGCATCGGCGGCCGCCTCGATGCGCGTAACTTGAAGCGCAGCGCCGAGAACGTGCAAGCCTATGTGGCGTCGTTCGCGGAGATCTTGGCGCCCGACAGCTACGGTCTGCTATTGCGGTTCGTGGAGGAGACGCGCGCCACCCTCGATACGGCGATGCGCCAACAGGCCGTGCAAGGTGTCGACGCGGTCTTCACCTATGACCTGGTGCGTGACCTCGCGAAGAAGCTGGTCTACCAGGAGCTCGTGTCGCGGCGGCGCGGCATGGGGGATCGCGGCATCCGGCGCATCCTGGCGAACATTCAGCTTGGCGAGTCGCTGTACGCGCAGCTCGTGCCGATGGGTCTTGCGACTGTCCGCCATCGCATCATGATGCGTATCATTCACGTGCATCAGGATTTGGGGCACACGGCGTACGCGGCGCGTGTGTCCTTCCGTGGCGGCCGTCTGCATCGTGCTTATGGCGCGCGCATCTTCGTGGACGAGACCAACCGCTTCCGGCCACTGCTCACGCCCGGTGAGCTCGACCTGGTCCGCGCCGCGGTGGCCACGCACTCGTCGGAGGAGCTGCCGTTCGCATCGGAGATGGTGCTGGCCGTGGTGCGCGCGACCGATCACCTGGCACCCTTCGCACCGCATCGGGTCTACAAGCACCTCGAAGGCGTGCCGGGCGTCACCGACTACTTGGACGACATGCTGGCGCGGGCGCGTGAGGGTGATGGTGTGCGCTACGCGAACATCCGCTCGTCGCTGCGCCGCTATCTCGCCGAGAGCACCGACCTCCCGGAGACCCTACGCGATGACATCATCGCGGACTTCCGCCCAGTCGACAAAGGCGCCGACTTCATCGACATCGGACCGATGGCCGGCGAGGTGACCGGCTTGAGCATCGAGCCGCGTGCCCGGGGCATGAGCGGGCGGGTGCTCGCACAAGTCACTTACGACGAGTTCACCGCGAAGTATCAGGGCCTGTTCGACCACCAACAAGACCAGCTCACGCGCCTCGCCCGCACCACTCGCGTCGACCTCGACCGCGCAAGCGACCAGGTGAGCTTCGCGGTCATGGGCTATGGCGCCTTGGACATGCACTTCGTCATGCCGCTCGAGCCCGCAGACCCCACCTAGTGGC
>JBDHVB010000106.1:0-18108 GCA_039809465.1 Myxococcota bacterium
TTCGCCCTGATCTCGTGTCAGTAGCGCCCAATAGCCTGGGAAACGGCTGCGCTTACCGGTTCATCGGCCATCGGCCAGGGCTTCGAAGGCTCCCAATATCACCCCGCCCACGCGGGCGCCTGGTGACTCCGGGCGCTAGCGGTTGCGGCGGCGGGTGTTGACGCCGTGACCACGCGGGCGACTGCGTGGGCTCCGGCGTGGACGCACGGTGCGCACCGGCTCCATCTCGCGGCCACCCGGACGGAAGCCGAGAGCGCGGCGCGCCGCGGGCGTAAGATCGTCGGTGACCAGCGTGAAGTGATGGCGCTCGCCAGCGGCGGGGTGCTGACGGAAGCCGACCAGACGGGCCACGTTGAGCCAAGCGCGGTTGTGATTGGGCACGTCGAGCGCGCGGCCGTCCTGGTGCTCCGAATAGCCGGCGGGCGCGGCCAAGCGGCCCTTCTGGCGGCGCAGAGCAGCTTGCTCGTCGTAGTAGCGGAAGCCCGAGCCGGGCAGCGGGATGCTCGGATCGATGCGCGCGGCGGCGGTGTAAGCGAGCGCGGCGCGGGTCTCGAGGTAGCGGTCGCGCATGATGCTCGGGTTGTCACCGTCGGGGGACCGGCCCATCGAGCGTACGACCAAGGGGTACGGCTTGCCGTTGCGATAACCGTTGAGCAGGTAGCCCGCGCGCATGCGCTCGGGCAGGGCGGCGACGAGGGCATCGGAGACTTCGCGATTGCGCAGGAGGTTCAGGGTCGCGGCGTTGATTTGGCCGTTGGCCGGCATGTCGCCGCGCTGCCAAGAGTAGAGGCGCTGCAGGTCCGCGATGGCGGCCTGCGTCTGTGCGTCGAAGCGGCCGCTCGGCGCGACGCGCGAATTGATGTCGACACCGTTGGTGAAGTTGTAGCCGAGCTCACGCAGGCGGCCCTGCACCTCGCGAATGATCGCGGCGTCGGCCGGTTTGGCGTTTGCCGGCGTGATGGTGCGGGCGCCGAGCGGATTGTTGCGGCGCTCCTCCTCGATGGCCGCCTCGGTGTGCTGCGCCCAAGGACGCTCCATGCTCGAGGCCGAGGTCAATGCGTTACGCAACGCTTCGCCCATGCGGGGGCCGAGGGCGCCACGCGTACCGAGCGCGCCGGGCTGGCTGACGCTCGCCTCGTAGGTGTCTTGGAAGCGATCCAAGGCGCGCATGGTGCCTTCGTCGAAGACGGGGCCCTGGCTGACGTCGTAGCCCAAGGCGCGCAGCATGTTCTTGGCGCGGGCACGGGCGTTGGTGTTGGGATCCTCGTCGTTACCGCCACCCGCGCGCAGCGTTGGGCGGCCGATGTCGTCGAAGCTCTGACCGGTGCGGATGTCGACGCGACGCTGATTGGCCGTCTCGGCGAGCGCTTTCCGGGTTCGCTCATCGAGCGTGCCGTCGGACGACACCGGGGGAACGGTGGCGCCGTCGTTGCCGCTATAAGCACGCGCGAAGTCGTTCACCGCGCGGCGGGTACGGTCATCGAACGTACCGGGGGTGTGGCGGCCGGGACCGTAGCTGTCGTCGAAGAAGCCCAAGGTCTGCAGGTTGCGCTGCAGCTCGGCGATACGGCGCTCGCCCGCCTGGACATTGTCGATCGCGCCAACCTGAAGGGGCTGGGGACCGGTGGCGCGCGGCTGCTCGGCGTTCAAGAGGGTCGGAACGCGCTGCGGATCGAGCGGGGTGACCGTCGCGGTCACGGGCTTGCCGCGGATCACATTGATGGTCCTGGGCTCGGGGGTGGAGCGCAGGAAGCCGGGGGTGATGAAGTCGACGAAGCGGTCCCAGCCGCTCGGCTCGCGGCGCACTTCGGCGCGGCCACGCTCGCGTTCTTGGGGTTGCTCCTGGCGCTCGGCGCGTGGGAGGCGAGAACCAGTTGGCTGAATTGTGGTGCTGCCGTCAGCCATTTTCGAACTACCTTTAGTTGCGAACGGTTTGACTAGAACGAAAGTCAGGCCCACATGGCCACACGCCACCCAGTTATCTGAGCTTATCGGCGTGCATCGGAGGTTGTTGCGTAGAACGTTTCGCTTTTTTCTTTTTTCTTCACGACGCAACCCGCCATGGCCAACCCGCGGTAGATCAACCTGGGTCACCGTTTCCCCGTGGCTTCGCGTGGCCTGTTGTGTTAAGAACACTGACTAGTCAGTCATTAGAGACGCGTGCTCATTTGAATCCTGGTTCGAAGCTCTTCCTGTCGCCAAGCGACCTCAGTGCGCAGTCCGTGACGAGACCCCGCGCCTTCGTTGGCGCACGCCCAGCGTCCATCTCCTCTGGCCAGCTCCGTTCCATCCCGACCGAGATCCGTTTTAGCGTTGTAGTTTGCGCGCCTGTCATCAGCGATGCCTCGCTGGTGACGTCGTCGCATTGGAAAACTTTGATTCGGCGTGCCGCATAGGCCCGTCGTTTTTGATGGCGTGGGTAAGCCACGTCGCAGTGTGTGTGACCGTTCGATAGTGAGCGGCGCCAAGGAGAGAAGCGTGGGTAACAAGTTGTTTGTTGGCGGTCTTAGCTGGAACACCAAGGATGATGGTTTGCGCGCCGCGTTCGAGCGGTTCGGTGCCATCAATGAAGCCAAGGTGATCCTGGACCGCGACACTGGCCGTTCGCGCGGCTTTGGTTTCGTGACCTTCGGCTCGCCCGAAGAAGCGCGCAAGGCCATGGAAGAGATGAATGGCGTCGAGCTCGACGGTCGCACCATCAAGGTGAATGAGGCTGAAGAGAAGCAGCGTCGTCCGGGTGGCGGTGGCGGTGGCGGCTACGGCGGTGGTGGCGGCGGCTACGGTGGCGGCGGTGGCGGCTACGGTGGTGGCGGCTACGGCGGCGGTGGCGGCGGCGGCTACGGTGGTGGCGGCGGCGGCGGTGGTCGCGGCGGCCGTGGTGGTCGTGGCGGCCGTGGTGATCGCGGCGGTGGCGGTGGCTACGGCGGCGATGACGGCGGTGGCGATCGCTGGTAGCTCGTTCAGCCTCGCATAGTCTGCATTAGCGGACGCGAGACCAAACGCAAGAAGCCCATGTTCCCCGGTTCGAAAGGCCGTGGAGCATGGGCTTTGCTACGTTTGGAAGGTAAGGGCGGCTACGGAAGCCGCCCGCTGGCTAGTCGAACAGGTTCGCAACGCCACCGACCGCGTCACCAACGATGTTGGCACCGCGCGCCGCGAATCTGACGACGGGGTTCGCGAGGCTGTCCATGGCGTCCTGCAAACGGCGGTACGCGTCCACGAAACCCTCGGCGCGGTTCAAGCGCGCTTGGACGACTGCGCGGTTGGACAGTGCAGCGCCCAGTTCGAGGGGGTTGGTGGCATTGCGCACGTCCTCTTCGGCCATGAACATCGCGCCTTCCTGATTGCGCAGGTGGTTCTGGGCGCGGCGCAGCGAGTTGCGCACCGAGATGAGCTCGCCGAGGTCGATCATGCCGCCATCCAAGGCGTCGCGGACGATGTCGGCGCGCTCACGTGAGTCGACGCGGTTGTCGCCACGCATGGCCTTCTGTACGGCGGTGTCGAGCTGAATGCGGTTCATGATTCCCCCTCGCAGGGAGGGGCCCCGCGATTGCTAGTTTGAAGATTGACGGAATGTCGGTTTGTCGGCTGACTGGCCGTGGAGTTGCGCCGAACCGCGGCCGGAACGCGCTGCGACGGGTGCCAGCGTGGTCACGCACGCGGCCTTGCGGAGGGACACCAGGTGCTTTAGCGGTACGCCGCCGCCTGCAGCGTGAAGAGCTTCGCGTAAACCCCGTCTTCGGCCATGAGCTGGTCGTGGGAGCCGCGCTCGATGATGCGGCCCTGCTCGATGACCACGATGGTGTCGGCCATGCGGACCGTCGAGAAGCGGTGGGCGATGAGGATGGCGATCTGCTTGGCGGTGAGCGCCTTGATGCGCTCGAAGACCTGCGCTTCGGCGGCGGCGTCCATGGCGGCGGTGGGCTCGTCCAAGACGATGATGTCCGCGTCCTCGCGCATGAAGGCGCGCGACAACGCGATCTTCTGCCACTGGCCGCCGGAGAGCTCTTGGCCGTCCTTGAACCAGCGCCCGAGCTGCGTGCCGTAGCCCTTGGCGAGCCCCTCGATGAACGGCGCCGCCATGCCCTTGTCGGCGGCTGTCCGCTGGCGCGGCTCGTCGGTGATGTAGCGCACGTCGCCGCTGCCGATGTTCTCACCGACCGGCAGCTGGTAGCGCACGAAGTCCTGGAAGATGACCGCGATGCGCGCGTGCAGCACCGCGGGATCCCACTCGGTGACGTCGACCCCATCGATGAGGACGCGGCCGCTCGTAGGCCGGTAGAGACCCGCGAGCAGCTTGATGAGCGTGGTCTTGCCCGAGCCGTTCTCGCCGACCAGCGCCAGCTTCTGCCCCGGCTTGATGTGCAGGCTTATGTCCTCTAAAGCGGACGACGAGGCGCCGGGGTAGGTGAAGCTCACGTGCTCGAAGCGCACCCCGTCCGCGGGCTCCGTGCCGCGCGTCACCGCGCCCTGCCGCGGCGCGAGGCTCGGCTGCTCGAGGAACTCGTAGAGGGTCGACAGATAGAGGCTGTCCTCGTAGAGGCCGCCGACCGCCCCCAAGCCCGCCGCCACCGCGCTCTGTCCCTGGCGGAAGAGCGCGAGGTACATGGTCATGTCGCCGAGCGAGATGCGGTGCGCGATGGCTTCGAGCGCCACCCAGGCATACGCCGCGTAGAACGCTCCGGTGCCGAACAGCCCGACCGCGAAGCCCCAGACGCCGCGCTTCAGCGTGAGGTTGCGGTCCTCGGCATAGAGTCTCTTGAATATATTCTTGTAGCGCTCGAGGAAGAGCTCTCCGAGCTGGTAGAGCTTCACCTCCTTGGCGTGGCTCTCGATGGCGAGCACCGTCTCCAAGTACGACTGCTGCCGCGTCTCGGGCGAGCGCCAGCGGAACAGGCGGAACGCGTCGTTCGAGAACTTCGCCTCGACGAGGAACGACGGCACGCCCGCGAGCACCAGGACCGCCGCGGCGTATGGCGAGAAGCCGACGAGCAGAGTGCCGAACGACACCAGCGACACCACGTTCTGCATGAGCCCGAAGGCTCTGCGCACCATGGCCATCGGCCGGCTCGACGCTTCACGGCGGGCCCGCGTCAGCTTGTCGTAGAACTCCGAGTCCTCGAACTGGGTGAGCTCGAGGGTCACGGCCTTCTCGAGGATCATCTCGTTGACCCGCTCGGCGAGCAGGGCACGCAGCAGCGCGTCGCAGGCCGACAGACCGCGCTGCGCCGCGAGCAGGCCGACCACCAGGCCTCCTTCGACGAGCACCCAATGCAGCGCTTCGCCGTGACCCTGGGCGTGCACCACGGCGTCGACGATGAGCTTGCCGATGTAGGCGATGCCGGCCGGCAGCACCGCGGCGATGGCGGTGAACGATGCGAACGCCACCGTCAGCGTGGCGTTGGTTCGCCACGCCAGCGACAGCGCACGACCGCAATAGCGTACAATACTCCCGACGCTACGTAACGACCGCTCGCTCACTCCCCGAAGCGGCCTCGGGTCAACTTGGAGCGGCCCTTGGAGTCGACGTCGACGATGAACATGTCGCCATACGCGGCCTCGTCGAGCGCGACCTTCTCGCGGACGCCCAGGAGCTTCACGAGATAAGGAATGACGTTGATGTGCGAGGCGATGACCACGCTCTGGCCTTTGTGCGCGGCCAGGAGCTGCTTTGCGAACGCGGCGTCATTCGAGCCCTCGACGATCGACACCTTCACGCGGTGCGCCACGGCGAGCGGCTGCACGGTGGCCTGCGTGCGCTTGTACGGCGTCGCGTAGATGGCATCGACGTGCTGCTCCTCGAGGACGCGCACCAGGGCGTTGGCGCGCTCTTCGCCCTTGGCGGTGAGCGGCGGATCGGCTTCGCCCGAGCCTTTTTCACAGTGGCGGATGAGGATGTAGCGGCTCACACCGGCCTTGCGGTCGGGACGTGCTGCCACGCTCTGTTGAGTCTTCCCTGGCTTGGGCTCCGCGACCGTTTTACCGGGAGGAGCAATCGCAATCATCAACGCGAGCGCAGTGGCAACCGTCATACTTTGAGCGCCTCCTCGACCAGCTTGCGCGTCAGCGCCGGGTCGACCTGTCCCTTGTGATCTTTCATGATGGCGCCAATCACCCGCCCAACGTCCTTCGCCTCTTTGGCGCCGAGCGCGGCCACGGTGTCTTTCACCAGCGTAGCGGTCGCGTCAGCGGAGAGCATTTTGGGCAGAAACTGCGAGAGATAGTCAATCTCCGCTTTGTACGAAGCGATGAGCGGCGCGCCACGCTCGCCAGCGGCGCCAAGGTCCGCGATGCCCTTGTCGAGCATGCGCACGTAGCTGTTGATGACCTTTTGATAGAAGGCGTCGTCGGCCGGCCCTTTGAAGTCGGGCGCGTTCTGCGCCTCTTGGGCCTTGGCGCGGAGCTGCCGCACGCAGGCGACCTTGGGTTGGTCCTTCGCCCGCATCGCGGCTTTCAGGTCTTCGTCGAGGCGCTTGGCGATGTCGCTCACTTAACCGCTCCCAGTATTGTTTCGCCCCCGGTTCTGCGTATCGTAGCGGTCCCAAGGGGAAATCTCGAAATGAAATGGACTACAGCGATCCTCGGCCTCACGCTAGCCACGGCGTGCGCCACCTCTCCCACAGGCCGTAAACAGCTCATTTTGGTCCCCGATGACCAGATGGATCAAATGGGCGCCCAGGCCTTCCAGGAGATCGACAAGGAGACGCCGGTCACCAAGAACCAGCAGGCCACGGCCTACGTGAGCTGCATCGCCAAGAGCATCACGGCGGTCCTCCCCAAGGAGTTTCAGGGTCAGTGGGACGTGAAGGTGTTCGAGTCCGAGCAGGTCAACGCCTTCGCGCTGCCGGGTAAGAAGATCGGCGTCTACACCGGCCTGCTCAAGGTCGCGATCAACCAGGACCAGGTCGCGACGGTCATGGGCCACGAGGTCGGCCACGTGCTCGCGCGTCACGGCAACGAGCGCGTGTCGCAGAACGTCGCCTTGCAACAAGGCATGTCGCTGCTCGATGCCTTCACTGGCGGCAGCAGCACGCAGAAGAGCCTCATCATGGGCGCGCTGGGGGTCGGCGCGCAATACGGCGTGGTCTTGCCGCACAGCCGCACGCAGGAGTCCGAAGCGGACCGCATCGGCCTCGAGCTGATGGCGCAGGCGGGCTTCAACCCAGAGGAGTCGGTCGAGCTCTGGAAGAACATGGGCAAGGCCTCGGGTGGCCAGGAGCCGCCACAGTGGATGTCGACGCACCCCGCGAACGCCTCGCGTATCTCGGGCTTGCAAGAGGGCATGGCGGCGGCGGAGGCGGAGCGCGCCAAGGCCAAGGCAGCTGGCCGCAATCCACAGTGCGGTAGCGCCGGTCTCTGATCAGAGGTTTCGTCTTGAATAGAACGTTGCTCCGCGTCTCCCTTTTCGTGGCGCTGCTCGCGCCAGTGTCTGTTTTAGCGGCTCCCGCCAAGAAGTCCGCGACGGCGGCGGCCGCCGAGAGCGCCGCCGCCGAGGCACGCACCGCTCAAGCGGAGCCCCCACAGGTCGAGAAGAAGACACCCTTCGAGCGCCTCGATCTCGTCGACGACGCCATCGGAGACGTCGAAAAGCTCCTCCAGACACCGGACCTGCAGCAGCCACAGCTCCTCGAGATCAAGGAGAAGCTCGCGCCGCTCGAGGACGAGCTGGGGGGCATCGTCGCCGAGCTCGAGCCGTACATCGAAGGCATCGATGCGCGCTTGCAGCAGCTCGGCAAAGCACCTGGTCCCGATGACCCGCCGGAAGATCTGAACGTCACCGCGGACCGCGCCCAAGAGGTCAAGAAGCGCCAGGAGTGGGACGACGCGTTGAAGCGCGCCAAGATCCTGCAGCTGCGCACCCGCGAGCTCGTCGCCGAGGTCGCTCAGCGCCGCCGCCAGATGTTCTCGGCGGAGCTCTCCGCCCGCACCACCAGCATCCTAGGGCTCACCTACTGGCGCGCCATCACCGGTAACGTCCCGACCGACTGGGAGCGCGCGAAGCTGGCCTTGGACGATGGCTCGAGCACGCTGTCGTCCGCGATGACGAACGGTACGTGGACGCACTTCATCATGATGTGCGTGCTCGGCATCTTCCTCGCGATCGCCGGCCCCTTGGTGGGCCAACGCGTCGGCCAAAAGCTCGCGACGCGCTTCCTCCCCGACAACCGTTTGCGGCGGACGCTCGTCGCCTTGTGTACCGTCTGCGTCTTCGTCGCCTTCCCGGTCTTCGGGATGAGCCTCATCGCCGACTCGCTCGAAGGCTCCAACGGCTTGACGCCGTTCATGGCCGAGGTGGTCGGGGCGATGGTCGACGCTGTGCGCGTCATCGCGCTCTTCACCGGCCTTGCGCGCGCTTGGCTGCAGCCGACCCAACCCGAGTGGCGGCTGGTGTGGTGGAGCGACGCGCAGGTGCGGCGCGTGCGCGGCTTTACCACCACCATCGCTGTCCTGGTGGCGTGCCGCATGCTCCTCGAGCGCGTGAACGACACGCTGGGCACGAGCCTGCACGTCTCGATCCTCGGCCGGACCATCTTCGCCATGGCCATCCTCGCGGTGTTCGCGATAGCGCTCGTACGCCTAGGGGCCGTCCGCGCCGAGCTCTTGGCGAATCCGCCGAAGTCCCGCTCCGCCGAGAAGACGCCGAATCTCATGGTGGCCTCGTTGCTCTCGGGGTTGGCGTGGGTCTGCGTGCTCGTCGCTCCGGTCGCGCTCATCCTCGGCTATAACGCCTTCGCCATCTTCATCGCGCGTGAGCTCACGCAGGTGGGCGTCGTGCTCGCGGCGCTGCTCTTGCTGATGCGCCTCACGGACGATCTCTTCACCGCCATCCTCTCCGACAACTTCCCGCTGGGCCGCATGCTGCGCCACTCGATTGGCATGTCGGCCGCGTACATCGATCAGATCGCCATCGTGCTCGCGGCGGTGTCACGCGTCATCCTGGTCTATGTCGCCGCCCGTCTCGTCTTGGCGCGCCTCGGTGGCGAAGACGTCACGAGCGTCGCCGGCCGCATCCAGGATGGTCTCGCCGATCTCAAGGTGGGTGAGGTCACCATCTCACCCGGCGCCATCACCGGCGCGCTGCTCGTGTTCAGCAGCGTCTGGCTCCTCACCCGCACCGTGCGGCGCTGGCTCGAGAACAGCTACCTGCCGCACACCAGCCTCGACACCGGCGCGCGTAACTCGCTGTCGACCGGCATTGGCTACTTGGGCTTCATCGGCGCCGTGCTCCTCGCGGTCGCTTACCTCGGCGTCTCGCTCGATAAGGTCGCGCTCATCGCCAGCGCCTTGTCGGTCGGCGTCGGCTTCGGTCTGCAAGCCATCATCAGCAACTTCGTGAGCGGCCTCATCTTGCTGGTCGAGCGGCCCATCAAGGTCGGAGACCTGGTGAACGTCGGCGGTCCGACGGGTGATGTCAAAAAGATCAGCGTCCGCGCCACCGAGATCGTGCTGGGTGATGGCTCGACCTACGTGGTGCCGAACTCCGATCTCATCTCGAAGCCCGTGGTGAACAAGACGCGCATCGGCGCGCGTGGCCAGGTGCAGTTCCTGCTGCGCATCGCTTACGGCGAGGATCCGAATCGCGCCCGCGACTTCATCCTCGACGAGGCGAACAAGCTCGAGAAGCTCCTCAAGGACCCCAGGCCGAACGTCTTCATCGACGACGTCGACGACCGTGGCTACGTGATGAACGTCGTCGCCAACACGGCTTCACCGCGCGAGACTTACGGCGCCAAGAGCGATTTGCTCTTCGCCGTCACCAAGCGTTTGCGGGCCGAGCACATCGCGCTCGGCAGCCCGATCGCCAGCGTCGAGGCCGATGAAGGCTCGGCGGGCGGCGAGCAGACGCAAGGCTCCGACAAGAAGGAGGAGCCGCCGGAGCCAGCACCGGAGCCCATCGAGGGCATCGACGAGGAGCGGCCGGCCTTGGGCGACGGGAAGGGCGTGAGTGACGGCGGTGGCAACAAGGGGAGCGTGTGAGGATCGGTCTGGCTTCGGGCGCGCGGATCTCCTAGCCTCCGGTGGCCCCCGTCGGATCCTCGGAGCATTCGTGACCTCCTCACGCGTTCTGTTCGTGCTTTCGTGTCTGTCTTTGAGTGCCGTTCTCCCGAGTTGCGGCGGCGGTGGCGCCACCTGTGACGACTGCCGCGGTGAGCCGCTGAGTGGCCTCACGGTCATCGTGCCCGACAAGGTGGGGGTGGGGAGCTGCGCGCCCGCGCAGATCGTTCAGCTGGATGGCGGCGTCGTCTCGCGCCCGAGCAGCGAGGTGCGCCTGATGCTCGAGGGTGACACGGGCTGGTATGCCGACGCGGGCTGCATGGTGCAGGCGACGCGGGCCACGGCGGCGGCCGGCGCGCGCGGCGCGATTGCGTACGTCAAAGCGGACAGCAGCGGCACCAAGCACGCGCGCGCCCGCGTCAGCGGACCGCTCGGAGGCGAGACGAGCTTCGAGGCGGCCGCCCTCGTCCCGGCCGCGACGACCGTCAAGATCGGCGGCACGCGCTACACCGACACCACGAGCTGCGTCCCGCTGTGGGTCGCGGCCGCCGATGCCGCGGGAGCCCCGGCGAGTCTCGCCTCGGAGGTCGCGGTGAACCTCGCGGCGGCGGGCACGGTCTTCTTCACGGACTCGAGCTGCGTGACGGCGACCACGACCGCCAGCATCGGGCCCGGGCACGAGAGCGCCATCGTCTTCGCCCAGTTCGGTCTGCCGGGTGACATCACCTTGAGCGCCGGCGCGGCGAGCCTCGGCGTCGGCAGCTGGAGCGTCGACGTCGCGGGTGACCCGCAGCTCCGCGTTGCCTTCACGCCCGCCGGCGAGAGCATCGCGCTGACCGCGGGGGTGTGCACGCCCATCGGCGTCGGCATCGTCGACCTGGCCGGCGCGCCGCTGGCCGTGGACGCCATGGAGGTCACCGTGGCCGCGAACGGCGCGCGGGTTTACAGCGACGCGAGCTGCGCCACCGAGACCTCGGTTACCACCGTGCGTGGCGGCACCGCCGCGACCGTCTACGTGCGGGCGACCCGCGCCGGGAACGCGACGCTCGAGGCATCGCTCGCCGATCTGCAATCGCGGACAGTTTCGCTCGTGGTCAGCGCCGGTCCCGCGGTCGCGTTGAGCTTCGTGGGCTCGACGCGCATGACGCTAGGGGGCTGCTATCGCTACCTCGTCCAGCGCGTCGACGCGTTCGACAACCTCGCCACGGGGCCAGCCGGCGCCGTCGCGCTCACCTCGGCCGCCCTCGGTATCTTCTCGGACGCGGCCTGCGGCACCACGATCAGCGGCGTCAATCTCGCGGCTGGCGCGGGCGTGGCGGTCATCTACGTGCGCGGCGCGTCGCTCACGGCGGGCGCGACGCTCGCGGCGACCCTCACGGGGCTCACCAATGCCACCGCGACCATCGACGTGGTGGGCGCCCCCAGCGCCGTCGCCGTGACGCTGCAAGCGAGCGCTACCGCGGGGAGCTGCTCGGCGGCGCGCGTGAGCACCGTGGATGGTGGCGGCGCTCCAACCGACACGCTCACCGCCGACTCCATCGCGCTCGCCAGCAGTCCGGCGAACGTCGTTTTCTTCAGTGACGCGAGCTGCGCCACGCCGGTGAGCTCGGTCGTGATCAACGCTCTCGCGAACACCACGCAGGTCTGGGTGCGCGGCACCGCCGCCGCGGCGTACAGCCTGAGCTTCGCGAGCAGCACGCTGCCGAGCACCAGCAAGCCGTTCACCATCTTGCCGGGCGCGCTCGCGACCATTCGAGTGGCCGGCAGTGCTCGTATGAACCTTGGTGATTGCTCACAGCTCGATCTCACGCTCAGCGATGCCTTCGGTAACGTGACGACGTCCGCCGCGAGCCTCACCGTCGAGCTGCCCACGCCGAGCCGCGGCACGTTGCACGAGAGCGATGCGTGCACCACCACGGTGTCGGGCGTGACCTTCAGCGTGGGGAGCTCGCTGCGGCAGGTGTTTTACAAGGGCACGAGCCTCGGCGCCGATGTCGTGAGCGCCATCGGCAGTGGCCTCAGCGACGGCAGCCTCGAGCTCGACGTCGTCTTCTTCATGGGGGACGCGCACGCGACGCTCGGAGGAGTGGCCTTCACGCGGAGCGTCGCCATCGACCCGGCTGACAGCAGCGTGATCTACCTGCAATCGCTCGACGGCATGGTGTGGCGCTCGGGCGATGTTGGCCTTACGTGGTCGAAGCGCTGCCACACGCCCATGCCCGACATCGACAACGGCGCGGGGTTCATCATCTCACCCGCGGCCGACGGTACCGCCTACGTGAGCACGGGGCATGCGAGCCAGTTGTACCGCGTCGATGACCTGAGTGGTGACGCGTGCACCTCGATCGTCAGCGGCCTCGGCACGGTCTACGCTTACCAGGTCGTCGTCGGCGCGTCGGTCGACAGTAGCGGCCGCCTGTTCGCCTGGAACGGCAGCAGCGGCGACACCAACCTCCACGTCTCGGACGACTACGGCGCCACGTGGACCGAGCTCTATGATGATCAGACGAGCACCGCGTACATGGGCTTCATGGCGAACCACCCGACGAACCCGCAGATCAAGATCGTCGACCGGGCCTTCGCCGGCAGCAACCCCGGCCTCTACCGCACCACCAACGGCGGTTCCGCCTGGACGTTCGTGACGGCGGAGGGCTTCAACGACAGCACGAACGTCATCAAGTTCGACCCGGCGCACCCGGGTTACGTCTACAAGACCGGCCGCGTGAGCAGCACCGACGGCGCGTCGTGGACCGCGGATACCGCATACGCTGGGCTGTCGCTGTCGTGGGCCTTGGATGGCGCGGGCGCGATGTACAAGTTCGACACCGCGGTGACGACCTCGACGGCGCTGCAGCGTGCCCCCGATGCGCGCACCCCGGTCTGGGCGGCGCTCGAGGGCACCATCGCCGTGCCCTTCGTCAACTCCTCCGCGCGCATGTCCGTTGCAGCGGACGGACTCGCCATCGCGGTGTTGAGCGGCCGCGACGTGTATCTCACCACGGATGGCGGCGGTGAGTTCGCGCGGCTGCCGACGCCCGGCGATCTCGAGGGCGCCTCGTTGAGCTACGCGGCGGCGAGCCTCGCCGATGGCTACGCGGTCGGTAACGACGTTTGGGTCGCGGCCGCCACGCACGATGGTGGCGAGACTTGGGCGGCTGGGGGAGCGGGCACCGGCACCGCGGCGCCCATGATCCACGTGAACCCGGTGTTCCCCGACTCGGTTTACGTCCGCGGCGAAGACTTCAACAGCACCTACGACCGCCATGTGTTGTCGTCGCAGGACGGCTTTGTCACTGTCCGCGATAGCAATAACGCGGCGGCGTATTCGTGGGCCGGAGTCGGCGGCGTGAGCCTCGCTGATCCGTTGACCTTCATGACGCTGGGCTACAGCAACTGCCACCGCACGGTGGACGGCGGTGTGTCGTATCAGCAGCGCTCGTGTCCGGGGGCGCCGCTCATCTGGTATCCGTCGCCCATCGGCTGGGTCTCACCCGCGGACAACGATGTCATGTGGTACGCCGGCAACAGCGGCGGCGCGCAGGGCCTCTTCCAGGCGTCGTGGACCGACGGCTCCATCGCGGACATCAGCAGCCGAACGGGCGTCGCGCCAGCTGGCGTCGAGATGTACGTCGACGGCGGCAACGTCATGCGTGTGGTGAGCACGACGGGGCAGCTGGTGACCTCGAGTGATCTGGCTGTCTCGTTCGGCGCCCCCACGCCCGCTTCAACGGACGGGACTTGCCGGGCCCGCTACCTCACGTCGGTGCCGGGTCAGCCGGCCGTGGTCGCGCACGCATGCATCAACGGCAACAACATCGCGGTGAGCCGCAACGCCGGCGCGAGCTGGAATGTCGTGCCGGCCGGCTGCCAGGTCCGCCAGATCGCGCTCTTCGAGGCGGTCATGGTCGTATCGTGCAACGAGCAGGCGGCGCGCACGTTCACGTACTGAGCCGCGCGCGGCTGCTCCCGGCGGCTACTCGACTTCGGCGTTGACCGGACGGCGATTCGCCGCGAGCACGCGCTTGCGGATACGGATCGCGTTCGGCGTGACTTCGACCATCTCGTCGTCGCGGATCCACTCGAGCGAGCGCTCGAGGGTCATGTCGCGCGGCGGCGCCAGCACCATGTTCTCGTCCTTGCCGCTGGCGCGGACGTTGGTGAGCTTCTTCTCGCGCGAGACGTTGACGTTCAAGTCGTTCTCACGCGCGTGCTCGCCGATGACCATGCCTTCGTAGGCCTCGACCTGCTCCTTGACGAACATGGTGCCACGCGGCTGCAAGTTGAAGAGCGCGTAGATGGTGGTCTCGCCGGGGCGGTCGGCGACCAGGGCGCCGTTGACGCGCTTCTGGATGGGACCGGTCCACGGGATCCAGCCTTCGAAGACGCTGTGCATGAGCGCCGTGCCGCGCGAGGCGGTCATCATCATGTTGCGCAGGCCGAACAGACCGCGGGTCGGGATGATGTACTCGAGGCGGACGCGCGAGCCTTCCTGGCGTTGATCGAGGAGCTGGGCGCGGCGCTGGCCGATGAGCGAGGTGGCGGCGCCCACGTGCTCGACCGGCACGTCGACGACGAGGCGCTCGGTGGGCTCTTCCTTCTGGCCGCCTTCGCCGATGCGCGTGACGACCTCGGGGTTGCGCACGCACATCTCGAAGAGCTCGCGGCGCATGCCTTCGATGAGGACCGCCAGCTGCAGCTCGCCACGGCCGAGGACGCGGAACTGCTCGGGCGTCTCGCCCGGCTCGACGCGGATCGACACGTTGGCGTAGGCCTCGCGGGAGAGGCGCTCGCGGAGGTGGCGGCTGGTGACGAACTTACCGCCGGAGCGGCCAGCCAGCGGACCGTCGTTGACCTGGAAGACCATGGCCACGGTCGGCTCGTCGACCTTGATGCGCTCCATGACGAGCTCGGAGTCGGGGGCGCTGATGGTGTCACCGATGGTGACCTTGTCGAGGCCCGCGAGCGCGATGATGTCGCCACTGCGGGCGTCGGTGAGCGGGATGCGCTGCACGCCTTGGAAGCGGAAGAGGCCGGTGACGCGCGCGGTGTAAGAGCCGGTCTCGCCAGCGACGCGCACCATCTGATTGGGCTTTACGGTGCCGCTCTCGACGCGTCCGACCACCAAGCGGCCGACGTATTCGTCGTAGCCCAGCGAGTTCACTTGCATGGCGAACGGTGCCTCGCTCTTGTCCGCTGGAGCGGGCACGGTGGCGAGGATGGTCTCGACCAGCGGCGCGAGATCGGGGCCGAGGTTGTTCAGGTCCTTCGAGGCGCGGCCCTCACGGGCGATCGCGTAGATGACCGGGAACTCGATCTGCTTGTCGTTGGCGCCGAGGTCGATGAAGAGCGAGTAGACCTCGTCGAGCACCGCTTCGGGGCGGGCGTCGCCGCGGTCGATCTTGTTGACGACGACGATGGCGGGGAGACCCAGGTCGAAGGCTTTGCGCAAGACGAAGCGCGTCTGCGGCAGCGGACCCTCGGCCGCGTCGACCAGGAGGAGGACGCCGTCGACCATGCGCAGCGTACGCTCGACCTCGCCACCGAAGTCGGCGTGGCCAGGGGTGTCGACGATCTGGATGGTGTTGTCGCCGAAGCGCACGCTCGTCGACTTGGCGAGGATGGTGATGCCGCGCTCGCGCTCTTGGTCGTTCGAGTCCATGGCGCGCTCGACGACCTGTTGGTTCTCACGGTAGATGCCACCCTGCTTGAAGAGTGCGTCCACCAGCGTGGTTTTGCCGTGGTCGACGTGAGCGACGATGGCGACGGTGCGAAGATTTGTGCGTTGCTGCATTAGCGGCGCGGCTTATACACATGTGGTCGCTGCCGCGTAACCCCCCGTCTTTAAATGCCTGAGCGGTTTTCGCAACGATCTCGCGCCGCCATCCGATGACCAGGGACCTCCCCTAAAAGGTAGCAATCCCATGAAGGTCGGCGATCTCCGTACCCAAGGCACTCGTGTTTCCTCCGGCGCAGCCCCCGCGGCCGAGGCCCCCGGCGCGAGCGCCCCGCAAAAGCTCCATCCCAAGCTGCGCAGCCTGCGCGCCCGCACGCCCGACGCCACCGAGCGCGTCGGCAGCCCCAAGGTCACGACGGTTCAACGCATCGCCGCCATCGCGGCCAACAACCCCGATGCCGAGCCGATGAAGCACGTCGAGTACCTGGCGTCGCCCGAGCTCCTGGGCCGCGGCAGCCCCTCGGAGGGCTACGACAAGGCGTCGGCCTACATGGTCGACCTCATGAAGAAGTACGGCATGGAGGGCGCGAACGCCGGCGACCCGTCCGGCAATCCGTTTTATCAGACGTTCGATCTCTGGTCGCTGCGCAACGGCGACGGCGCGCATCTGGCAAAGCGCGGCTTCGGCCGTAACCTCTTCGAGGGTGGCTTCTACCTCGACGACACCGTCGACGCTTCCGAGCGCGAGCTCATCCGCGAATCGTGCCGCAAGCACGGCATCGGCGACTACTTTGGCGACGCGCGCGGCCTGCGCGACGAGCTCACGCCCGACTCGCTGCGCCGCGCTGGCCTCCAGGCGCAGAAGGTCCAGAACGTCATGGGCGTCATGCGTGGCACTGGCCCCCAGAAGGACGAGTACATCGTCTTGATGGCCCACCTCGATCACCTGGGCGGCACGCCGCAGCGCTTCTTCCCCGGCGCCTCGGACAACGCCTCGGGCTCGGGCACGAACGCGGCGCTCTTGCCGATGCTCGCCGACCTGCAGAAGGCCGGCAAGCTCAACCGCTCGGTGCTGGTCATCTGGACCGCGGCCGAGGAGAAGGGCCTGGTCGGCGCCAACTACTTCATCAAGCACCCGGTGCCGGGCATCCCGCTCTCGGCCATCAAGGGCTCGATCAACAACGACATGATCGGCCGCTTCGAAGGCGACCGCATGTCGGTCATCGACACGACCCGCGGCCAGAAGACGTTCCTCACGGACGCTTTCGCGTACGCCCAGCAGCAGCTCGGCGAGCGTAAGTTCAACGTCGTCAACCGCGACATCAACGGGTTCGAGAGCCGCCAGGACAATCAGGTGTTCACGCGCGCCGGCATCACCACGCTGTTCAACTTCGAAGGCCTCACGAACCCGAAGGGCGGCGGCGGCGAGAACCCCGACTACCACAAGCCCACCGACACCGTAGACAAGCTCTTGAAGGATCACGGCGGCGAGAAGCTCCGCCGCTTCCGCGACCTGAACCTCCACATGGTCGAGTTCGCCAGCAACGCCAAGTTGTGAACGAACGGCTCGACAACTTGGAGTTCAAGCTCGCTTTCGCGGAGCGCCGCATCGACGAGCTCGACGACGTGGTGCGCACGCTCAACGAAAACATGGACGTGCTCATCAAGGAAGTGAAGCGCCTCCGGCAGCTCCAGGAACCCCAGGAGCTGCCGCCGGGGAACGTGAAGCCACCGCATTATTAGGGCTGGCGGCTGCGGCATCCTGGCGACGGCGGCTCTTGCGCCAGCTAGCGAGAGCGTCCTATGTGGCTGGGATGCGCTACGACCATCCCGTACGTCACCTCGGCGGCGAGCCGACCACCATGGCGGACTTCAAGGGCAAGACCCTTTTGATCGTCAACACGGCGAGCGCCTGTGGCTTCACGCCGCAGTATAAGGGCCTTGAAGAGCTTTATAAGAAGTACAAGGACCGGGGGTTCGTGGTCCTTGGGTTTCCTTGCAACCAATTCGGCGCTCAGGAGCCAGGGGCGGCGGAGGAGATCGCGCAGTTCTGCGAGAAGAACTACGGCGTGACTTTTCCGATGTTCGACAAGGTCGAGGTGAATGGGCCTTATGCGCATCCGTTGTTTGCGGAGTTGAAGGCGCAGGCGCGGGGTGTGTTGGGGACGGAGGCGATCAAGTGGAACTTTACTAAGTTCCTCGTGGATAAGACGGGGAAGGTGGTGAAGCGCTTCGCGCCGAATGACGAGCCTAAGGGTTTGGCGGACGATATTGAGAAGGTGTTGTAGGCGCGGCTTGTTAGCCTTGGAGCGGGCGATGACGTCTATGATCGTTTAATGCGACGTTGTGACGTATAAAAAGACATTGGGCGCTGAGCCCGAATGCATGAACTCAAAACAAGCCTGCTTGAGAATTGATAGCGACGATCCGCGTTGCGT
>JBDHVB010000107.1:0-18066 GCA_039809465.1 Myxococcota bacterium
ATGGGAGTGGGATTGGGGGGCTGCGGCGGGTTTGCTCTGAGCCCGCCGCGGCGCTTCGTTCCGTTGGGGGCAACGCGATGCGGTGAATCCCCGTTCACCGCATCAATGGGGCGTTTGGGTTTCGAAGCAGCTCTGGTTGAGCTGCTCACGGCGCCTTGCTTCGGTGGAGTCGCTAGTACGACGTGGTGAATCGCTGTTCACCGCATCGATGCGGCGTTTGGGCTCGAAGCAGCTCTGGTTGAGCTTGTTACGGCGCTTTGCTTTCATTGGAGACATCAGAGCGCCGCGGTGAATCGTCGTTCACCGCATCAATGCGGCGCCTGGGTTCGAAGCAGCTCCAGTTGGAGGCAGCAGTGCGCTGCGGTGAATCGCTGTTCACCGCATCGATGCGGCGCTTCGTTCGAAGCGGCTCCAGTTGGAGCCCGTCACGGCGTCTTGCGTCGGTTGGAGGCGCCAGTGCGACGTGGTGAATTGTTCACCGCATCGATGCGGCGTTTGGGCTCGAAGTAGCCCGCTCGAGCTTGTTACGGCGCTTTGCTTCGCTTGGAAGCATCAGTGCAATGCGGTGAATCCCCGTTCACCGCATCGATGTGGCGCCTGGGCTCGAAGCGGCTCCATTTGAGCTCGCTTCAGCGGCTTTGTTTCGCTTGGGGAGGCGCCAGTGCGATGCGGTGAATTGTTGTTCACCGCATCGATGCGGCGTCTGGGGGTGCTGGTCCGGTTACTGGGTTTTGGTCGCGGGGGTGCCTAGGACTTGTTCGATCGAGCGGGCGGTTAGGGGGTGGTAGGTGGGTTTGGCGGCGGCGAAGACGCGCTCGGCGATGGGGCGGCCCCAGTCGCTGGCGACGAGGTCGCGGTAGACGGGGATGATGTAGCGGCGGCGGCCTTGGGTCGACAGGTGCTCTTCCATCGAGGCGATGGCGCCGTCGTAGTGGTTCTTGGCGGCGATGCGGAGCCACTCGAAGCGGATGGCGCGGTTCTTCGTTTGGGAGAACGCGAACGACTTGTCCAAGGCAGCGAGCTGAGCCGGGGTGCGCGGGGCCGGCATGTTCTTCAGGAAGTGGAGCCACTGCGCCGTGATCCAACCCTCGGTCGCGAGCGCTGACGGCTCGGCGCCGGCTTTGAGCTTGGCGAGCTCGGTGTCGACGTTGGCGAGGAGCGTCGACTTCGGGGCTTCGTCGTTGCTCGGCAAGCCGGGGCCGAAGACCCACGCATCGATCTGCGCGGTCTGGATGGCGCCGGCGTCACCCAACAGCAGGTCCTTCTTCACGAGCGCCACGAACTCCTCGCTGGTGATGCTCTGGAAGGCGTGGGTGTTGAAGTAGTTCTTCATGAAGCCATCGAAGCGCATCCGGCCGACCATCCGCTCCAGCATGCTGAAGAAATGAGCGCCCTTGGTGTACGCCACGGCGTTCACGCCGTCGTCCGGGTCGTCGGTCGCCTGCATGTTCAGGCAGAGCTTGGTCTCGTTCGGCTTGTCCTTGTTGTCGGCGAGCTCGGCTTGCAGCTCCTGATACTCGAGCACTTCGTTGAGCGCCTTGCGGTCGAGACCATAGAGCGCCTCGATGATGCGGTTCTCGAAGTACTGGGTGGCGCCCTCGTTCAGCCAGAAGTCGTTCCAGGTCGCGTTGGTCACGAGGTTGCCCGACCATGAGTGCGACAGCTCGTGCGCGATGAGCGACACCATCGAGCGGTCACCGACGATCGACGTGGGCGACACGAAGGTGAGGCGCGGGTTCTCCATGCCGCCGAAGGGGAACGATGGCGGCAGCACCAGGATGTCGTAGCGGCCCCAGCGGTACGGGCCATACAAAGCCTCGGCGGCCTCGACCATCTTCTCGGTGTCGGCGTACTCGAACGCCGCCGCCGCGATGACGGACGGCTCGGCGTAGACACCGGTGCGGTCACCCAGCTTGCGGAACGCCAGATCGCCGACCGCTAAAGCGATCAGGTAAGGCGGGATGCGCTCCGGCATGTCGAAGGTGAAGGTCCGCATGATGCCGTCGACTTCGCCTTCTTCCTTGCCGGTGTGCGCGGCGCTCATGACGGCGCGCAGGTCGCTCGGCACGTGGATCTTGGCGTCGTAGGTGACGCGCACCGCAGGGCTGTCCTGCAGCGGGATCCAGGTGCGGGTGAGGATGGCCTCGCCCTGCGTGAACAGGAACGGCTTCTGCTTGCCGGAGGTCTGCGATGGCGCCAGGAATTGCAGCGCGGTCGCGTCGGGCGCGGTCACGTACGAGATGACGATCTTGTCGCCGACCTCGGGCAAGGCCACGGTCAACGCCGCGCCAATCAAGCCGTCGGACGCGGCGACCTCGAAGGTCAGCGGCTTGCCTTCGCCGTCGACGATGCGCTCGATGAGCAGGCCCTTGACGTCGAGCACGATGGACTTCGCCGACGGATCGCGGTCGACCGTGAGCGCCGCCGTGCCGGCCATGGTGCGGTGCTCGAAGTCCGTGGTCAGGTCGAGGCTGACGTGACGCACGACCGCTTCCTGAGGCCGCGCGTGCGAGTGGACGTCCGGTTTGGCTGGCGCCACCGGCGGACCACGTAGGGTACCAGAGGTCGTCGAGACGTGAGCGCAGGCAACGAACGAAAGAGCGGCTACCGAGAGTACGATATGGCGCATGGTTGCACCGGCTTAGCGCGTTGCCATGGCCTTGAAAAGAGGCCGCGTGTCGCCAGGATGCCGAGGATGACCAGGGCGGTCCCGCCCCACTGCATCCAGCCCAGGGGCTCGTCCAAGAGGAGGGCGGCCACGCCGATGATGAACGGGCGCTGCGCCAGGGTGAAGACCGAGACCTTGGTGGAGCCCAGCGCCTGCAAGGCCTTCAAGAAGGCGACGTTCGCGAGCGCCGCGAACAGTCCCGTCCAGAGGCTCGCCGCGACGGCCGCTGGCGGGAACGAGCGCAGCAGGGGGCCGAAGACCACGACCGCGCAGATACCTTGCACGGTGACCACCCAAGCGGACACGACCGCCGGCGCGACCCGCTTCATCAGCGCATCGAGGTGCACGCGATAGATGCACGATGACACCACCGCGCTCACGATGGCGGTGACGCCAATCGCGTCGATCTCCGCGTCACCGGGCATCTGCAGGGTCATGATGACGCCGGTGATGGCCGCCGCCACACCCAACCAGAACACGAGCCCGGTCTTCTCGGTGCCGCGGATGTGGTTCACCGCGGCGACGAGCGCCGGCGTGGTGGTCACCGCGACGACGACGATGGCGGTGGGGATGCGCGTCAGCGCGAAGAGCGTGAGGCCCGAGGTGGTGGCGAGCAGCAGTCCGCCCAAGAAGACACCGCGGCGCTCCGGGCCGGCCGGCGGCAGCTTGGTGTCGACCTTCTGACGGAAGCGCGTGAGCGGCCACACCGCGAGCGCCGCGACGATGCAGCGCCCGACGAAGAGCGACTCGAGAGGCACACCGTGGCTGTAGCCGAGCTTGGCCACCAACGGCTCGAACGACGCCGCCAAGATGGCAAGCAGGGCCCAGACGTTACTCATTCAGCTCACAACGCTCCGGTGGCGGCGGCAGGACGTAAGCTCACGACATCGGCCTTCGGCGGGCGCGGCCCGATGCGGTCGCGGATCTGCGCGGCGGACAGGTTTCCCCAGCCGAGGAACTCGAGGGTGCGGCGGTGCTCGAAGTACGATGCACCCAAGAGGGTCGTCGAGAGCGTGATGACGGCGTCGAGCATGGGCGTGACCAAGCCAGCCTTCTGCGCCAGCTCACGTGCCGGCATCAAGGTGCAACGTACGTCCTCGTGCATGTAGCGGTGGTCGAGCTGCACCGGCGAGACGGCCTTGCTGTACGCTTTGGCGGAGCGCATGGCGTCGAGGAGCGAGCCGCTGGTGTCGCAGCCGTAGTAGCGGTCGAGCAGCTCGCGCGCCGGCAGGAGCGTGGCGCCGTACGCCTTGGCGAGGGTGCCGAGCTCGGCTTCGAGCGCGTCGAGCAGCACCACGGTCCGCTGGGTGAAGCCCTCGAGGTAGAAGGGGAAGGGCTCGCCGCGATCCACCTTGTTGATGTTCGCGAGCATGGTGAGCGGATGCACGAGGATGCCGAAGTCCGACAGACCGCGATGCACGAGGTTCACGGCCTGCTCGACGTTGGGGAAGAAGCGCTGCACGACGGCGGCGCCCTCCTCGAGATCCTGGGCGGCGGGCGTCGCCGCGAGGTTCCACCCCTTCAAGCCGCGCACGTTGATCGAGCCGTCGGGCTGCGTGCGTGCGGCGAAGAGCGCGTCGGTCTCGACCACCAGCGCGGGCTTCGCGGCGCCCAAGCTCTCGAGTGAGCGCGCCAGATCGAGCGAGCCGCAGAGCTTGCTCGAGAAGACGATGAGCTCGTGGTCCTTGGTGACGTGTGGGGCGAGCTGACGGGCAACGTCGCCGTAAGCGGTCGCGACCGTGGTGATGAAGACGGTGCGGCAGGCCCGCATCATCTCGCCGGGATCGCTCGTGACCATCGGCACGGCGAAGAGGCCTTCGATGGCGCCGCTCGCGCGCAGGAGCTTGGTGCGCTGGAGCTCCTGGAGCTTTGCGGGGTCGCGAATGTAGATGTGCGGCGCGAAGCCACGCTCGGCGAGGTAAACGGACAACGCCTGTGCGCTGTTGCCACCACCGACAATGCCGATGGCCTCGTTGCTGGAACGCGGAAGAGCTGCCCTGCGCACGCGGATCATTCCTGTCTCCTGCGACTGAGAATGACTCGCAATCTCATTGCGGGATATTCTAGGCAAGCAAAAAAGTGCCCCTAGATTTCTCGGCGGAAAGGGGGCGTTTGGACTGTCAACTCGCCTGATCGTGGCATGTCGGCAGGGTGAAGAGGATGGTCGCGCCCGTGCCTTGCGCGCTCTCCGCCCAGATCCGCCCCCCACAGCGCCGCACCAGGCGGTCCGCGGTCGCAAGCTCTGGGCGGTTCCCCCGCAGGCTGCCAAAGCCCGTCGGCGAGGCGAAGAGGCCCTTGGCGCCCACCGCATCGAGGAGCTGGGTGTTGCTGCGCACGAAGAAGGCGGGCTGCCCGGCGACGTTGACGGTGCCGACCTCGATGCGCGTGGCGTCGCTGATGCCCCAGGTGTAGGCGAGGAGCGCGTCGCTCAAGAAGCGCGCGATGCCGACGTCGACCTTCGCCTGCATGCCCTCCTCGACGATGAGCTCGATCCGCTTCTTGGGATGGCGCTTCGCCGCCTGCGCACCGCTATCGCGGATGAGCTTCGACATGGAGGTGGGCCTGTCGCTCTCGCAACGCGCGGCGCTCAAGAGCTCGAGCTCGCGCCAGCCTCGTTGCATGAGCTCCTCGGCGCGGCTCTCTTCGCGAGCCAACACGCGCGCGAAGTAGACCGCGATGATGGCGATGACGGTGAGGAACCCGACGATGATCACCGTCCGGTAGAGCGCGGCGCGCCGTTGCGCTTCGACGATCTCGTCGAAGGAGCGGTCGAGCTGCTCGGGGTCGACGCCAACGGCGCGCGCGATGCGCTCGCTCGCGGCTTGTTGGGCTTCCTGCATCTCCTTGATGGCGAGGAGCACTGGCTCTCCGCTCTCCTTGGCGATGAGGCGCCGCGATACGTCGAGGCCGGCGCTGAAGTAGCTCTTGAAGGCGTTGCGGACGGCGGCGGCGTCGTTCGTGCTGATGCTGGGCTGTGCCGAGGCGAGCGACTCCGACACCTCGTCGAGCACCATGTGCATGTCGCTCAGCATCCTCGCGTCGTCGTTCGCGACGGCCTCCTGGAAACCGCGGCGGAGCTGCTCGAGCTGCCTATCGAGGCGAGGCGCGAGCTTCATGCGTGGCATGTGGCGCGCTTGAATCTCTTGCAAGGCCTTGCTGATGCGCTTGTCCGCCATAGCGCCAGTGGTCGCGACCAGTATGCCGCCCACGATGGCAAGGCCAACGATGATGATGAGGCCCGTGCGGCGTGTCAGGCGCATGAGCGCGCGAGTAGACGGTCATTGCGAAGCCGTGTCAACCGCTGAAGCCTTGTAAACCTCTCAGCGGCACTCGAGGAGCAGCGCCTGGTAGGTGCGCTGCAGCCAGTTCTTGAAGTTGAAGCGCGCAACCCACGTCGGGAAGCTCCGGTGCACGACGGTGCAGCGCGACATGAAGCGCTCGGCTTCGGGAGGCAGCCAGTTGTCGGACATGTACACGAGGAACGGCGCACCGCTGTCGAGAGCGTGATCGATGGCCGCGAAGTCGTCGATGTAGCGCAGGCGCGCGCGCGGTGACGTGTAGAAGCCGAAGGCGAGCTCACGGTAGCTGAATGGGCTCGCGCCGGCGACGTAGAGATCACGCTCCTCGTGGGTCGCGTCCCAGATCGACTCCAGCGCCAGCACCTCGCCGCGCACTGGCTTCACGCAGTTCATCACCAGGTACGCGAGGTTCGGCAGCACCAAGAGGATGACCAGCGCGCGCGCCCAGCGTGGCAAGCTCACCATCGGAACGGCGAAGCGCTGGAAGGTCACGACGAGCAGCGTCGTGACCAGCGGCACCATCGGAAAGAGGAAGCGCAGCTCCTTGTGCGCGATGGCGACGTGCCCGAGGAAGAACGGAATGGTCGCCCAGGTGAGCACGTTGCGGCGCTCGCGCAGCCACGCCCAAGGCGCAAGCACCAGCGCCGCGACCCCGACGGGCGGCGGGGTCTCGCTGACGATCTTGCGGAAGTACCACCACCACGGCTGCACGCCGAAGCTCGAGGCCTTCGACTCGACGATGTTGACGCGGAAGTACGCCAGGGGCGTGAGCGTCCAGTCGCCGTAACCCCAGTGATCGACCAGGCGGCCAATGACCGCGATGACGGTCATGCCCGCCGCGGCGGACACGAGCAAACGCCACTCGCGGCGGTACACCGTCCACAGGACGACGCCGGCGATCATCAAGCCGACCTGGAAGCGGGCCTCGAAGGCGACTCCCGCGCACACCCCGGTGAGCAGCCCGAACGACCAGCGGCGCTTCACGGTGACGCTCGTGTCGACCGCGATCAGCAGCGCCGCGACCGCGAAGCACATGAAGCTGGTCGCGAGGTTCTCCGACGAGGTGCGCGCGTGCAGGTAGGGCACGCACCAAGCGAGGCCCAGCGCGCCGACGAGCCAGGTGCGGGCCGAGGGCGAGACGAGCCAGCGGTCCGCGGCGCGCGCCAACGCCACGAGCGAGGCAAAGCCGATCGCCGAGGAGACGAGGCGCAGGACCATCGTCAGCAAAAACGGATTCTCGATGCCGATGCTCCACATGGCCCGGATGAGCCCGGCATAGAACGCGGGTTGCAGCCACGGCCGGATGCGCGCGCCGTACTCCCAGGCGAGCTCGGCGCCGCTCGTCCCCAGGAGCTTGTGCCGGGCGAACTCGATGATCTGAAAATACTCGTCGGGGTGGTGGTAGCCCTTGCTCAACAGGGCGGCCACGACGTGCAGCGCCGCGATGAGCCACCACAAGCGTCGACGCGCGTCGCCGGTCATCCGAGCACCTTGGTGAGGCCCAGGACCCCGCCGCCGTTCTTGAAGGCCGAGCGGATGAGCGACTCGGCGACGATGTCGCACGAGAGGGCGAGCAGGAACCAGGCGAGGATGCGGCCGCGCTTGTCACGCAGCAAATCATCCACGACCGGCAGCGCGGCGATGGCCCAGAGCGGCCCGAACTGGGCGAACCAGCGCATGCCCATCGCGGCGCCGCCGTAGTTGTTGGTGGTGGCGATGATGTAGACGATGACGACCAGGGAGGCCGCGCCGATGGCCAACATCTCGGGCGCGCGCTGTCCGCGATTGCGAACTTCGCGGATCATGCCCCAGACCGCGAAGATGCCGATGGGCGTCAGCGAAAACAGACCACGCAAGCCGAGCAGCGCGTGAAACGCATAGAGCCACTTGGGCTCGGCGAGACCGTCGAGGCCGGTGGGGTTCTGCCAGTGGCTGTCCGGATATTCGTAGAGATCTCTCTGCGCATAGAAGGGCAGGAGCTTGCCGCTGATCGCATAGTAGGTCGCGAGCGTCGGGATGATGGGGAGCAGCGCGCCGAGCGCCGCCCAGCCGAGGGCCTTACGGTCGCGATACGAGAGGAGCGCCATGAAGGCCGCGGCGAAGGCGCCCGAGGTGAGCTCGAAGGTGAAGGCGAGCCCGCACAGGAGGCCCACCGTGAACGCGACGCCACGGCCGATGGGCGCGCGGGCACGCACCAAGAGCACCAGCGCCACGAAGAGGAACATCGCGGTCGGCGTGTGATTGTTGAGGGTCACGGCATAGCCGAACGGCAGGCAGGCGAAGGACAAGGCCGCCATGGCGTACGCCTGGGTCCACTGATCGCTGACGAGCTCGCTCACGAAGCCCAGCGCCAGCCAGAGCATCAGGCAATAGGGGACGACCTGCGACACGAAGACGAGGAAGGTGAGGTAGAAGCGCTCGTGGTCCGCGACCGCCATGCCGGTGACGGCCTTCCACGCCCAGGCCTCCGCCGCGAGGATGAGGCTGTAGTTCGGCGGCTTCGACGAGTAGTAGCGGCCGTCGATGGCGACCGTGTCGATCGACCAGGCCGCCGGGTGCTCCATGGTGCCTTCGTCGACCAGGCGCTGCACCGTCCAGTAGCGCGAGGCGACGTTGTGGCCGACGCGGTGCAGGGTGAAGGTGAAGACGACGGCGGTGAGGCAGGCGAGCGCGAAGACGACCTGCGCCGGCTTTGGAGGCCAAGCAAACGTGCTCGGATGATGCGCCGCCGTCACCGACATTTCGGCGGCGGTCTACAGCACAGGCCCGACCCACGTCGAGGGTCAGGCGCGGCTCACGCCATCAATGCAACGTAGCGGTCATCGCTCCGCAGCGCGTCGAACAAGCGATCTTCGCGCACCCAGAGGCGCGCCTTCTCACGGTCCTGGGCCGCGGCGAGCTCGAGGTGATCGAGCGCTTCCTTGAGGCGATCCCAGGTCGCGTAGAGGGCGGCCAGGTGGTAGTGGGTCGCGAAGTCGTGGCCGTCGATCTCGAGGGCGCGCTGGAAGGTGCTCTCGGCCTCCGCGTAAAAGCCCTGCGCCGTGTAGGCGATGCCCAGGTCGACGTGCGCTTCGACGTGCTCGGGCGTCGCCTTCACGACCTTCTTCAGGTGGCCGATGGCCTCGGGGTAGCGCTCGAGGTCGATGAGGCAGCAGGCGAGCTCGTGCTGGATGAGCGCGTCCTCGGGGGCCTGCTTGTGCGCGATGTCGAGCTCGAGCAGCGCTTCGTCCAGGCGGCCGTGATCGGCGAGCGACATGGCGAGGTTCAGGTGCGCGTCCGGGAAATCGGGCTCGAGGTCGATGGCCTTGCGGTACAGCGCGACGGCGAGATCGTGACCCTGGGAGGCGAGAAAGCTCGCGAGGTAGTGGCGGGCCGTGGCGCTGCTCTCGTCGCTCTTGAGAGCTTCGACGTACTCGAAGAGCGCGTCGGTGAGCTCGCCTTTCTCCGCGAGGACGGTGGCGAGATTGTCGTGCGCGTGCGCCGATTGGGGGTCGAGCGCGATCGCCTTCTTGAATTCGCTCACGGCCTCGTCGAGCCAACCACGATCGGCCAGCTCGATACCACGGGCGTTGTGCTCGTCCGATTGGACGATCTCGTCGCGTTTTCGCGCCATCGATCTCTATTGAGCCCATGTTCGGGGAGTCAGTCAACGCTCACAACTTGCCCCCGCCATGGCGTTTGAGGCACTTAGCCTTGATGGACAAGCGTCGCGAATTCGAGATGTACAAGGCGATTTTGCTCCGCTTGGTGCGCGCCCGCCACGGCGACGTCGCCGAGGTCGAGCGCACTTACGTCTGGCCAGAGCGCGCCGGCGCCGTGCCGTCGCAAGCCACCGCCATGGCACCGCTGCTCACCGGAGGGCCGAACGAGTGAGCATCCTTCGCCTCCAGACGAACCTCGAGCACCCCCAACCGCGCCACATCAGCCGCGCCGTCGAGCTCCTGCGCCAGGGCGCGACCATCATCTACCCGACCGACACGACTTACGGTCTGGGGTGCGACATCCACAACAAGCGCTCGATCGACCGCATTTACCAGCTCAAGGGCCTCGATCAGAAACACCCGCTGTCGTTCATCTGCAGCGATCTCTCGCAGGTCGCCCAGTACGCCTCGGTCGAGAACAAGAACTACCGCATCCTGCGCCATCACGTGCCCGGCGAGTACACCTTCGTCCTGCCGGCGACCCGTGAGGTGCCCAAGCTCATGCAGTCGAACGCCCGCAGCGTCGGCATCCGCATCCCGAAGAGCGCCGTCTGCAAGGCGCTCATCGACGAGCTGGGGCACCCCATCGTCAGCACCACGGTGGGGCGGACCGTCGAAGGTGGTTTGCCGTACACCAACAACCCCGACGAGATGATGCGCATGTTCGGGCGGACCGTGGATATCTTCCTCGATGTCGGCATGCTCTACGGCGAGCCCTCGAGCGTCATCGACCTCACCGGCCCCGAGCCCAAGGTGCTGCGCAAGGGCTCCGGCGACCTGTCCTGGCTGACCTCGGAGAAGTAGCCGGGCCTCTCTCTTCATCGCGGGTGGGCTCCGCGCCGGTGAAGCCATGTCAGGTCTTGCGCAGGCACTCACCGCCGTGCCGCGCCGATGCTCGATATCCCCCCAGTCACTGCACGACTGGAGTATCCATGTGCGTCGCCCGCCGCTTCCCATGGCGGGCGTCACACGCAAGGGGACAGCTCTGTGCGCGGTTCCGTGGTGTTCAAGAAGGCGCGTGCCCCGGCGTTTGCCTTGCTCGTTCTCGGCGTCATCAATACGGCCGCGCTCGTCGTTTATTTGCGGCGTGACAAGACGCGAAAGAACGTACAGGCCATCAGCCAAGCGGACTCGAACACCGCCGCGGTCATTGCTTCGGAGCGCTTGCGCGGCCTGCGGGCGCTCGAGGGCGGTGACTACGAGACGGCCATCCGCGCCTTCACGCAGATCACCATGCTCGGCGGCGGCAACGCGGAGACCGCCAAGCTCCTGCGCATCGCCACCGACCTGCGTGACCAGCCTCCGCCACCCGCGCAGGCCGAGCCCACCAGCGACAGCGCTTTGACGGACACCGACACCGCGGGCGACGACGGCGATGACGACGACGTTATCGCGGAAGAGACCGCGCCACGCGGCAAAGCCAAAGGCCCCCGGCTCAAGGCGGCCGGGCCCGATAGACCCAAGAAAGAAAAGCGCGTCGCTCAGCGAACCGCGGGGAAGGGCGCCCCCGAGGTGGCCGAGCCCGCCGAGCCCGTGGAGGCGGCGGCGCCGCAATTCGAGGAACCGCCTCCTCCGCCCAAGCCCGAGCCTGCCGTCGTGGCCGCGCCACCTCCACCACCTCCACCCGCGCCTCCGCCCGTCAAGGAAGACGAGCCCGCCACCGAGCTCAGCTTCGGCGCCGAGACGCTCGTCCTCGTCGCGCATCCCTCGGTCAAGGTTGGCCGAGTCACGACCACGCAGCTGCGCGCCCTGTACGCGGGAGAGCAGACCGAGCTCGGCGGTACCAAGGTCGTGCTCGCCATGCGGCCCTACGGTGCGGACGCGAGCGTGCGTCTGTTATCGCGGATTGGCATGCAGCAGCGCCCGTTCCGCGAGCACTGGTCGAAGATCACGCACTACGAGGGGCGCTCACCACCTCGCATCATCGCCGATCTCGACGACATCGCGCGCTTCGTCGGAAGCACGCCGGGAGCGCTTTGCGTCGTGCTCGGCAAGGACTTACCCGGGCTCCGTAGCTCGACCCTCAAGTACATCGTAGTGAGCCGCTAAAATGCACATGTCGAATAGTCGTCCGCGCTTGGCGCTGTTGGTGTTGCTCGGTTGTCTGCCACCGGGCATCGCCGCGGCTCAGGAAGTCATCGAGGAAGCGGCGGAGGGCAAGACGGACTTCGACGCGCTCATCGCGCCCGGCGCCGTCGAGACCGCGAACCAGCGCACGCAATCGCTGCTCGAGACGGGGCCGGGAGTCACCGTGCTCACCGCCGCGGACGTGCAGCGCCTGGGCCTCACCAACGTCGCCGACGTGTTGCGCTATGCGCCGGGTGCCTACGTGCAGCAGCTCAACGCCAACTACTTCAACATCGGCATGCGCGGCGTCTCCGAGCAGCGCAACAACCGCGTCCTCGTGTTGCTCGACGGCCGTAACGTCGCCGACCTCACGCTCGGCTTTCCGCGCTTCCAGTATCTGCCGATCCACCCCGATGACATCGAGCGCATCGAGATCCTGCGTGGACCCGCGACGACGCGCTTCGGCGCCAACGCCATCTCGGGCGTCATCAACATCATCAGCAAGCGCCCGGTCGATCACCGCGGCGTCGAAGGCACGGTCGCCGCCAACACTTCGTATCTCCCCGAGGACAAGGACGACGGCGTCCCCGGTGACATCGACAACCAGCCGCACATCCAGAGCGGCGGCAGCGGCTATCTCGCCTACGGTTGGGTGAACGAGTCGGGCACCATCGGCGCGCGCCTGAGCGCCGGCAGCACGCGCACCCCCGAGTTCACCGTCTCCGACTCTCCGGTGCGGCGCTCGCGGCACGGTCCGTTCTCGTTCTTCGCGAACGGCGCCTTCCAGTACCGGCCCGACGAGCAGCTCGACGTCTTCGTGAACCTGTCGACGGCCCAGCAGGAGAGCGTCTTCACGTCGACCTCGGCCGCGCCCGGCACGAACGCCTGGACACGCGAGAGCGCCCTCACCGCCAACGTGCGCTGGCTCCCCGTGGCCGGCCTCACCATCAGCATGCAAGGCGACGGCGTCCTGCTCGACCAGCAATTCCCGACGCTCGACGCGGGCGTGTTCGCGGTACCGCCGAACTCGCCGACACAGAAGGGCGCGCACGGCCAGCTCCTCGCCGACTATCTGTTCTGGGAGGGCCGCAACACCTTCACGCTCGGCGTCGAAGCCTCGCTGCGCCGCGGCAACGCGTTCTACGGCTCCGACATCGGCATGACCTACGCGGGCGTCATCGTCGAAGACGAGCTGCGCTTGCTCAGCGACCGCTCGCTCATCTTCGCGGTCGGCGGCCGCCTCGAGCGCGCCACCACCTCGGCGTCCTACGGCTCGGGGCAGGATCTGAAGAACGTCTACGGCAACTTCAACCCGCGCGCCTCCATCGTTTACCGCCCGTCACGTGATCACGCGCTGCGCCTGTCCGCCGCAACGGCCTACCGCACGCCGACGCCGTTCGAGAACTACGTGACTCTCGACGCCGCGCCGTTCCCCGCGCCGACGCCTCCCGTCACCTTCTTCGCGGGCCGCGCCGGGCTCGCCGCCGAGCGCGCGCGCTCCATCGAGGCGGGCTATCGCGGGGTCATCGGCGGCCGCTTGCTGCTCGACGCCACGGTGTTCGTGCAGGAGCTCACGCACTTCGTGCAGATCAGCCGCCAGCAGACGCTGCCGTTCTTCTACTTGAACCTGGGCGGCGGCATCACCAGCGCCGGCACCGAGATCTCGATCGAGCACAACGTCACCAAGAACTTCCGCACCGTCGTCAACTACACGTACACGCACACCATGGGCACGACGCGTGAGGGCGATCTCCGCTTTGACGGACGCGGCGCGTACCTGTCGGGTTGGCCACGGCACATCGCGACGCTCCTGGGCGAGGTGCGCTTCGCCACCCAATGGCGCTTCACCGGCATGGCATGGGGCGCCATCGACACGGTCAGTAACCTCACGTCGAGCCGCGGCTACCGCGGAGTGCAGAAGAACCCCGAGCAGATCTGGCTCGAGGCGTTCCTCGGCCGCAGCTTGTTCTCGGGTGGCGGCGAGGCCTTCGTCACCGTGCGCAACGCGCTCGGCTTCGTGCGTGGCATCGACGATCTGCGCCACAGCCCGGCGGACGTGTACGACCCGGCTGGCGCGCAGATCCTCGTCGGCTTGCGCGTCGCGGAGGTGGGCTTGTGAAGCGTCCGTTATGGCTTACAGTCGTGGCGTGCCTCGGCGCGTGCGGCACCGACCTCGAGTCCGATCCGGCGGGCCTGAGCGTCGCCGGCAAACTCCACTACCCGCCCGGCCAAGAGCTCGCCGACACCTACGGCAACCCCGGAGTCGTCATCTTCGTGCAAGCGGTGCTCGCCGATCCCGCGACCGGCGCGCCGGGCAGGGCGGTCGCGCCGAGCCCCAGCGCCGTGCTGCTCGAACAGCTCGATGCCGGTGAAATCGAGAGCCTGCGCAACGAGGGCTACACTTACGAGCTGCGCAACTTGAACCTCGGCCGTAACCTCGACGGGACGCCGCTCACCGCTTGGCCATTCGTGGTCATCGCGAGCCTCGTCGACTTCGACGTCTTCAGCACCTCCGCGGCGGCCGCGTACTTCCAGACCTCGCCCTTCGGCGGCTATCCGAACGTGTGCGCTCTCGGTCTGTCATCGTTCCAGCTGCCGGCTTCGACGCAGGCGCTCATCCTCGCGCAAGTCGGTGGCAACACCGAGCTCGCTACAGCGGTCATCACCGCGGTCACGACGCGGGTCATTCAGGCGTTGGCGGTCGATCCGCGCGTCGGCCGGCCGACGGTCCTCATCACGCGTGACGTGCCCACCGTCGACATCTCGTTCGACCTGATGGACGCGTCGCAGGTGCCGACCACTCCGGTGCCGTGCAAGGCCGCCATCCAAGAGGTCGTCACGCGGGAGGTCACCGCGTCGCTGACCCGCGTTGCGCAAGGTCAGGACCCTTAGGCGCTACGCCGCGTACGCGCCACGGTCGATTTTTCGCGCGGAAAAATTGACACGCGATCGCGACTCCGTAAGGTGAGAGCTAAGCTTATTGAAGTGCTTCACGAGCCCGATGCGCGTCGGCTCGCGCGGCGTCGGTGAGCCGTCTATTTCCCCCGGAGGGGCGCGTGGATACCACTCAGGCCGTCGTGTGTACTTGCTGCGGAACGCAGTTCGTTCCCCGGCTCAAGATGCAGGTCGAGCAGCGCGGCAGCGTCGTCAATTACTACTGCACGCAGCGTTGCCGCATGAAGGCGCTCACCATGAGCCACGCCTGCACCGTCTGCGGCAACGACTTCAACCCGACGCACGCCTGGCAGGTCGAGAGCCACGTCGACGCCGAGGGCATCCCGCAGACCACCTACTACTGCAGCGAAGGTTGCGTGAGCGCCGCGACCGTTCAAGCGGACCAGCCTGCCGAGAAGCCGCCACGCGTCATCGCGGTGCTCAATCAGAAGGGCGGCACTGGTAAGACCACGACCGCCGTCTCGGTGGCCGCGGGCCTCGCCCAGGTTGGCGAGCGCACGCTGCTCATCGATTTGGACTCGCAGGGCAACGTCGGTGTGTCGCTCGGCATCTCGTCGCCGCGCTCGGTCTTCTATCCGATGCTGCGTGGCCTCGATCCGGCGCACTGCACCGTGCCCGTGCGCGACAACCTCGACGTCATCACCAGCGACGAAGGGCTCGCCGCCGCCGACATCGAGCTGGCGCGCGACGACGAGCAGTACCGCATGTGGCGCCTCACCATGGCGATGGAGAAGCTCCGCGGCTACGACTACGTCGTCCTCGATTGCGCACCGGCGCTGTCGCTGATGAACCACAACGCGCTCACCTACGCGAGCGAAGTGCTCATCCCCGTGAGCTGCGATTACCTCGCGCTCGTCGGTGTGAAGCAGCTCCTGCGCACTCTGCGCCGCGTCAGCGAGAACACCGGCCGCAGCTTGCACATCGCGGGCGTGCTGCCGACGTTCTTCGACGTACGCAACAAAGTGAGCGTCAGCGCCTACAACCACTTGAAGAGCACGTTCGGGCCACGCACCTTGCCGCCCGTGCGCGTCAACACCAAGCTGGCCGAGGCACCGAGCATGAAGAAGACCATCTTCGAGCTGGCGCCCGACTCGAACGGTGCCCGTGATTACGTACGCGTCGTCGAGTGGCTGCGTACTGGCGCCTCGCTAGAAGCGCACACCATCGATCAGCACGTGACCGAAAACACCGACCCACACCTGGCGGCTTAACCACATGAGCAGGAACATGAAAGCGCAAGAACAGACCATCCTCATCGAGAATCCGCTCGCCGGTGAAGAGCTGCTGCTCGAGACTATGTACGGTGCTCCGCGCGCCGCGCCGCGCCGTCCGCACGCGGTCATCACGCGCCCGGCGCAGCCCAAGCCATCGCACTACAAGATCGTGTCGATCTCGCTCTACAACGAGGACATCGAGCGCCTCGACCGCATGGTCGGTGAGCTCAAGAAGCGCGGCCACTACAAGGCCAACAAGAGCCAGCTCATCCGCTACGCGCTGGCGCAGCTCGACCTGGCGCAGATCCCGAAAGACGCGTTGTAACCTTGGCGCGAGACGTGGCGAGCGAGGCATTCGGGGATCCGGGGCTCGTCTCGTCCGACATCGCTCCGACCTACGAGCAGCAACGCACCCTCGACGCCGGCCGCGAGAGAGTGCTGTGGATGGCGCTCGCTCTCGGCGCGGTCGACATCAGCGTTGGGCGCTATCTCGGCGAGAGCATCGTGAGCGTCGCGCTGCGCGGCGTGGTCGTGGTGCTCGTCACGGTCGCGGTGGCGCTGCTGTTCACGGCGACGCCGACGCGCTTTGGCGTGGGCAGTGGTCCGCTGTCGCGGGCGGCTTATGGCTCACGCGCGGCCATGCCATTGCACCTGGTGCGCTACGCGATTGGCGTCGCGTGGACCGGCATGCACCTGCGGCCGTTCGCGGAGTGGGTGAGTCTGCTCGTGCAGGCGACCGCGGGGTGGGGCGCGCCGCAGCTCGGCTTCGAGTGGACCTCGACACCAGAGCTCACGCGTTACGTGACGCTCGCCGTCCTCGGGCTTGCGCTCGGCTGGGTGGCCCGGGGGCGCGTGCGTCGCTCGCGTGTCACCGCGCGTCTGCTGATGTTCATCGGTGGCGCGGCCTTCGTGGTGCTGTTCGGCGCGCTGCTCATGTCGCGCAACTGGATCCTCGCGGCGAGCCGGCCGTTCTCGTTCCACGTCTTGATCGACCAGGTCGGCGCGTCGTTGCTCGATGCTCTGATGTTGATCTGGACGGTGCCCGAGTTTGTCCGTTATCGCGAGCGATATACCGCGAACCGTCCGCCTTGGCGGTGGATCTTGGGCGTCTCGATCGCCGTGCCGCTGCTGCTCGTCGGGCTCTCCGCGGTCTCGCAGTCGGTGCGCGGCTACTCCGATGCGTCGCTCATCGGCGACGCCGCCGGCTCGTTCGGGCTCGCCTTCGGTTGGCTGGGCGCGGCGGTGGCGTTGGCGCTGACGTTCGCGGTGCTGCCGCTCTTCGGGGTGCTCACGGCGTCACTCGCCTTGTGCTCGGCCATCCCACGCTTTCGCTATCCGTACGTGGCATACGTGACCGCCACGTTCGCGGCCGCGTTCGCCGCGTTCACGACGGCGCCCGAGTGGCTCTTCGCTCTGCTCTTGCCGCCCTTGGCCGCGATCGCGGTCGACGAGTGGCTGCTGCGCCAGCGGGGCGTGGTGCTCGACGTGCTCTACACGTATGGGCCGACGCGCTTCTTCGCGCTGGCCGGCACCCTGGCTGGCTGCGCGCTCATCGTCGTCGATCGCGAGCATCTGGTCGCGGCCAGCGCCGGCGGCATGCTCCTCGCCATGCTGGGGACCGCCGCGCCTCTCCTCGGCAGACTGCGCGTCGCCTCCAAAGGGAAGCGTGCCAAGAAGACACCGCCGGCGCGCGGCCAAGGGCCCGAGAACTGGGCCGACCAACCGATGATCGACCAGCCCTGGGGCGCCGACGACACCACGCGCGCCGGTAAGGGACCGAAAGAGCCTTGAGCACCCTGGTGATGACGAACTATGTGTGCCCGCATGCGCGCTGCCTTCATGGGGCTCTCGACCGAGATCCCCGATAACTGGAACGACGAGTCCACGATGACCTTCACCATCCCGCCCATCGACGTGGGTGAGGGGCAGTCGCTGTCGCCTGGCAACGTCGTCATCAACTGGGTCGAGTCGCACAGCGAAGCCGACGACTACCTCGAGGATCTGCACAAGCAGCTCGAGGAGGCCTTCGAGAGCTTCGAGCTCTTGGAGCAGGGCGAGCTCATGCCGGCGCTGCCGTTCATCCGCTTCCAGTTCGAGGCCGGCCGCGACTTGCAGCAGATGCTCGCGGTGCGTCGGGTCGGCAGCCGCATGGTCATCGTCAC
>JBDHVB010000108.1:0-17859 GCA_039809465.1 Myxococcota bacterium
CGCGACGGCAAGCACCGCCTGGGCTCGCGTCGACGGCGTCGTCTACGGGACAGCGCATAGCGGCGGTGTTGCGCGGGGCACGACGTACGACTATGTCGTCTACACGGCCTTCGTATGGCCGGCCGGCGGTGAGCGAAGGCCGCTCGTCCTCGAGGGCTACGCGAGCACTTACGCCGAAGACATCGCGAGCGACGGGACGATCGTGGGAAACGGCGATGACTCGAGTGACGGTTATAGCGGCCCATCGCGTTGCTTCGCCGGCAAACCCGACGCGCTTCTGGCGCGCGCCTTCACCGACGGCGACCCACACTTCGTCGCGTGCAGCGCGACCAACGACGCCGGCTGGATCGCCGGCCACGTGAAGCCGCTCACTGACGCCACCGGCGTACCCCGATCCGAGAGCGACCGCATCAGGTCCGCGTTGTGGGCGCCTTCGGGCGAGCTTGCCTACGTGCCCTTCCCATTTCTCCGCGTGTCCGCTGACGCGTGGCGCATCGAGGTCCTGGTGGGCATGAACGACGCGGGTGTCATGGTCGGCTACTTCCAGGACACGCGCATCGTGCCGGCATCGGGGGAGGGCGAGCCAGGCATCGAGCGCTTCGACCGCGGCATCACGCTCACACCGGTCGAAGCATCGCCGAGCACGAGCTTCGACGCCTCGCCGTTCGACCATGTGTATGGGCCGAGCTGAGGTGTAAGCCGAGCGCGATCCCGCGGCGGATCGCGCTGCTCGTCGACAACCTGAGGTTCGCTACGAGACCGTACGCTCGATGCGGTCCGCCGCCATGACTAGACCGGCGAGGCCTGTCGTGGCGTTGGCGAGTGGGCCGAGCTCGCGCTTGACGCTCTCTTGGATGCGCGTCGCGGTCTCGCCGGTGAGCCCGCCGTTCTTCAGGACGTTCGCGGTCATCTGCGCCCAGAACTTGCGCAGGCGGTCACGCAGCGCGAAGTGCGCTGGCGAGTCGACCTCTTCGGTCGAGCCCGCGGCCTGGGCTTGTTGCTTCGAGAGCGCCGCGATGCCGGTGCCCGTGCCTAGCGCGAAGTACGCTTTGGCGACATCACCCAGCGGCTGCTCGCCGTGGCTCGACAGATGGTTGATCCACGCGATGTCGAGGGCCGACTCCACGAAGGCGAGGCTTGCGACGTTCGCCGCCAGCTCTTCGCCGACGCCGGCGGCCACGTAGTCCGCTTTCGCGGTGGTGACCGGCGCCATCTCCTCGGCGGGCATGACTTCGCTGGCGCGGGTGAGCAATGCTTGGATGCTCGGGCCCAACGGCTCGGCGAGGGCGAGATCGCGGCGGAGGAGCCAGCTCGCCACCTTTTCGATGGCGTCCTCGATGGCGAGGCGCATGCGGTACTCGACGTCCGTCGAGAGCTTCACCTCGGCGGCGGTCACCTGGCGCTTGAGCGCCACGGCGTTGAGCAGCTTCGTCGCCTTGGCGTAGCTCACCAGGATGTCGGAGGCGGATTGGCCCGTGCGCAGAGTGGTCTCGGCGAGCCAGCTCGCGCCCGCGTCACCAACGACGCCGTTCACCAGGATGGTGCGGGCGATGTTGATGCCGAGCGGATGCTCGCGCACCGCCGAGCTGAGCTTCTCGACGATGACCGGCGGGAAGTAAGCGGCGAGCTCGTTCGACAAGACGTCGAGGAGCAAGCGGCCTTCCTTGGCCAGCTCGTTGCGCATGTCTTGCTTGGCGAGCTGCAGCATCACCGCGAGCTCCGGGCGCGTCATGCCTTCGTTGCGCTGCGCGCGCTGCGTGAAGATGCGCTCGCCCGGCAGGTGCATGTCGCGGCGCTTGAACGGGATGCGCTCCGAGAGGAACGCCACCGTGCGCTGGAAGCGGTTGATGTTCTGCTTGCTGCGGATCTCGTCGAGCGAGATGCCGCGGCTCTGGATCCAGTTGTTCTGGAGGACCGTGAGGTCGACCTCGACGCGCACGCGCTCCATGAGCTCGTCGCGCGCCTCGCGGGTCATGCTGCCGGCCGCGATGAGGCGCTCGAAGAGGATCTTGAGGTTGACCTCGTGGTCGGACAGGTCGACGCCCGCCGAGTTGTCGATGGCGTCGGTGTTGAGACGCACGCCGCGCGTGGCGAGCTCGATGCGGCCGTCCTGGGTGATGCCGAGGTTGCCGCCCTCGGAGACCACGCGGGCGCGGACCTCGGTGGCGTCGACGCGCACCACGTCGTTGGTCGCGTCACCGACGTCGATGTGCGACTCGTGGCTCGCCTTGATGTAGTTGCCAATGCCGCCGTTCCACCAGAGGTCGACCGGCGCGCGTAGGATGGCCTGCACCGCCTCGTTGCCGGAGAGCGACTCCGCGGTGATGCCGAGCGCGGCGCGCGCTTCCGGCGACAAGGTGATCGACTTGGCGCGGCGCGGGAACACGCCGCCACCGGCGCTGAGCATGTTGGTTGGATAGTCTTCCCAGCTCGAGCCGGGTGTCTCGAAGAGCTTCTTGCGGACGCTGAACGAGGCCTCGGGCTCCGGGTTCGGATCGATGAAGATGTTGCGGTGATCGAACGCCGCGATGAGCTGCATCTTCCGCGATAGCAACATGCCGTTGCCGAACACGTCGCCGCTCATGTCACCGATGCCGACGGCGCGGATGCGGTCGGTCTCGAGGTTGATGTTCATCTCCTTGAAGTGGCGCTTCGCGGTCTCCCAGGCGCCGCGCGCCGTGATGCCTTCCTTCTTGTGGTCGTAGCCCTTCGAGCCACCGCTCGCGAAGGCGTCGCCCAACCAGAAGCCGCGCTCGAGCGCGAGGGCATTGGCGGTGTCGGAGAGATGCGCCGTGCCCTTGTCCGCCGCGACGACCAGGTAGTGATCCTTGTCCTCGTAGCAGAGCACGCGGGGCGGGGTGACCTTGTCGTTGCCGACCAGGTTGTCGGTGACGTCCAGCAGGCCGCCAATGAAGATCTTGTAGAGCTCGTCGGCGGCCTTGCGGCGCTCGGCGGCGCCCTGCGGCGGGTCCTTCAAGATGAAGGCGCCCTTCGCGCCGCGCGGCACGATGAGGACGTTCTTCAGGTTCTGCGTGGCCATCAGGCCGAGAACTTCGGTGCGGTAGTCGTTGCGGCGGTCGCTCCAGCGGATACCGCCACGCGCCACCGGGCCCATGCGCAGGTGGAGACCCGCGACGAGCGGGTGATGCACGAGGATCTCGCGGTACGGCCGCGGCTCCGGCATGCGCGTCACCTTCTCGGGGATGAACTTGAGCACGATGTGGTGCTCGCGCGACTCGTCACGGCGGTAGAAGTTCGTGCGCACCGTGGCGTCGATGAGGTTCGCGAAGGTACGCAAGACCTGGTCGCTCGTGAGGTCGGTGACGCCCTCGAGCAAGATATCGACGCTGCGGCGGGCGCGCGCCAGCACCTCGAGGCGCTTGTCGTCGACGACCGTGGGCGATAGGCCCTCGAAGTCCGGGTCGAACTTCGCGCGGAAGAGCTCGGTGAGCGCCTTCACGACGTCGGGGTGGCGCAACAGGATGTCGCGGATCGCGGTCTCGCCATGCGCCAGGCCGATCTGCTTCGCGTAGTGCGAGTAGGCACGGATGAGCGACGTGGTGCTGTAGGTGATGTCTGCACGCAATAGCAGACGGTTCAGCTGGTCGTTGTCCATGGCGCCGCGCACGACCGCCTTGATGGCGGCGCGCAGGCGGTTGCGGCGTTGCACCAAGTCGTTCTCGGCGCCGGTGCCCTGGCCCGAGGGCGCGTCGGCCCAACGGATGCGGAAGGTCGAGACGATGCGCTCTTTCTTGCCCGGCACGCGGACCGTCGTCGGGAACTGATCGATGACGGTGAGGCCGAAGTTGTCGAGCACCGGCATGATGTTCGACAGCAGCAGGGTCTGCGACTCGTACAAGCGCAGGCGCGTGATGCTCGCGCGCTCGTCGACCTTCTCGCGATAGATGTCGCAGTCGAAGGGATTCTCGTCGCTCAGCGCCTCGAGCAGCTCGATGTCGCTCACGGCGCGGCCGATGCTCGTCTCTTCCTGATAACGCGGGGTGAACGCGGTGGAGTAGAGCTCGTGCAGGCGGCGCGCATCCGAGACGCCGTGGCGCTTGCGCAGCTCGTCGTAGAGGCGCTCGGCCCACGGGCTCGCCATCTGCTCGATCTCGGCGCGCAGCGAGCTCTCTTCGGCCTCCGAGAGCGCCTGGACGCCCGAGAGGTAGAAGTGGAAGCTGACCGCCTCACCGTCGCCGGCGTAGACACCGTCGTCCACGGCGGACGCCTTGAAGCGCTCCTTCAAGAGCTGCTTGATGTGCGCGCGCAGCTCGTCGTCGTAGTGCGTGCGCGGCAAGGCGATGAACGCGAAGACCGTGCTCTGCGCGGCGTCGGCCGTGAAGTGCACCGAGATGCGGCGCTCGTTCTCGGCGCTCATGATGCGGTCGACGAGGGCGCGGATGTCGTCGATCGACAGACCGAAGATGTACTCGAGGGGCAACGCGTTGAAGGCGTTGCGCGCGCCGCGGTAGAGGTGCGAGCCGCGCTGGGCGCCCAGGAGCGTGTAGAGCTCGGTGACCTTGCGGTCGAGGCGCGGGATGTCGTTGCGCGGCACCGCGAGCGCCTGGAAGCTGAAGAGGCCTTCGACGACGATGATGCCGTTCGCCTGGTTGCGCTCGTCGAACGACTGCAGCACCACGTGGTTCAGGCGGCCGGCGCGGTAGAGCCACGACTCTGATCCGCTTTTGCGGAGGTTCAAGTACGGCGTGTCGTTGCCCAGGGCGCGCTTGTCGCCTTCCTCGATCTTGAGGCCGCGCCAGTCGTCGAAACGGCCGCTGCCGTAGCCTTGCTCCTTGGGGGTGCTGCCCTCGCCGCCGCGTGGCAGGAAGCGGGTGCCCGCGATGACGAAGTGCTCGTCGAGCATCCAGTGCAGCATGCGCGCGTCTTCCTCGAGCTTGGCGCGCATCTCGCTCTTGTCGCGCGCCAGCGCTTCGAAGCGGTTGGCGGTGGTCTCGAGCACGCCGCGCATCGCCTGGAAGTCGCTGATGCAGACCTGCAGGGTGGAGAGGCGGCCGTTCAAGTAGCTCTCGATCTCCTCGCGGCGCTTGAGCAGATCGTCCGCTTCGATCTCGACCCAGATGATCGACTCGGAGGGCGAGCCGGCGATGCCGACGCCGTCGATGGCGCCCGCTTCGTCGCGGTGAATCGGCACGACCGTGTTGATGGTGCGGTAGGTGCGCAGGCCCAGGTGATCGATGGCGAGGCGCGTGGTCGAGTAGGTGAACTGCATGTCGGGCATGCTGACGATGAGCACGCCGCGACGTTGGCTCGACTGGTCGGGCTGAGTGACGCGGACGCGGATCTCGTCCTTCTTGCGCTGGCTGATGCCATGGAAGAGGTGCTCGAGATCGGGGAGCAGCTCGGCCGGCGGATGACGCTCGAGATAGCGCGCGTCGATCGAGCGCGACACGAAGCGGGCGAAGACGCGGAAGAGGTCTTCGTGCTTGCCGATGAGATGCGGCTCGTAGATGTCGATGGCCGAGATCAGGCTCTCGACGCGGTCGGCGGAACGGGGTTTGGCGGGAGTGGTGCTGCTATTCGTTGTGGTGATCGAGCTCATACGCTGCGCATCCTTTGGGAAACGTGGGCGCGGTCTATCACGTCCTTCGCTGGGGCCGGAAGGGCGGCTAAGTGGGCGAATGAAGGACTTTTTGGCCGCAGTGCGTCACGCGATCCAGGCCTTTGGGTGACGTTTTTCGGCACACCGCGCCGTCGCGGAACGTGTGGGTCTGTGCTGAACCGACCCAAACGGCGGGAGCTTGACGCTCGAGGGGCTCGGCACGCCGCTTGAAAGCCACAGCTTTGCCCTCGCGACTCATGTGCGCGAAAGCGGAGCTTCAGATGTACTCTCGTGTAGTCCCCCATCTCCTTCCGGCTCTTGCCATGACGCTCGCCGCGGCGGTCGCGAGCGCCCGAACCGACATCGACGCCAACGCCCGACTCAGCGCCACCGTGCCGCCGTACGGCCAAGGCTTCTGCGCGCAGTTCACGAAGGGGAGCGGCGCCCATGAAGTCGGCTCCACCGCGGCGGCGTTGCGCCTGCTCGACGGCAGCGGCGGCCCGCCATACCGCAGCAATCCCGACTACACCTTCTTCGACATCGTGCCGGTGGCGGACCTCCACGATGGCGCCGACGGCACGACGGGCCGTCAGCTCGGCTACAACGCCTTCTTCCCGTGGAGCGCGCCCGCGAGCGTGTGGACCACGGAGAGCTGCCAGAGTCACGGCGGCGGCACGGTGGGCGCCAATCGCTTCGCCATGCGCCTGCGCGCCGACCTCATCGTTCCGTCCGCTGGAACGTACACACTGGCGATGCGCTCGGACGACGGTTATCGCGTGAGCGTGGCCGGTGTCACGGTCATGGAGACCTCGGCGCTGCGCTCGACCGCCGTCGACACGCGCCGCGTGCGCTTCGCGGAGGCCGGCACTTATGCCATCGAGGTCGTGTACTTCGAGAACGACGTGCACGCCGTGTTCGAGCTCCTCATCGCGAGCTCGGACGTGAGGTTCGTCTCGGACGCGGACAACGCCGCGGTGGCGACGAGCGGCGGTGTCGACCTCACGAACCGCGCGTACAGCACGCTGCCGGCGCAGTTCGTCGTCATGTCGAGCGCGCACGTCACCTTGCCGACGTGGCTCGCGGCTGGTGACGACGACTGCAGCGCCTATGTCGATCAGCCGAGCACCACGTGCACCATGCCGTCCTCCGCTGTAGCGGTCACTTGCGGCAATGGCCGCGTCGATGCGTTCAGCGATGGTGGCGCCGAGGCCTGCGACGACGGCAACAAGGTGGACGGCGATGGTTGCTCGTCGACCTGCGCTCTCGAAGCGGGCTGGGTTTGCGCGCGTCACCCGAGCATCTGCGGCACCGACATCGACGGGGATGGTATCGCGGACAGCGATGACGCCGACGACAATGATGGTCCGAACGGCGACCTCGACGGCGACGGCATCCCGAACTCGCTCGACACCGACAACACCGACGGCCCGCTGGGCGACATCGATGGCGATGGCATCCCGAACCACGAAGACGCCGACAACACCGATGGCCCGAACGGTGACGTCGATGGCGACGGCATTCCGAACCACGAAGACGCCGACAACACCGATGGCCCGAACGGCGACGTCGATGGTGATGGCATTCCGAACCACGAAGATGCCGACAACACCGATGGCCCGAACGGTGACATCGATGGTGATGGCATTCCGAACCACGAAGATGCCGACAACACCGACGGCCCGAACGGCGACGTCGATGGCGACGGCATTCCGAACCACGAAGACGCCGACAGCACCGATGGCCCGAACGGTGACATCGACGGTGACGGCATTCCGAACCACGCCGACGCCGACTCCACCGATGGTCCGCTCGGTGACCGCGATGGCGACGGCATCCCGAGCGGTCTCGACGCGACGCCGAACGGCGAGAGCTCTGGCAGCGGTAACGGCGGCGGTAGTAGCGGGACTGGCAACGGTGGCGGCACCGCCGGGCCGGGCAACGGTGAAGGTGAGCCGAGCGCTCAGAGCCCCGACGCCAACGGCGACGCGCTCCCCGATGAGCTCACCGACGACACGCGCTTCGGCCTGGCTGGCGCTGGCGGTTGCGCCGCGACCTCACCGTCGGGCCTGACGCCGTTCGCGGTGCTCGCGATGGGCTTGTTCGTCGTGCGCCGGCGGCCGTCGCGCTGACCGTCAGCCCAAGCGGACCCAGGCGCTGGGCTCGAGCTTCTCGAGCTCACCGCCGATGAGGGCCTGGACGCGGGCGGCGAGCGCTGGCCAGACCGGCTCGTCGCTCGCCCAGAGCACGGTGGTCGCGGCATCGTCCAGGGCCTCGATGGCCACGGCGATGCGCGCCGCGACGGGGAAGAGGGCGCGGTCGATGGTTGCCTCGTCGATCGTGACGCTCGCTCCAGCGATGCTCACCTCGAAGGCGCCGTTCTCGATCTGACGCGCGGCTTCGACTTGCTTCGCGAGGGTTTGGCGCAGCGACGGATCATCGTCGACGTCGATGCCGTGCTCCTTGAGCAAGAGCTTGGCCGCGGTCTGGGCAACGCAAGCATCGGCGTCCCAGATGCCACAATCGCCGGCGGACACGAACGATTCGCGTCTGCCACCGCGGACACGTCCGACGCGCGTCTCGACGCTGCTCACCGCGATGATGACGGCGTTGTCTTGGCTGACGCGTGAGGCGAGCGCCACGATGTCGTCGACGAGCTCGAGCGCGTCGTTCTTGTCGAAGGCGGCGCGCAGCTCGGCGTCGATGGCCGCCGAGCGGCTCACGGGCAAGATGACGCGGAAGACCGGCGCCTTGCCCACTTGCCCGGCGTAGGCTTGCAGTGTGTGCCGCGCGGCCGCCGCGGCGATGTCCGTGAGCGCGACAGGCGTGCCCGCGACCGCGAGAGCAGGGCGCCCTTCGTCATCCGCGACCAGCTCGAGCCCCAGCTTTTGCGCGAACATCTGCACCCGGGCGCTGCGACGCGTGTCCGCCCAAGCGAACAGGCCGGGCACCGCGAGACCGTCACCGCCGATGGCGAGCGTCGTGCCGTTCATGCCGAGCGTGAGCGCCAGCTTGCGTTCGTCGAAGCGATCCGTTGGCCGGCCATCGTTGGGCATCGACAACGTGGCAAGGATGCTCGGCCCCGCAAGATCGAAGATCACGTGCGGTAGAGCTTTCGCCGGCGCGGCTGGGGGCGCCATCTCGGCGGCCGGCTCATCGAGCATGAGCGGCAAGTCGAGCAGCGGCTCATCGATGGCCTTGGGCTTGTCGATGGCCTCCGCGAGACCCGCGAGGAGCGACTCTTCCTCGCTCGCGTCGAGCTGCGCGAGCACGTTGCTGCGGGAGCCGGAAGCTCTCGCTTTGCTGGGTGGCGCGACTTGCTTGCGCGGGGCGCGCTCGCCTTCGCCGCGCGTCTTGACGATGTGCGTGACCAGGTCCTCGGACTGCGCGTCGAGGTCCACGAACTCGATGCCCATCCCGGGCGGCGCGTCGGGCTCTTGGGCCTCCGCGGCGCCGCGGGCCCAGCGCACGATGCCGGTGCCACGGAAGATGCGGCTGTCGTCCTTGAGTCGATACTCGAAGCGGACGCGGCTGCCGACGGGCGCTGGATCACGGGCCCGGATGAACAGGCCGGTGCGCGACACGTTGATGGAGAACCGCTCGACGAAGGTGTCGCGGTCCGGATACTGGAGCTGGACCTTCAACGTCACGTCGACGCGCTGGTTGCCCCGTTTGTGCGCAGAGTCAGTCACGCGTACTCAAGGTGTCAGTCGATGAGCTTGTAGTCGAGCTGAACTTCTTTCTTCTTTCGCAACAGCTTCACTTTCGTCTGGCCACCCCGTGCCGCGTGGAGGGCGCTGGAGACGTCCGCCGCCGACGCGACCGGGTGGTCATCGATGGCGGTGATGACGTCCGCGTTCTGCAAGCCCAGCTGCGCCGCCATGGATTTCGGCCTGATGAGACGGATCACGACACCACCCGGTGCTGGTGCGATCTTCGGCGTACGGCCCGGGAGCTGCAGGGCATTGAGCTCACGGGCGAGCCAGGCGCGTTGCACGATGTAGCTGTCGCCGTTGACGCTGACGCCACCGGCGTCCACCCCGAGCGCCGTGTCGGCCGCAAGCCAGCTCTGGGCGTCCGACTCACGGCCCGCCGGAGGAGGCGTCTGCGTTGCGGCGGCTGGAGCCTGCGCCGCGGACTCGGCCGGACGGTTGGCCTGGCTGTTCGCGAGCTCACGCTGGACCACGGAGAGCTGACTCTCGATGGCGGCCATGCGCTCGCCGTCCGCGCCGACGGATTCACCCCCGCCACCGCGTGAGAGCTGCGCGACACGCGCTTCGAGGTTCGCGACGCGGGCTTCCGAGGCACCACTACAGGCACCGCCAAGCAGGGCTGCCGTTACAGCGAGGGTTCGACGCATGGGCTACGATGTTACGGCCCCTCCGGGGGCGGCGCAAAAACACTGCGCGCCGCCACCGGCCGACCCGCGTCAGCCGCCCTGGACGAGCTGCGCCAGCCGCTCGTAGACCGCCCCGAGCTTGCTCGGATCGCTACCACCCGCCTGCGCGAGCTCCGGCTTACCGCCACCGCGTCCGCCGACCAGCGGCGCCAGCTCGGCGATGAGCTTGCCTGCCTGGAAGCGCGCGGTGAGGTCCTTGGTGACCGCGATGAGCAGCGCCGCCTTGCCGTCGGCCTCGGCACCCAAGCAGACGATGCCGCTCGGTACCTTGCTGCGCAGGTCATCGGCGAGATCACGCAGGCCCTTGGCATCGACGCTGCCGACGCTGGTCGCGAGCACCCGCACGCCGCCGATGTCCTTGGCGCGCGAGAGCAAGTCGCCGCTCTGCGACTTGAGCTGCGAGCGCTTGAGCTCCGCCAGCTTCTTGTCGTTTTCGCGGACGGCGAGCGCCATGTCATGGAAGGCACGCGCCACACCACCGGCGTCGATGGCCGCGACGTTCTTCAGGACGACCTCGGGATCGTTGTTGCGCGCGTTCGCGAGCTGCACGAGCGCGCGCCACAGGTCACGCACGTCGCGCGCTTCGCTGAGGCCGTAGGTCTTCGGCAGCGTCGGGGCGCGCACCTTGCTGGTGTCGACGCGCACCGGCGTCCCGCCAGCGGCTTCGACCTCGCTCGCGAGCTCCGCCGCCAAGCGCACCGCCTTGGCGATGGCGAGCAAGATAGGCTCGTCATCGTCCGCTTTCGCGGGGATTCGGCCGGCCAAGAGGCTCGCCGCCGTCGCGAGACGGCGCGCCGTGCGCGAGGTCGTCGCCAAGGCAGCCGTGCCGCTCTCGGCCTGGATACGCCGCACGCCGCTCGCCACGGCCTCTTCGCCGGTGAGCAGCACCATGCCGACCTCGCCGGTGCGAGTCGCATGCGTACCGCCGCAGAACTCGACCGACTTGCCCATGGTGACGACGCGCACCACGTCTCCGTATTTTTCACCGAAGAGCATCATGGCGCCGCGGGTCGCGGCCTCCTCGAAGGGCAGCACCTCGGTGACGACTGGGTAGTCCGCTGCGACGCGCGCGTTGGCGTCGTCCTCGACGGTGCGCAGCTGCGCCGCGGTCGGGGCCTCGAAGTGCGAGTAGTCGAAGCGCAAGTGGGTGTCGTCGACCAGCGAGCCGGCTTGCTTGACGTGGTCGCCCAAGATGTCGCGCAGCGCGCCGTGCAAGAGGTGCGTCGCCGAGTGGTGCGCGCGGATCTCCTTGCGGCGTGCCGCGTCGTAGCCCGCGAAGACGGTGTCGCCGACCGACAGCGCGCCCGCGGCGAGGCGAGCCTTCGACACGAAGAGACCGTCCGCCGGCTTCTGCGTATCGAGCACGTCGATGCGCGCGCCGCCGGGACCTTCGATATGACCGGTGTCGCCGACCTGACCGCCCGACTCACCGTAGAACGGCGTCGGTGAGATGACGACCTCGAAGTCGCCCGCTGAAACGGACTGCACTTCGGCGCCGTTTTGAATGAGCGCCTTGACGGTCGCCTGGTGGCGCGGCGCCGCTTCGACGGCGTAGCCCACGAACTCCGTCGGGCCGAGCTTGAGCCGCAGATCCTTGTAGATCGCCGCGACGCCGGCGACGCCCAGGTCGCCCGCGCGCGAGCGCTCTTGCTGCTCGCTCATCGCCTTCTCGAAGCCCGGCACGTCCACGGTCATGCCGCGCTCGGCGGCGATGGTCTCGGTGAGGTCACGCGGGAAGCCGTAGGTGTCGTAGAGCTTGAACACCGCGTCGCCGGGGAGGACCTTCGCGCCCTTGGTGCTCGTCGTCTGCATGGCGCCCTCGAGGAGCTTCAAGCCCGTGTCCAAGGTGCGGCGGAAGCTGCGCTCCTCGAGGTCTGCGACCTTGCCGATGAGGGTGCGCGCCGCCACCAGCTCGGGGTAGGGCTCGCCCATGAGCTCGACCACCTTGTCGCAGGCGCTCGCGAAGAACGTGTCGTTCTCGAAGCCCAGGCGCTTCCCGTGGCGGATAGCGCGGCGCATGATGCGGCGCATGACGTAGCCGCGGCCTTCGTTCGAGGGCAGCACGCCGTCGGCCACGAGGAACGCGGTGGCGCGGGCGTGGTCCGCGATGACGCGCATCGACACGTCGTCCTCGGAGTCGCTCTTGCGGTAGGGCTTACCGACGCCCGCGGCGACGCTCTCGATGATCGGCATGAAGAGATCGGTGTGGTAGTTCGAGCTCACGCCCTGGAGGAGCTGGCACAGACGCTCGAGGCCCATGCCGGTGTCGACCGATGGCTTGGGGAGCGGCGTCAGCACTCCGTTTTGGCGGTCGAACTGCATGAAGACGTTGTTCCAGAACTCGATGATGCGGCCGTTCTCGAAGTCGTCGGGGGTGACCGGACCCTTGCCGGTGTCGAAGTAGATCTCGGTGCAGGGGCCGCAGGGGCCGCTGTCGCCCATCGCCCAGAAGTTGTCCTCGCCCATGGCGACGATGCGCTCGTCGGGGAGCCCGGAGATCTTCTTCCACAGGATGCGCGCCTCTTCGTCGGCCGGCACGCCGGCGGCGCCCTTGTAGATGGTCACCCAGATGCGTGACGTGTCGAGGCCGAGCTCCTTGACCGAGAGGTTCCAGGCGAGCTCGATGGCGGTCTCCTTGAAGTAGTCGCCGAACGAGAAGTTACCGAGCATCTCGAAGAAGGTGTGATGGCGCGTCGTGCGGCCGACCGCCTCGAGGTCGTTGTGCTTGCCCGAGACGCGCATGCATTTCTGCGAGCTGGTGGCGCGTGAGTAGGGCCGCTTGTCCTGGCCGGTGAACACGTCCTTGAACTGGACCATGCCGGCGTTGGTGAACATGAGGGTGGCGTCGCCTTGGGGAACGAGGGGCGACGACTTCACGACCGTGTGGCCGTGCTTTGCGAAATAGTCGAGGAAGCCGCGGCGGACCGCGGAGGACTGGTTGCTTCTGGACATCACTTGTCGATCTTGTCTTTGGGAATGTTGTAGTAGTGACCGTCGCTGCCGCGGATCAGGAAGCCGTTGCCCCATTCCTGAACGATCTTCACTTCGTCGCCCGGCTTGAAGTTGGTCGCTTCGATCTCGGCGTCCTTCGTGGTCTGGAACTTGAGGGTCACGGCTTCTTTGATTTTCGCCATGGCGCGCTTCATGCCATGGCGCACCGCCGACTCGCAACGCACGGCTGGGGCCGGTAGACTGCGAGTCTGATGCCCGCCCGCGCGTCCCTCCTTGCCTTGCTCTTGCTCGTCACCGCCCCCGCCAAGGCGACGGTGCTCCACGATTGGTCCCTGGAGGAGCGGATCGCCCGCTCCGACAACGTCGTCGTCGGCACCATCACCGCGCAAGAAGCGAAGCTGGTCGACGGGAACATCGTCACCGAGAGCACGGTGACGGTCGCGACGACCCTCTTCGGTCCGAGCCGGCGCGACCTGGTCGTCACCCAGCTCGGCGGCACCATTGGCGACACCACCCTCGAGATCGCCGGCAGCGCCCGCTTCGAAGTCGGCGACGAGGTCGTGCTCATCGTGAAGCGCGATCCGCGCGGCCGCGAGCAGCTCGTGGGCATGAGCCTCGGGGCGTTCCTGGTGAAGGGTCGGCGCGCCCGCCAGACCATCGACGTGCCGCTCATGCGTGACGGCCGCCTGCGTGAAGGACCGGGCGTTCAGGTCTACGACCTCGAGCGCATCCGCGGCGCGGCGCGCGAGGTGCGCCGTACGCTCGAGCGGGCAGGTCAGCAGTGAAGCGCTATCTCTTGCTGCTCGCGCCCTTGCTCTGCGGCTTCTCGACCTCGCGTGTCGGCACGACCACGAGCTCGCAGAAGTGGGCGAGCCCGAACGTGACCTATTACGTCGACTCGAGCGGCATCGGCTCGATGCCGGATGACGCCGACATCTCCGCGGTCTACCAGGCGCTCGCGGCGTGGAGCACGCAGCCGTGCTCGACCTTCAACTTCGTCGACGGCGGTCTGCGCGCGAGCGATCCAGGCGGCAACTTCGTGCGCTTCGTCCACCAGGCCGGGCAGTGGGGTGGCCCGTCGGGCGCGATTGCCTACACCGCGCGCCTCTCGACTGCGGGCGTCATCACCTCGGCGGACATCTTCGTCGATGACTTCAGCCTCGAGTGGTCGACCAAGGGGGACTTGCAGGCCTTCGACTTGCAGTCGGTGCTGACCCACGAGCTGGGCCACGCGCTCGGCCTCAACCACTCCGCCGATCCCACGACGACGATGTACTTCGCGGGGCAGCGCGGCAACACCTTCTTCCGCTCGCTCTCGGACGACGACATCGCGGGGCTTTGCTACCTCTACCCGGCGAGCACGACGCCGTGTGGCGGCACCGCCGATTGTCCGATGCTCGACAGCCCCGGCAACACCGCCAACCGCGAGGCCACGATTTGCACGAGCGGGGCGTGCGTCATCGGCGACCGCCCGTACGGCGGCGATTGCTGGGACAACGGTAACTGTGGCGACGCGGGTAATACTTGTGTCCGCTATAACAACACGACCTCCATCGACCCTGGCATCTGCACCAGGACGTGCACGTGCCCCGCGGGGGACGAGTGCGCCGACGCGCCGGGTGGCGGCACGCGCTGCGCGCCCAAGGCCACTGCTTGCGGCAGCGGCTGCGACGACTTGCCGAACCACCTCTGCGCGCCCAACGTCGACGGCGAGCTCAGGTGCGTTCAAGTGTGTCTGCTAGACGCGCACTGCACCGAGCAGACCGGCGACTTCTGCTTCGATCCGGTGGACGCGGGGAGCGCGGGGGTGTGCAGGGTGCGCGGAGGGCTCGCGAACGGCGCGCCGTGCACCAAGCCGAGCGATTGTCAGAGCCTCATCTGCGGCTCGGGCTTGGACGGCGCCACCACCTGCGTCGACCCGGACGAGGTCGTCGAGCCCCCGGACCCACCTCCGGATACGGGTGGCGAGCCCGACGGCGGTGATCCGGGCGGCGGCGACGCCGGGGGCGGCGATGGTGGCGCTCAGGACCCAGGTCCTGGCGGCGGGTCGAATTCTCCTCCAGGTCGCGCGAAATCCACCGATGAAGGTTGCGCGGCCGCCTCGCCGAGCTTTGCCTTGGTGATGGGGGCGGTCGTGTGTGCGCTTCTCGCGGTCCGACCTACCCGTCTCGTACGTAATCCCAAGAGCCGATGACAAATTCGAAAGGCCCATCGTTCGTCGACCGTGTCCGCACGGATGCGAATCGCTATCTTCAAGAGCTGCTCGCCGAGAACGAGCGCTTGAAGAACGACTTCGTGACCGTGCAAGAAGAGATCAGCGGCCTCGCGAACCTCTACGTCGCGGTCTCGAGCGTCACGGGCACGCGCGACCGCGTGAAGATTGTGTCCGCTATCGAAGAGGTCGTGGTCAACATCGTCGGCTCCGAAGAGCTCGCCATCTACACCCTCGAAGACGAGCGGCTGCGGCTCGTCTCGGCCGTCGGTGTCGATGCCGACGAAGTCACCCGCGTCGAAGTGGGGAGCGGCGTCATCGGGCGCGTCGCGAGCAGCGGCGAAGCATACATCCCGCTCGACGAGGGTGAGGCGCGCGAGACCTTCGTGGGGCGCCCGGTGAACGCGTGTGTCCCGCTCACGGTCGACGGCGTCGTCAACGGCGTCCTCGTCGTCTTTCGTCTGCTGCAGCAGAAGCCCAAGCTCACCGAGAGCGACGTCGAGCTCCTGCGGCTCCTCGGCACGCACGGCGGCACGCAGCTCGCGTGCGCGGTGACCTGAGCGCGGACTTTAGCCGAGCATCGGTTTGAGCGGCCTCTTCCTTGGCGGCTCGAGGCCGGTGAGCACGCGATAGAGGCGCGCCTCCACGCCGTAGTCCATCTTCGTCCGCGAGACGTCGTCGACGTACAGGAGGGCGAGCAGCATGGGCTTCACCTTCGCTGCGTTTTCTGGCGTCATGTCCGCGATGGCATACTCGAGGTGGAGCGCGTCGTCATCGGCGAGCCTGGAGCGCAGCTCGCCGAGCTCGTCGTGCGTGAGGTTGAAGCAGTCGACGATGGCCTGGGCCGCCGTTTGCGTGTCGGCGTCGATGATGTCGATGGTCTCGCCGTGCTCGATGATGTCACGCAGCACGGTGCGCGAGGCTTCGCCGCGGGTTTTGCGGTCGTCGAGATCGTCGGCGTAGCTCTTGGCGAGCTTCACGAGCACGGCGCGCTCGAGGGGCGAGCCTTCGCGGGCGTCGAAGAGCGTGCGTAAGGGCTCGAGCGCCTTGGCGGGGATACGCTGCTCCCGAGCTCGGCTGTTTTCGACGTGTGTGCTCGCGAGGCCTGCGACGACCCCCGCGACAGCGGCGCCAATAGGAGTACAGACACCCCAGATGAACAAGGACTGAAGGGACCCTAGCGCCGGGATGACGACTGTCGCGAGCGCTCCCACGGTTGAAACGGCGACCGTCCAGCCGCCCGTGGTGAGGATCAACTTGCCATGCTTCTCGTCGAGCTTGTCGATGAAGCGAGTGATGGGCAAGCGCGGGCTGTCGCCGTAGGCGCCGCTCTGTTTGTCGAAGATGGCGTGCGCCTGGCGGGCCACGAGGAGCGTATGCAGCTCGGGGGTGTCAGCCGGGATGGCGTCGTTCTTCCGCAGGACGAGGGAGGGAGCCACGGGCGCCACGGCAAGCATGTTGGCCGGAGCAGCTTCGGCCGCGATGGTGGGGAGCGTGAATTTGGAAGCAACGGGCGCGGTCATGACGAAGCACTCCCAATGAACAGCGGGGTCGCCGGCTATATCGGTCGTGCTCACGTCATGGTGCGGATATGTCTGTCACCGTGTCAGGACGCCTTGGCGCCCTTCGCCTTCTTGTGCTCCATCTGGTCGAGGCGCTTGGCGATCGTCTTGAGCTTGGCGTCGAGCTCGGCCACCTCGCGGGTCGTGACGATCTGGAGCGAGGCGAGGATGCGGCCGACGACATCTTCTACGGCGCGCTCCACCTCGTCACGCTTGTCGTTGATGAAGCTGGTGGCTGTCTTCACCAAGCCGCTCTCGGCGTCGACCAGGGCCTTTGCCTGTTTCTGAACCTGTTGCAGCCACTCTTCGGCGCGCTCGCGCGCGACATTCGCTGTCAGAGCCATCGGATAAGCCTCCACGTGGTGGGTTGACTGACCCATTGAAAATAACGCGACGCGTTAGAAAAATAAAGGGGGGAGGATGCGCGAATGGAAGGGGCGACTTACTATTCGAACCGAGCACGCCCCTGAGTGGGTAAGTGGGTGCATGTGGGTGTTGCTTTGGCATTCCCACGTGAGGGTTGGGCGTATATGGAGGCGGCCGTCGTGACGAGCAACTTTGGTCTGGGCTCTGCCGAAAACCGGAGACGTCACGGATGAGATAAGGGGCGGCTTCTGGCCGTCCAGAGAAGAGCAGAGCGTTCGAAGGCGTCTATAGCCTGAACCCTGCAGGAAACGGTGCTCAAGGAAGGTCTACCGAGCTCCGTACGGCGAGCCCGCCCCCGGGTGAGCAAAGTAACAAAAGGCTGTTCGTGGATAGTGCGCACTGCTGAGTGTGCATAGGCGCACCGCCCGAATCGTCGATAGGTGGTACAATGAAGAATGAAGTCACACATGCACCCGCATCGAAGGAGCGAACGGCCAAAGCCGCTCGTCACGACGTTGCACGGGGCACGCGCCGCCAAGGTGGCCAGCTTCATTCGAACCCCTATCAGACCGCCGCGTGGAGCAATCACGCATCGCTTCGCGACACCGTCGTAGAAGCTAAAGCCGCAGCGCACGACACCTTGCTCGATCTGCCGCCGCTCATGGCCATGGCGAGCGACGACGACGTCACGACTCTCGACGCGCCGGTCGTCGCGGCTGCCGCCAAGCGCGAGCCCAAGGAAAAGAAGCGCGTGACGGCGAAGAAGCTCCGTCCGGCGCCCACGCTCGAGCACGTGCCGCGCCGCATCAAG
>JBDHVB010000109.1:0-17798 GCA_039809465.1 Myxococcota bacterium
ACGCGCTCGAAGGACGGTGAGCTGCGCCACTTCAAGAAGGGCTGCATCCACGTCGCGCTCGCCACCAAGCTCCCCATCATCCCGATGGCGGTGCACGGCGTGCGCGAGCTGACCAACACACCGGCGTGGAAGCCGCGCTGGTTGCCGCGCCCCGGGACCGTCCAAATCGCCGTCGGCGAGCCCATCCCGACCGACACTTGGACCAATGGCACCATCGACGAGCACCTGGCGCAGGTCAAAGACGCCGTCGCCGTTCAGCTTGCACGGGCCCGCGCCGCTTTCGTGCACCCCGTCAAAAAGAATCGACCGATGCCCTCCCACATCATGGAAACCGAGACTCGGCCCGAGTAAAGTTCTCGTGTGCTGGCCACTTTCGCGTTTTTGGCCGCCTCGCAAGCGGTATCTCTTCCCCCTGTCATGCCGGTCGCCGACGTTCGACCGGGACAGAAGGGCACGTGCCTGACCGTCTTCCAAGGCGATCAGGTCGAGCCGTTTCCGTTCACGGTCCGCGGCACCATGACGAACTTCTTGGGCCCCGACCGCGACGTCGTGCTCATCCGCCTCGAGGGTGAGAAGGCCGAGTTCACCGGCGTCGTCGCCGGCATGAGCGGCAGCCCGTGCTCCATCGACGGCAAGCTCGTCGGCGCGCTCGCCTACTCGTTCTCGACCTTCGCCAAGGAGCCCATCGCCGGCATCACGCCGATCGGCGACATGATCGACATCATGAAGCTCAAGGCGACGGATCGCCCGTGGCGCCTCGAGGGCGAGCCGGTGAAGGCCTCCGAGTGGAAGGCGATGCGTGAAGGCACCGCGGTGGCCGCTAAAGCGCAGCGCAACGCCGAGCTCGCGCCCATCGCCACGCCGCTCAGCATCTCGGGGGCGCCGCAAGCCGTCATCGATCACTTCGAGCCGTGGCTCGCGAGCAACGGCTTCATGGCGATGGCCGGTGGGTCCGCTGGAAAAGACACCAAGCCCAAGCCGCTCGTCCCCGGTGGCGCCATCGCGGCGGTGCTGGTGCGCGGCGCCGTGAACATCGCGGCGACCGGCACCGTGACCTCGGTCGAGGGCAACGAAGTGACCGCGTTCGGCCACCCATTTTTCGGCGCCGGCGCGGTCTCGATTCCCATGGCCAACGCCTTCATCGTGAACACCATGGCCTCGGCGCAGCGCTCGTTCAAAATGTCCATCCCGGGCGCGACGCTCGGTGAGGTCACGCAAGACCGGCTCACCGCGATCGGTGGCTACGTCGGTGGCGTGCCGTCGATGGTGCCGGTGTCGGGCTCGATCGCGACGCCGCAGGGCCCCGCCAAGTTCGACCTGGAAGTGGCGCGTGACATCGAGCTCACGCCGCGCTTCGTGGCCATGGGGCTCGCGGCGGCGCTCGGTGGCCGCGTCGACGCGAGCGAGCGCGGCACCATGCGCTTCAACGGCAAGATCGACATCGAGGGCATGCAGCCCATCATCGTCAAGAACGTCTACTCGGCGCAGCGCGACGGCAGCCTCATGACCTCGCCAGCCATCGACATGGCCATCGCCTTCGCCAACATGTGGCAGACGCCGTTCGGGCCGCCGCCGAAGATGAAGATGAGCATCGACGCGCAGCTCGCGGCGGAGCCCATCGAAGAGACCATCGAGGACATCAGCTTGAGCTCGTCGTCCATCGAGGCGGGTAAGCCGGTCGAGGTGGCGGTGCGGGTGCGCCGCTGGAACGGTCCGGTCACCTACGAGAAGTTCACGGTCAACGTGCCGCGCTCGTGGATCGGTGACGAGGTCGACATCATCGCCTGCGGCGCCGATCTCGCCGAGCGCGTGAGCGACGAGGTGCAGGGCGACCCGCGTCCCACCAAGCTCACCGACGTCGTGAAGGCGCTCAACGCGCGCCGCGCCGACGGCAACATCTACGTCATGGCGGTGCGTGACGGCGCCAGTCTGCGCGCCGACACCGAGATCTTGAAGTTCATTCCGCCGTCCGCCGTCGCGACGCTGTCGGGCGACCCCAACGTGCGCCGCCGCAATCGCGGACTCGCCTGGGAAGAGCGTCGTGCCCGTCCAGGGACCGTCATGGGCGGGGCCATGACGCAGCTCAAGGTCGTGGCTCCCTAGGCATCGCTCTTTAGCTCTTCAGAACCAAGCTGTCGTCCGTGAAAAAGGCATCCCAGATGAAATTGAAGGTCTTGGCCGTGGTGGCCGCTATGACGTACGCCGGGGCGGCGCGAGCCGAGGGTACGCGCTTCTACAACCTCGAGGGCTTCGGCAGCTTCCTCGACGGCAACCCCGAGAGCACCGCGGTCACCGAGGACGGTCTCATCACCTTGCCGCCCATCGCCAAGGAGCGCTTCGCCGATGCGGCGGTGAGCTTCACCGCGGCGGCCGCGAAGGACGACGACATCATCGTCGCCAAGTCTGGCGGCGGCACCATCCTGGCCATCGACAAGAACGGCAAGAGCCGCGAGATCGCCAAGCTCGAGGGTGGCGTGGTCACCGCGATGCTCGCGACCGGCGACGGCTTGTTCGCCGCGACCGGCCCGTCCGCGAAAATCTACAAGCTCGACGGCAAAGGTAAGGCGACCGTCTTCTTCAGCGGAGAAGTCGGATACGTCTGGGCGATGACCGAGGCGCCTGGCGGCGGTCTGTACGTGGCCACCGGCGACCCAGGTAAGGTCCTCAAGATCGGCAAGGACGGCAAGGCGGCCGAGCTCTTCAAGTCGGAGCAGTCGCACCTGCGCTCGATCGCTTACGCCAAGGGTTTGGGCATCTTCGCGGGTGGCGGCGAGCGCGGCATCCTGTTCCGCTCGAGCGACGGCGAGAAGGACTTTCGCGCTCTCTTCGATAGCGGACACCCCGAGATCACCGCCATCGTGCTGCGTGACGGCTATGCGTACGCCGCGGCGGTCAGCGGCGCCGAGGCGCTCGCGTCGGACGACGGTGAAGGTCCGCGCAAGGGGAAGGGCCCGACGGTGCGCAGTCAGCTGGTGCGCGTCGGTATGAACGGCGCGTCGGAGACGTTGGCGGGCTCGAACGACGAGGCCATCTTCGCGCTGGCGGTCGACGGCGGCGGTAACGTGCTGGTCGCGACCGGCGCCTCGGGGCGCGATGATCCGCGTGGCCGCTTGTACTCGGTGGCGCCGAAGAACCGCGAGATCAGCATGATCTACCAGGCCAAGTCGCGCCGCATCACGCACCTGGTCGACGCTGGCAAGGGCAACATCGCCGCCATTGCGTCCGCCGGTGGCCGGGTCATTCAGGTGACTGGCCCGACCGCGCAGAAGGGTGAGTTCTTCACCGTGGCCTACGACGCCGGCATCAACTCGAGCTTCGGTACCGTGCAGCTCTTCGGCGTCGTGCCCGACAAGACCAAGGCCACCGTCGCGGTGCGCACCGGCCAGACCGCGACACCCGACGCCACCTGGTCGCAGTGGAGCAACGAGATCCCGTACCCCGGCAATCAGCGCGCCGACGTGCCCAACGGCCGCTTCGTGCAGATGCGTCTCACGCTCGCGAGTGACGGTAAGGAAGCGCCGCGCATCAACCGTATGCGCGTCGCTTATCTCCGTCAGAACCTGCGCCCGTTCGTGCGCGAGGTCGTGGCGCTGCGCAAAGGCGTCGCGCTGATTGGCGTGCCGCGGGAGGAGCAGAAGTCGAAGACGGTGTCGCTCGCCGAGAAGGCCTCGGAAGAGATGCGCCGTGGCGAGCAGAACGAGAGCCGCAGTCAGGCCTCGCGCGCCCGCCAGATCGAGCAGCGTGGCGCCTTGACCGTCCGCTGGGTCGCGGAAGACCCGAACGGTGACGAGCTCAAGTACGACCTCGAGTTCCGCCCAGAGGGGTCGGCCTCCTGGCGCACCCTCAACAAGGATCTCGCCGAGCCGTTCTACACCGTGCAATCGGCGCAGCTCCCCGACGGCCACTATCAGTTCCGCGTCCGCGCCACCGACGAGCCTTCGAACCCGCGCGGCTCGGAGCTCGAGGATCGCCGCGAGAGCACCTCGGTGCTCGTCGACAACAGTCAGCCGAAGGTCGAGGGTATGAAGATCGCGGTCGACGGGAAGAAGGCGACGATCAAGCTGAGCGTGACGGACAATGTCGGGCCCATCGTTGGCGCGGAGTACGCGGTCGATGGTGGCGAGTTCCGGCCGATGGCGCCGACGGATGGGGTGCTCGATGGGGCGAACGAGGCGTTCGAGGTGAAGCTCGATAATCTCGATAAGGGGCCGCATACGTTCACCGTGCGTGTCATCGATGAGGCGGAGAACGAGGGGTTTGGGGAGAGCACGTTTATCGCGAAGTAATTTCGGCCATCGGTTATCGGCCCCTCGGCCTTTGTTTCGACCCACGAGAATGAGGTAGCCTCCCTCCCCGTCAAACGGGTCTACGGAGCCACTACCCTCATGAAGCGTCTTGCCGTCGTTCTTCTCTGCGTCGCCGCTGCTGCTTGCGGCGGCTCCAAAGGTTCTTCGAAGTCTGCCAAAGCGGACAGTGTCAACAGCGACCGCGACGTCGCGGCGTTCGAGGACCGGGCCAAGGACGACGGCGAGCCCGGCTGGGTCAACCGCGGCAGCGCCGCCATCAACGCCGACGGCAAGCGCGTCTTCTACGGCGTCGGCTCGGCCAGCGGCATCAAGAACCCGTCGCTCCTGCGCTCGACCACCGACAACCGCGCCCGCGCCGAGATCGCCAAGGTCATCGAGGTCTTCAGCGCCTCGCTCATGAAGGACTACCAGTCGTCGACCAACGGCAAGGACGACCAGGCCGTCGAGCAAGCCATCAAGACGGCGGCATCGGCGTCGCTCAAGGGCGTCGAGATCGTCGACCGCTACATCGCCAACGACGGCACCATGTACGCCTTGGCGGCCTTGGACCTGAAGAAGGCCACCGAGCTCATCGCCGCCGCCGAGGAATCGGGCGCGGTGAAGAGCTACGTCACCAAGGTCGACACCGACGACATCTTCGACAAGCACGGCAAGAAGGCCGAGCAACCCAAGCCGCCGGCGAAGGTCGCGGCCACCGAGCAGAGCGGGCAGCCCGACAACAAGCCGTCCTCGTCGCAGGACGACGTGAAGGCCCGCCGTGGTGGTGACGCGCCGGCCTGGGTCGATGGTGAAGACTCGCGCTGGCCATACCGCGACTACCTCTGCGGCGTCGGCAGCGGCCCGACCCGCCCCATCGCCGAGAACGGCTCGTACGCTTCGCTGTCGCGCATCTTCGTGGCGCGCGTCCAGGCGGTCAGCAAGGACTTCATGGGCGCCTACAGCAGCACCGGCGCCAAGCCCTTGGAGACCCAGTCGAGCGAGCAGACCACCAAGATCTCGACCGGCAAGGTCTTCTCCGACGTGAAGCTCTACGAGGTCTGGGAGGGCAAGGGCTCGACGTACGCTTTGGCGTGCATGGAGCGCGCCAAGGCCTCGGCGTCGCTGCGCTCGCAGATCGCCGAGCTCGACTCGACCATCGGCAAGCACATCAGCTCCGCTAAAACGAACGACAAGCAAGTGCAGCTCAAGGAGCTGTCGCGCGCCCTCGACGCCATGGTGCAGCGCGAGGCGTTGAACGGCGAGCTGCGCATCGTCGACGCCGACGGTGTTGGCATCGCCGGTGAGTACTCGCACGCCGACGTCGCCGCGGCGCTCGAGGACGTGCAGACCGCCTTGAAGGTCGGTGTCACCGCCGAAGGACCGTACGCCTCGGACTTCCGCACCGCGCTGGTGCAGGGTCTCACGCAGCGTGGCTACGAGGTGAGCGAGGTCGACGGCAGCAGCAGCGGCCTCGACGTGCTCATCACCGCCAACATCCGCATCGAGGACGGCGGCAAGGGCACCGGCAGCGCCGCGTCGATCTCGTTCGCGCGCGGCGTCGTGCAGCTCGACGTGAAGAACGTCGCCAAGAAGAAGTCGATCGCCGCCATGAACGAGAGCCGCAAGGAAGGCCACCGTTCGCGTGAAGAGGCGGAGCGCCGCGTGGTCCGTCAGCTCGGCAGCGAGCTGGTGAACAAGGTCGGCGCCAAGATCGACGACGCCATGAAGGGCCGCTAGCAGTCGGCGGCGCATGGCAGTTGCCTCGCGCCGCCTTTCCCCCATATACGACGCACGAAAGGCAGGACGCGATGAAGCAGGTCGGTCAGGGACAATTGGGAGTTCCGAAGAACTGGGAAATGCGGGTTCAGCTCACCTACATCGAGCCGGCCGATACCCTCAAAGTGCCGCTCGCACTGCAGACCACGCAGGCCAAGCCGCGCGCCAACATCGTCGTCTCGCGCGTGCCAGCGACGAACCCCAGCCCCGAAGCGGCGATGAACGAGTTCTACCAGCAGACCGCGCAGGCCGTGCCGGGCCTGAAGCGCATGAACCAGGAGAACTTCAAGTTCGTGGACGGCGCCGAGGGCATCGCGCTCACGGTCAGCTTCCACGCGACCCCGCAAGTCCGCCTGGTCCAGAAGCACGTCTTCCGCATCGACGACGAAGTGCTGACCCAGCTGGTCGCCACCGTCGACGAGCCCCGCATCCCCGAGCTGGATGGCGCGCTCGGCGACATCATGAAGTCGTTCAAGCCGTAGCATTCGCCCGGCGGACCCCATCCTCCGCCGGAGCTCTCTCGGACGCCTGACCGTTGATGGTCAGGCGGGGTCTTGATCCAAGCATGCGACGAGCCCAATGGGCTCGGTCGCCGCGCCGTGCTCCGTCACTCAGAACAACGCCGAGAGCTCGACGAAGACGCGGCTGTCATCGCGATAGCGTCCAAAGAGCGTATTGGGAGCTCCCGCGAGTCGATCGAATCCGAAGCGTACGTGTGTCGCGGTGACGATCCTCAGCTCGCATGTGACGTTCACCGCGGTCGCTCCCGATTCGAGGTCGACGTACACTCCAGCGGACGTGCTCGAGACCTCGCCGATGTCGTAAGTGACACGCCCGATCACGGCGCGGGCGAAGGGCGTCCGGAATGGATCGAGCATGCCGCTTGGGCCCTGGGTCGAGGCGCGGCGCGCCGCTTCGACCTCGAGGAACAGATGAACGCTATGATCGGTCGAGAACTGCGCGGTGCGGTAGTCGATGCCCGCTACCGCGATCCCGTAGGCGCGGTTGCCGTCGTCGGGCTCGAAGCCCACGGCGTCGAGCGCGAAGCGCGCCTTGCCGAGCGTCGTCTCGGCGTCGACCACCACCGCCCACAAGCGCCGCTGGCTCGTCCGCGCAAGCAACGTCGCGTGGTCGACGACGACGACGGGGACATGGTCGTAGATGTTCGCGATAGCGATCGAGACGTCGAGCGCGGGCAAGGACAGAACGAGCCGAGCCGCTCCCTGGATGTGCTCCGCGCTCATGGGGACGGCGCGAGGCTCGCCTCCGAGCTGTGTTTGCACGTCGAATGGGACGCGATGAACCGTGGGGCGGGGGAGCGCATAGAGCTCGAAGCGGAGGCGACCCAGCGACAGCGCCGCGCGCGCGTTGATGCTGGCGAGCTTCTCCGGCCTCACGACGTCGCGGTAGTCGATGCGATCGATGATGTCTCCGGGAACGACTAGGGTGGTCGCGCCCCAAGCCGTGAGCTGATGGCCCACGCGAAGAGAGAGCGGCCCGAGCTCCGCGTTTCCGTAAGCCTCGAGGAAGGCGACGCGGTCACGCTCAGGCGTCGCAAAGTCCTTGCGGGCATCCCCCTCCGCGCGCAGGAACACCGCGCTGGTGCCGAACGTCATCCCGAGCCTCGCTTCGAGGTTGTCGCGTCCATCGAGGCGGTCCCCCAGCTCGCGCCCCACGAATTCGTGATGCTCGAGATCGAGCCGCGCGTCGAAGGCGAACAAAGAGTCTTTCTCGTTGTCGGGGGTCTCGACCTCGTCGAAGTCGAGCTGCTCGACGTTCCACTCACCATCGCCGTGCTCGCCTCCTCCTCCTTCTTCTCGGGTCTCCTCCGGTGTTTCGGCCGGGGCTTGCACGGTCGGCGCGGCGGTCGAGGCGCGTGGACGCTTGCGCCGAGCGCTTCGCTTCCTCTTCGAGCGCGCCGCGACCGCTCTCGCTCCATCGAGGCGACTCGGCGCTTCTCCCGAGAGCGCGGGCGCCGTGACGGCTTCACGATCCGGTGCATTGTCCGCAATGACGGTGCTCAGATAGAGCACCATCGCGGCGATCATTGGTCCGCGAGCCCGTGCGGGCTGAAGAGGCTCCCGGAGATCTTCGCCGTGGTGTCACGCGAGAGCACTTCGATCACGGTGCGGTGCTTGCGCGTGACGTCGGTGATCTCGACGCGATCGGCGCGCCAGGCGTCCCCACCGACCTGAACGAGCTTGCTCGTCACGACCTCCTTCGCGGGTCTGCCGCGGCGGTCGAAGTTGCGGACGCGGACCGCCACGAGGTTGTCCTTGCGGAGCCAACTATGAGTCTTGGCGTACGGTGATTCGCGCTTGACCTTGTCGGCGGTGGGCACGGACTCGATGACATAGCAGGGGGCGCCGTCGATCGTCTCTTCGCGCAACAAGGTGTGAGAATAGTCGGCGACGCGATGACGCCTGAGGTCTTCGTAGAACAAGTCGCTCCCGACGAACCGGTCGCCGAGCTCGGCGGCGCCGAGGCGGCGCGTCTTCTTGAACGACGGCAAATAGAGCCACTGCTCGTCGCCTCGGTCCTTGCCCTCGAGCGTGAGCAACGCGGTGCCGGCGATGTCGCCAGGTGTCGTGAAGCGGACATGGAGCTTGTCTCCGTCGTGATCATCCTGGGCGACGGTCGTGACGTAGGTGCGCTTCTCGGTCGCGCCACCGTGAGCTTGCAGCGTCATGGTCGCTTTGACGGACTCGAAGACGAGGCGGTGGCGGCCGTCGCTGTCTTGCATGATCTTCGTGGCGTCGCTCGCCATGGCCAACGAGCAGAGAGTCAAGACGGACAGCGCGGTCATGCGAATTGCTCCTTCATGCGCCGTGGAGCCCCTTGAAGAGCCAAGCGCTTGCTGCCGAAAGCGACGAGCGCCGCCGGCATGATGACCAGATCCCCGATGAGAGCCGTGCTCATGACGATGCACATGAGCACCGCGAAGTTTCGCGTCGGGCCGAAGTCGGACCACACCAAGACCGCGAAGGCGAGCTCGATGACGAGCGCGGTCGCGAGCATGCCGATGCCCTTGGCGCGCATGGTCTCGGAGACGGCGCGGGTGAGATCACCATGCGAGCGCAGCTCGATGGAGAGCGAGCGTAAGAAGTGCACGGTGTCGTCGACGACGATGCCGAGGGCCACCGTCGCCGTCATGACGGTGGCGATGTTGAGCTCGATGCCGAGCCACCCCATCGCGCCGAAGCTCATGAAGATGGGATAGACGTTCGGCAGCAAGCTGAAGAGACCCAGCTTGATGCTGCGGAGCATCAGGATCATGATCAGCACGATCGGGATGCCCGACCATACGAGGCTTCCGGCCTGGTCACCGATGAGCTCGTTGGCGAGGGCCGCCTGCTGCCGCGCCGCGGAGACCGCGATGGCGGACCATCCGTCGTCGCTGGGGAAGAGCTCGGCGAGGCTGGCGTCGAGCGCGGCGTACAAGTCGCTGACGTCACGCGCTCCGTGCTTGGGGAAGCGCGCCACGACGCGGGCCCAGCGCCGCTCACCGTCCAGATACTCGTCGAGCGCGGTGTCGCCGTTGAGCAGCAAGAGCTGCGCGATCTGCTCGCGCGTCTCCGGGAGGCGCAGCTCGTTGGGCGCTCCACCCATCAGCTCGCGGCGCATCAGCGCGACGTAGTCGTTGGCGCCTATCGCGCGGTTGGCGCCGAGCTCGCGCAGGCGCGCCGCCAAGCGCTCGAGCCTCCGCATGGCTTCGGGCTCCGTGAAACGCCCGGCCCGGCCGCCGTCGACCGCCGCGATGACCAAGGTGCTACCACCGAGCTCCTCGTCGACGAGCGCGGTGGCGACGCGCACCTCCGTCTCGGCCGGGAAGAACGTCGTGGCGTCCTGATCGACGCGGATCCTCAGCGCTCCGATGACGGCGAGCACGACGGAGACCGACGCGGCGATCAAGATTGGTTTGCTATGACGGATGACCGCGAGGCTGTAAGCGGCAAGGCCCGAGGCCAGCCTTTGCGAGTTGACGATGCCGCTGCGTGAGGTGAGCTTGGCGGGAGGCACGTAGCGACACACCAACGCCAAGATGCAGGTGGTGGTGACGAACGACACGACCACGGCGAGCCCGGCGGCGACCCCGAACTCGCGCACCGCCGGCACGCGCGCCGAGGCGAGCCCCAAGAAGCCGAGCACGGTGGTGAGCTCCGCCATCGCGATGGGTGGGAGCAGGTCGGCGAGGACGTCGGCGGGTGAGCCGCTACTATGGGCGTACTCGTTGAAGAAATGCACGAAGAGGGCGACGTTCAGGGCCATGATGGCGGGCGCGAGCATCGCCGAGGTGTTGTTGAGCGAGCTGCCGGTCGCGACCAGCACGGCGAAGCCCGTGAGGATGCTGAACGCCACGCTCGCCAGCGCGATGAGGACGCCGAGCGCGCGCCGCACGAAGACGACGACGAGCAGCCCGAGCGCGAGGTAGACCCAAGGGATGAAGCGCGCGACGTCGGCTTGCTGCAAGCGCGCCATGTTGAGCTCGATCACCGGCTCGCCCGCGAGCGCCCAGCGCACTTCGCGATGCGCGTCCAGTATTCCACGGATGGACGCTATGGCGGACTCGCGGTGCTCGTCGCTCAAGCCGTCACGCAAGCGCACGACGAACGCCCCGACGTGCCCGCCGTCGGTGAGGAGCAGATCGCGCACGATGGGGTTGTTGGCGGCGCGCTCGGCGATCCGCGCCGTGCTCTCGGGAATGGGATCGGGGACGAGCGGTTGCGTGCGAAAACCGTCGTCCTCGCCGACCAAGTCGTCGACCGTCGCGAGGCTGCGCACGTCGTCGATCACCAGCTCGTCGCCGGCGGTGATCGCCGCGAGCGCTTCGCCGACGTCACGCAAGGTCTGCAAGCGCTCGCGTTTGAAGACGTCGTCGGTTTGGTAGACGACGAAGATGATCTCGTCACCGACGAAGTGCTCGGTTACGACCCGCGCTGCTCGGGAAAGGAGGTGCTCCGGGTCGATGTAGATCGACAAGCCGGCTTCGCTCCGTAGGCGTGGGGCGAGGATCGCGGCGGCGAGCAGGATGCTCGCGAGCACCACGGCGACGAGCGGGGCACGCCCGACGAGCAGGTTGGCGAGGCGCTTCATTTCGCCCTGGGATCCGGCGCGTGGTCTTCGGCGCTCCCGAGCGCTTCGTAGACCTCATCGACGCTCACCGACGGTTCGGTGTTCATCCAGGTCGCGCGTGTGCGCTGGCGGGCGACCTGGGCGCGGATCTCCGGTGGAAGTGAGTCGATGAGACGGGTCCGCTCGATGAAGAGCCGCCGGAAAGTCTCGCGCGGCATCTTCCAGCGGGTGAGCGTGTTTTCGTCGACCTCCGGCAGCGACACACCGGGAAAGACGGCGCTCCCGAAGACGTAATCGATCGCGTTGGCTCCCGTCGCGATGGGCCTCTTGTAATGACGCATGAGAAACGCGCGTGTCGCTTCGTACTCACCTACGAGCCCGAGGACCGGCGCGTTCAAGTGCGCGTGGTGCTGGGCACCGGTGAACGGCCGCATACCCCAGAGCGCCGCGTAGAACTCGACGGCGCGCGGGTTGACCCCGACGACGACGTGCGAGCACCCGCGATGCACGGCGGCGAAGCGGATCGCGGCGAGCGCGAGGAGCTGCGATACTCCGCCGTGGGTGCAGCGACGCACGACCGTCAACCCGCAGAGCTCGGCGAGCTTGGCTCTACTGCCCGAGGCCCGTAGCGCATCGAGCTCGCTCGGATAGTCGCCGTCCAAGAGCAGGCCGGCGGGCGAGTCTTCGATAACGGTCATGGTGCCCACGAGGCAATCCCCTTCGTGGGCGACGAATACCGTCGCTTCCCGCATCGCGTGATGCCCAAAGATGCGCAGCACCGGGCTGTCCGGCGACTCGATGCCGTCGGCGACGTAAGCCGACTGCACCAGACGAAACGCCGCCTCGTAGTCACGCGCCGTGCGCGCGAGGCTGATCTTGAAGCGATCGAGCGGGAGCGATCCCAACCCAGCGCGGCGCCGAATCAAACGATGAAGCAAAGGACGAGGAAGTCTCCACATTGGCTGCCCACCTCCACAGCGCGGTCGGGTTACTCGAGGGTCACGGGTGACGAGAACGCGCTCGTTCCGTCGGGATTGATCAACGTCGCGATCAACGACGTCGCCGGGGCGAAGGTGCTCGGCGCGTCGATGGTCCACGGGCTGCCTGGCGTGCACGGCGCCGCGCCGGCGTAGGCAATGGTGCCGCCGTCGATGGTGAAGAGCTCCACGGTGCCCGCGCTGACGCAGGAGCCGGTCGCGTTCGCGTCGGTCGCGGACACGATGACGGGCGGGGGGACGACGACGTCGGTCACGAACGCGACGAGGTCATCGATGAACGTGTGCGCCGAGATCGCCGCCGCCGTCGACATGTCGGCGCGAATGCCCAGAGCGCAGTCACGAATGACGTTGGGACCGACCTTGCCCAAGGCCGTCGCGACCTGAATGCCGACCGTCGCCTGGGTTGGGTTGCGACACACCACGGTGTTGTCCGTGATGACGACGGTGTTGGGCACCGTGTTGGTCCGAATGGTGACGCCGAAGACATCGACATGCACCGTGTTGCCGACGATGGTGGCGTCGCCAATGAGCTCCACCGCGTTGGCCAGCGCGAGATCGAGCCGGGTGACCGGGTCCCAACCGAAGTAATTCTCACGCACGGCGACTTGCGCGGAGTCGAGCACCGCGATCGCGGTCGAGTAATCCTCTCTTCCGGCAAAAGAGTTGCCTGGGCCGATGTCCGCTTGGGTGTGCACGACGATGACGTAGGGCGGGCTGCTGTCGCCGAAGAAGACATCCACTCCGTCAGTGCCGATGCGGCAACCGGCGACCTGGCTCGAGGTGACCTCCAGCTCGGATGGTAGGTCGAGAAGGGTCAGCCCGTACATGGCGCTGCCGTCGAGCAGCGACCATGCCTTCTGCGTCGATGCTTGGGACCACTGGACGACGACACCCGCGCCCCGTCCGTCGATGCAGACGTGAGAGAGGCTCGATGGAAAGTCGAGCTCCTCGGCGACGAGGATCGTCCGTGGAGAGTCGCTCGGGAAGACCTCCGGATCGAAGGTGACGGTGTCGGGGCCGGCGCGGTTCGCGGCGATCGTCAGCGCTTCATGCAGCGACAGCTCGGGGCCGGCCTGCGTGACGTCGGTGATGCCACCGCCGCCATCGAGCTGGCTCGCGGTCGTCGTCACGACGAGCACCGGCGCGGGCGGACACGCAGGGAGCCCGAGGCGGTCGACCCACTCGCTCCAATTCTTGGGGGGCGTGACGTGATCCTCCCGTGGCGGACAGAACGAGTAGCCGTCGCCTCGCGTGCCGCAATCGATCGGAACGAGATCGTTGCGCGCACATGCGGCCGCGCTCCAAACAGCGAGTGCAAGCACGACGTGCTTCATCGGCGCCCCAGCGGCGCATAACGCCCGGGAGCGATGATGTCGCTCGGGTCGACCGCCTGTTTGATTTGCCCCACGAGACGCCAGAACGGCGACGTTTCATCACTCGTGAAGCGCTGCATCGAAGTGACGCCGAGACGATACGGAAGAACGCCCATGGCTTGGCCTTTCTCGATGAGCTCTCTCAAGCAGTTCTCGGCGGCTTCCGAGCGTGATCCGCGATCGAAGACGAGCGGGAGCGTGCTGTCGCAGCAGCGGTCCGAGATGAGCGTCAGCGTGATGAGGGGCGGAAAGCCGTACTCCGCGCAGACGCGCGTCACGAAGTCGACATAGTCGATCACCGCTTGCGCCTTCAACGGCACGAGAGGTGAATACCACAGGAGACCGCAACCATCCCGTTGTGGATCGAGCGGGGAGGCGCCCCTGGGAGTCGTGTCACCATAGGCGAGTGGCAACGCGACTTCGCGTGGATATCCACCCATGATGTCGGCGAGGTCCAAGCCCTTCCGTACGCGTAAGCGGAGGCCCTCGAGACCGGGAAGCGGTAAGCGCGACAACCACTCGAGGCGCTCGAGTGTCTTACGGGTGAAGAAGCGAAGCTTGCCAAAGCGGTGGAGGCGCTCGCGCACGTGCTCGCGCATCGCCTTCGCGAGGCGGCTCGTGCCGTAAACGGCGCCAACGACCATCCATGCGGGGAGCGAGCGTCTTGCGTTGCCGTGGAGCTCGTCACCCTCCAGCATGGAGAGCAGACGCTCGCGCTTGATGACGTTGATGCCGCCGAGCATGTCACTGCCTTCGCTCATCAGCATCCGCAGCGGCCGGATGAGATTCCACAGGGCGCTGTCGTCGTGGACGTCCATCATGAAGAGCGCGATCTCCTGCGGCCGGCGCGCGAGCGCGATGCTGACTTCGGTGACGATGCCGAGCGAGCCTTGCGCAAACAAGCCATCGAGGTATGGGCCGAGGCCCCATTTGTATGCGCGGTCGATGGTGGTTGCGTCCATGTGCGCATGGGCGGATCGGTAGATCGCACCATCGGGCAAGACCGCGGCGAGTGAGGTGATCGCGTCGAAGTGGTCGATGTACGGCGTGATGCCGTAGCCGCGCTCGAGAGCATTGCCGAGGAGGCTCACCGTGGGGCCGGCACCGGTGACTGGGACCATGAAGGGAAGACGGTGTTGATTGAGGTAGTCGGCGAGCTGGCCTTGCGTGACGCCGGGCTGGACGGTGACGACGCCGATGTCGGTGTCCATCGCGATGATGCGGTTCATGCGCGACAAGTCCACGATAGCGCACCCGTCGACGACCGGCGCGGCGCTGCCGTAGCCCCAGTTCTTCCCGGTGCTCACGGGATAGAGCGGCAAATCGTGCTCGCGCGCGATGCGGACGATGGCCGCGACTTCCTGTTCGGAGGCTGGGCGTAGCACCATTGGTACGGCGCGCCGCACTGACGACGAAGTTTCACCGAATGCCGCGCTGGCGTCGCCGACGAGGACCGCATCGTTGCCGAGCAGCGCGCGAAAGTGTTCCTCGCAAGCGCGCCAGGATGCGTCACTTCCGCTGCGTGTCGTCGGTAGCTGTGCCAATCTCATGAGGCTCACCTGCGGGCGCGAATGTAGGTCCTCGCGACCGGATGCAGGTGAGTCGAACACGTCGCGCGGGCAGCTCAAAAATCGACAATCCGCTGTCATGGCAGGACCTTGGCTGGGCTAGCGATCAGAGAGAATGATAGAGACGATTTTTGAGCCGTGAGGACCCGTCATGGCACTTCTTTCATGAGCATTGTGCGTCCAGAAGACACACCCAGGGGGTTGCCCACGGATGAGCAGATCGTGGAGGGGCTGTGCCGTGGCGATGCCGCGAGCGCGATGGCCCTCTATGACCGCTATGTCGGTATGGTGAATCGCTTGGTTTGGCGGTTTCTGGGTGCGGATGGTGAGCACGACGACATGGTGCAGCACGTTTTCACCACGGCCTTGGCTTCGGCGTCGCGCATTCGCCATGCTGAAGCTCTGCGCAGTTGGCTCGTGTCGCTGACCATCAACACCGTGCGTACCGAGCTGCGCCACCGCCGGTACCGCCGGTGGGTCGTTCCGTCGGCGGAGGTGAACGAGCTCGTGCCGGCGTATCACGATGATCCGGAAGGCCGCGAGCTCTTGGCGCGTTTGTATGCGATCCTACGCAAGCTGAACGTCGATGATCGCATTGCCTTCACCCTGCGCTACATCGAAGGCAGCAGCCTCGACGAAATCGCCGCCGTGTGTGCTTGCTCGATCGCTACGGTGAAGCGTCGCATCAAGTCCGCCGAGGAAAAGCTCGACAAGCTGGCGGCGAAGGAGCCCGCTTTCGCGGCCTATCGGGCGCTCCGTGAGGTGGGCCAATGATCGACTTCGAACGCTTGGGGCGCGACGCGGCCGAGCGCCTAGGGAGTGGCCCGGATGAGGCGCGGCTGGCGGCGCAACGCCGGCGGTTCGCCGTTTCGCTCGCCGCGCCGGCGCGACCGCGTCGGCTGATGTTCGCCCTGGCTGGGTTCGCGACGGCGTGCGTGCTGGTGGCTGTCGTGTATTGGGCGCGGCTGCCCGAGGAGCCCGTCGCTGCCTACACGGTCGCCGCCAAACCCATGCCGGTCGGTGCGCCGTTGCAGGCTCCCGCCGACGGTGTCGTGCCGTTGCAATTTGCGGATGGTAGCCGCGTCGAGCTCCGCCATGGCGCACAGGCCCGCGTGCGTCGGGTCGCGGACGGGCAAGTCGACGTGGCGCTGGAGTCGGGGACGCTCGAGGCGTACGTCAATCACGCGGCCCATCAGCGCTGGCGGTTCGCGGCGGCGGCCTATTCCGTGGAGGTCACCGGCACCGTGCTCACGGTGACCTGGGAGAGCGGCGAGCTCGATGTCGCGGTGGAGACGGGCGCGGTGCTCGTGACGGGGCCAGGGTTGGGCGACGGCCGCGTCGTGCGTGGCGGTGAGCGTTTTTCGACGCGGGAAGAGGAGGAGGAAGGTGCGTCACCTCCACACGATGACGCCGCCCCCGCGAAGCTCGCGCCACCAAGGCCCGCGAAGCGCGGTCCGCCGCCGCGGGCACCCGATGCACCGCAATGGCAGACACTGGCGCGACAGGGGCGTTACGCCGAGGCGTTGAACGAGGCGCGCACGGAGGGGCTGCCGGCGATTCTCGCGCGTGGCTCCGCGGCGGAGCTCGCTCTTTTAGCGGACACGGCGCGCTATGCGCGGGCCGCCAAGGAAGCGCGTCATGCGCTCGAGACGTTGAACGAGCGCTTTCCGAAGAGCAGGCAGGCGCGTCTCGTGCCCTATCTGCAAGGGCGGATCGCCGCGGACGTCGATGCGGACCCGAGAGAAGCGGCGCGACTCTTCGCGCTCTACGTGAGTCGCGAGCCGAGAGGCGTCTTGGTCGAAGAGGCGCGCGCGCGATGCATGGAAGCTTGGCAGCACGCCGGTGACACGAGCCGTGCGAGCGCGGCGGCTCGCGACTATTTGGAGCATCACCCCGGCGGTGCGTATGCAGAGCTTGCCCGTAGTCTCGCGCGCTGAGACGGCGCGTTCAGAAAGGCTTCTCGTATGCGGCTGATCGTCGCGTTTCTGGTGTTCTTCGCCGCGGCGCCGGCTCTCGCGGTCAGCGGTAAGGTGGTCTTGCTCGAGCTCGGCGCGAGCTTCAGCGACGAGGCTTGGCCGGCGGCGGAGGTGCGTACCGAAGCGGAGCTGACCGCGGTCGGTTTCGAGGTCGTCCGTGTCAGCGGCGTCGCGCGTGAAGACGTCGAGAGGCGGGAAGAGCTCGAGAGCGCCGCCGCGAAACAGGACGCGGTTGCGGCGTTGAGCATTCGGCGCGTGACACGCGACCGGGCCGTGGAGTTCTGGATCGCCGATAGCGTCACCGGGAAGATCAGCGTGCGTCGCGTGCCGTCGCGGCAGCTGCAATCGCCGGACGCGGCGTCATTGACCGGTTTGCACATCGTCGAGCTGCTGCGCGCGAGCTTGCTCGAGTTGCAGATCATGCCTCCCGAGCGCGCCAAGGCCGCGCCGCCGGTGGTGCAGAAGCTCGTGGAGTTGCCGCAGGCGACGTCTTCGGAGCCCGGCCCGTCACGCATATCGGTGGGTGTCGCAGCCGCGGGCGCCGTGACGCAGGGTGGGCTCGGGCCGACGTTGGGTCCACTCGTGCGTCTGCGATTGCGGCTCGTCTCGCGCTTGGGGCTAGATGTCGAAGCCAGCACGTCGATTCTGCAGCGACGTCTCGAGCGGGAGGGCGTTCGCGCGAGCGTCGACGCGGCGCTCGCGCGCGGCCGCTTTTGGCTCGAGCCGTGGTCTTCTTCTCGGTGGTCGT
>JBDHVB010000110.1:0-17742 GCA_039809465.1 Myxococcota bacterium
GCGAGCCGGGCGCCGTGGCGCGGCGCGCCGTGCGTGACCAGATGCTGGAGCCTGGTGCATCCGCTGAAGCGTTCTTCGTGATCGGCATTGGCGTCGACCGCCTGAGCTCGCAGTCCGCGGCGTCGACCATCGAGCAGCGGATCCGGCGTGGCGGCAGTGACAGCGTCGTGAGCGACACGGCGGTCTGGGCGCGTGCGCGTACGCGGACCACCGGGCAGCCGGACCTCGATGTGTTGATGAACCGCAACTACCTGTTCACGCGCCTGTTCGCGTGGGGGCGGACCTTCGACACCGACCAGCTCGTGGGCGTGACCTCGCGCAGCCCGCGCTATTACGTGTCCGCGGCGTACTGGGACCGCGATTCGATGCTGTGGAGCTTGCCCGCGCTCATCGACACCGACCCGCGCGCCGCCCGCGAAGCGCTGGAATACGCGCTCACCGTGCAGCTCAACAACACCGGGACGCACAGCCGCTTCATCGACGGCGTGGTGCTCGAGTCCGGCTTCCAGCTCGACGAGGCCGCGGCGCCGTTGGTGGGGCTTGCGCGCTACGTGCGCCGTACGGGCGACTTCGAGCTGCTGCGCAAGCATCGTGAAGCAGTGGGCGTGCTCGCGCAGCGCTTGTACGCGCGGCGCGACGCGGCGACCGGTCTTTACGCGTCGCACAAAGACTCGCAGGACGAGTTCCAGCGCGAGCCCTTCATGACTTACCCGAACGTGCTGGCGTGGCGGGCCATGGGCGACCTGCGCACCATGTTCACGCAGCTCGGCGACACGGCCGCCGCCGCCGAGGCGAAGAGCCGCGCGGGGGCGCTGAAGCCGGCGATCTTGAAGCACTTGGTCGCCGACGGCGCGCCAGGGGCAGGGGGGCCGATCTTCGCCGTTCGCTCCGACGGACAGACGCCGGTCTTCGCGGAGGTGCCGCCGGGGGCGCTGCTCCTCTTGCCGGCGCTCGGCTTCTGCTCCGAGAATGATCCGCTGTTCGTGCGTACGTACGACTGGCTGCACTCGGCGAATCACAAGTACGCTTACGCGGACGAGCCGTACGGTCTGCCCGGCAGCTACCGCGTCCCGTTCACCACGTCGTGGTCGGTGGCGGATCACCTGTTGCTCTCACGTGGCCGCGAGCGGGCGCTGCGGATCTTGCGGGCGAGCCCATGGGACGGCGGTATCGTGACCGAGGGCATCGACCCCCACACCGCCAAGCCAGACATCGCCGGCCGCGCCTTCGCGACCGCCGCGGGCTACGTTGCCCACGCCATCTGCGAGAGCGGATGCACCGACGAGACGGCGGCGAAGCGCTGAGCTCGTAGCCGTTGGTGCGCCTCGTTGATTTCGCGCGTCCGGCGTATCACGCGATTCTGATGGGTGTCCCGCGGCCGCGGCCAGCGTCAATCGCGTTGGCGGCGGCGCCCAAACCAGCTGGCGACGGTCGCTCTGACGCTGCGCGCGAGCGCCTTGCTGGCTTTCACGACGGCGAGCGCGTTCACGCGGTTGACGATGGCTTGCTTCCAGGGGAGCCACCAGGCGTAGAGGCGGGCGAACCAGGGGATGCGCAGCAGCGCGGGCTTGGTGAGGTGGAAGAGACGCGCGACGACAGCGGTGCCGACGACCTTGGCGCCCACGATGACGGCGAGGCCCCAGAGCTGATGGCCGATGGTGATGAGCTTGAGGGCGAGCAGCTTGACCGGGAAGAGCGCGAGGGCGGGCGTCGCGTAGGTGACGAGGGCGGCGTAGGGCGAGAGCTTGGCGATGCGCCGCTCGACGGCCTGCAGGGGGCTATAGCGGAGCAACGCCGCGAGTGCCCGCTGCAATGGCTCCCAGCCCCACTCCTCGAAGAGGATGATCGGCGCGAGCACGATCTGCGCGAGGATGCGGAACGGCTTCGTCCACCCCGACGGAGGCGGTGGCTGTGTCTCGGGCTGAGCCATTCGGTCTTCGTGCCTATCGCGAATTGGAGAGCCAAGGAACGCGTCGCGGGGCTTTGCATCCGTTTGCCGTCTGGTCTTAGAACGAGCTCATGCACCTGCGCCTCCCCCTCGCGTTCATTTTGCTGTCCGCCTGCTCGACTTCCACGCCCGAAGCACGCATCGCGAAGACCGCGACGCCACCCACGAGCGAAGCCAAGCTCCCCGAAGGAGTAAAGAGCGTCGCGGTCATGCCGATGCGCGCCAAGGGCCAGGCCGACAAGGCGGTCCTCGAGGTGCTCGACGATTTGCTGCTCTCCAGCTTCCAAGATCTCGCGGGTCACGAGCTGCGCGTCGTTGGTAAGTCCGACATCGACGCCATGCTCGGCTTCGAGGCGACGCGTGACGCCGCGGGTTGCAGTGATGTGAGCTGCACGGCCGAGATTGCGGGTAGCTTGGGCGTCGACAGCATCGTCTCGGCGACCGTCGGTACGCTGGGTGAAAAACATATCCTCACCCTGGTGTGGATCGATCAGCGCAAAGCCGAGCCGCTGCAGCGCTTGAGCCAGCCCCTCGGAACCTCGGAGTCGACCTTCGATGTCGGTGTCCGCAACGCCGTCGCGATCATGCTCGGCATGAACGACCGCGTGGTGGCGCTCCCGGAGAACGATGCCGCGCCGGTCGTGAGCCGTGACCCGTACAAGCTCGCCAACGGCTCCACCACGGCGTTCCATCCTTGCACCGCGCACGAACAGTGTCAGGCGGGGAACCTGTGCGTCGACAACGGCGGCGACCGGCTGTTTTATTGCAAGCCTGTCTGCAATAGCGACCCAGAGTGCCAACGCTACGGCTACAAAGGCATGGGCTGCCGGGCGCACACCTTCAAGGGCAAGGCGTACGAGCGGAAGGTCTGCAACGAGAAGGACTCAGCGTTGATCGAGACGCGCTGAGCGCCCGCTCAGGAAGCTCGCGAGATACGGCGCGGTGCGGCTCGTCTTCGCGGCCGCGACGCTCTCGGGTGTGCCCGCGGCGACCACCTTGCCGCCCTTGGCGCCGGCGCCTGGGCCCATGTCGATGACCCAGTCGCAGCTCGCGATGACCTGCATGTCGTGCTCGACCAAGACGACCGTGTTGCCCGCGGCGACCAGGCGGTCGAGCTCGCGCAGGAGCTTCTCCACGTCGCTCGGGTGTAGGCCAGTGGTCGGCTCGTCGAGGACGAACAAGGTGCCGCCGCGTCCTTCACGTTGCAGCTCGGTCGCGAGCTTCACGCGCTGCGCTTCACCACCCGAGAGCTCGGTGGCGGGCTGCCCCAGACGGATGTAACCGAGACCGACATCGCGGACGACACCGAGAGCGTGGTGAATCGGCGGCTCGTCCGCGAAGAAGGCGTGCGCCTCGTCGACGGTCATGCGCAGGACGTCGGCGATGTTCTTACCCGCGTGCGTCACCTCGAGGGTCGCCTCGTTGTAGCGGGCGCCGTGGCACGTCGGGCAGGGCGCATAGACGCTAGGCAAGAAGAGCAGCTCGACCATCACGAAGCCTTCGCCGCTGCAGGTGGCGCAGCGCCCCTTGCCGACGTTGAACGAGAAGCGGCCCGCGTCGTAGTGGCGTGAGCGGGCGAGCTTCGTCTTGGCGAAGAGCTTGCGCACATGGTCGAACAGACCGGTGTACGTCGCGAGGCTCGAGCGGGGTGTGCGGCCGATGGGCTTCTGGTCGACGATGACCAGGCGCTTCACCTGCTCACCGCCGCTCGCGATGCCGCCCAAGGTCGGGACGATGGGAGCGCTCTCGAGATCTGGAGCTTCCTCTTCGCGAGGTGTCTCGCCGTGCTCCATGCCGAGGTGAGCGCTGACGATGTCGACGAGCGCCTGCGACACGAGGCTCGACTTGCCGCTCCCGGACACGCCGGTCACCGCGGTCATCACGCCGATGGGGAGCTTCACGTCGAGCGCTTCGAGGTTGTTGCGCGTCACGCCTTCGAGCGTGAGCCAGCCATGCGGCTCGCGGCGCCTGCGTGCCGCCGTTCGCGGCTCGCGGAAGATGAACTTCGCCGTGTGCGAGGCCTCGACCGCGCGCAGACCCGCGAGCGGACCGCTATAGAGGATGCGGCCGCCGTGCTCACCCGCCGCGGGGCCAACGTCGACCACCCAGTCGGCGTGCTCGATGACGTCGATGGCGTGCTCGACAACGAACAACGAGTTGCCCGAGTCCTTCAGAGCGGACAAGGCGCGCAGCAAGGCCTCGGTGTCCGAGGGGTGCAGCCCCGCCGAGGGCTCGTCGAGCACGTAGACCACGCCAAAGAGATTGGCGCGCGCCTGCGTGGCGATGCGCATGCGCTGCAGCTCGCCGGGTGAGAGGGTCGGCGTGCTGCGGTCGAGCGTGAGATAGCCAAGGCCCAGGTCGAGTAAGCTCGACAGACGTGCCACCGCGTCTTCGGCGATGCGCCGGATGACCAGGCCGGTGTCGTCCGCTCGAGCGGTCTTCGCGTGCTTGGCGAAGAGCGCGTGCAGCTCCCCGATGGTGAGCCGCGAGGTCTCCATGATGTCGCGGCCGTCGAACTTCACCGCGAGCGCGGCGCGGCCGAGGCGCTTACCGCCGCACTGCGCGCAATCGGCGCTGACGATGTAACGGGACACGCGCTTCTTCATGAGCGCGCTCTGGGTGGTCGCGAAGGTCTGCAGCACGTACTTGCGCGCGCCGCTGAAGGTGCCCATGTAGCTGGGCTCTTCTTTCCGCTTCAGCGCACGGCGTACCTCGTGCGGCTCGTAGCCCGCGTAGACCGGTACCGTCGGCGTCTCCTCGGTGAAGAGCAGCCAGTCGCGGTCCTTCTTGGGGAGACTCCGCCAGGGCGTATCGATGTCGTAGCCCAGGGTGGTGGCGATGTCGCGCAGGTTCTGGCCGTGCCAGGCGGGTGGCCACGCGGCGATGGCGCGCTCACGCAGGGTGAGTGACGGGTCGGGGACCATCGACTCCTCGGTGGCATCGTAGAGGCGGCCGAGGCCATGACACTGGGGGCAGGCGCCGCTCGGCGTGTTCGGCGAGAACGCCTCGGCTTCGAGGCGGGCCGCGCCCTTCGGGTAGGTGCCGGCGCGCGAGTAGAGCATGCGCAGGAGGCTCGAGAGGGTGGTGACGCTGCCCACCGATGAGCGCGCCGTGGTGCCGCCGCGTTGCTGTTGCAGAGCGACCGCGGGCGGCAGGCCTTCGATGGCGTCGACGTCGGGCACGGGCATCTGCTGAAACAGACGGCGCGCGTAGGGCGAGACCGACTCGAGGTAGCGGCGCTGGGCTTCGGCGTAGAGGGTCCCGAACGCGAGCGACGACTTACCGGAGCCCGAGACCCCCGTGAAGACGACCAGGGCGTCGCGCGGGATGTCGACGTCGACATCCTTCAGGTTGTGCTCACGGGCTCCACGGATCTGGACGGCGGGCTGGGACGGGCGGGACATCGCTGGCTCTCATACTAGGTCCCCCAGGTGGGGCGGAGCGAGGGGGCTGACGCGGTGACAGGGGTGCACTCCCCCCGAGCACAACATTCAGTCATGAACGCCGATGGACCAGAAAGGCTGGAGGTTTCCGTGGGTCTTTTCGATGGCATCCGTGAGTGGCAGTTCCGACGCGCCGATGAGAATTTCTGGCGGCAGGCGACTCCGGCGCTGCGCGAGCAGCTGAACCCGCAGGCCCGCGCCGGCCGTGAGGAGCGCAATCAGCGGCTGGCCCGGGAGCACGCGGCCAACGGCGAGCGTGAGACTGCTTTCGTGTGCCGTGGCTTGGCCCGCGCCGACTCTCCCGCCGAGCGCGCCCGCGTTTATCGCGACTACACCGACATGGTGCAGCGCAACGTCCGCAACCTCGGCCGCAAGTACGGTGTTGCCCTCGAGCTCCCCAAAGGGGTCACGCCACTACGGGACATCGCGCCGGTCTGCGCCCGACGTGCTGGGGTCTCGACCCGCGGCCGCTGACGATCCGGCCACGATGACCACGGTCACGGGATGGCTGCCGTGAGCGCCTCGGCGAGCTCCGTCGCGCTTTGCGGCCGAGCTTTGGGATCCTTGGCGAGACATTGCATCACCAGCGCTTCCAGGGCGGGAGGCACGGACTTACCGAAGCGCTCCGACGGTGCGGCTGGCGGCGTGTGGAGGTGGTGCGCGCAGATCTCGACCACGGTGTCGCCATCGAAGACGGTGGTGCCGGCGAGCATGAAGTAGCCGACGCCGCCGAGCGCGTAGATGTCGGAGAGCGGCGTCGCGGCCTGACCCTGGATGAGCTCGGGCGCAAGATACATGGGCGTGCCGACGATGGTGCCGACCGTGGTGAGCTCCGGTGACGGCTGCTCGTTGGCTTCACGCACGAGGCCGAAGTCCAGGACCGTCGCGAAGTCGGGGATGCCGCCGCGCTCGCCGATGACGATGTTCGCCGGCTTGATGTCGCGGTGGATGAGACCACGGGCGTGGGCTTCCGACAGCGCCCCGGCGACCATGCGCATGACGCCCGCGACGCGCCCTGGCTTTTGCGCGCCTTCGCTCTCGACGATCTTCTGCAGCGTCTGACCGCCGAGCAGCTCCATGGCGTAGTAAAAGATGCCGTCGGGCGTGCGGCCGTAGTCGTAGATGGTGATGGTGTGCGGATGGGTGAGCTGCGAGGTGAGCTGCACCTCGCGCTCGAAGCGCTGGATGGCGTCGTGACCCGCGCGGCCCTCTTGCAGGAGCTTGATGGCGGTGGGGCGGCGGAGCAGGGCGTGCGAGGCGCGATAGACCGTGCCCATGCCGCCTTCGCCGATTTTATCGCCGAGCGTGTACTGGCCGAGCCTGCGCGCCTTGGCGATCTCCTTGCGCAAGCCGTGGATGACGGAGCTCAGCGTGGCGGAGACGGCGACCGCGAGCGTCCACAGCGCGAAGGTCGCTATAGCGTTGCGTACGTTCCGGTCGACCGTGCCTGGGTGATGGACGAACGGCACGATGAAGATGATGACGCCGATGCCGATGCCGAGCACCGTGGTGCGGAGCGGGCGGCTGGGCACCAAGGCCGAGCGCAAGATGTAGATCATGCTCGTCGCGTAGACGGAGATCACGGCGAAGCGCTCTTGGTTGAGCTCGAGGCTCTGCTCGATGGCGTGCGCCGATGCGCCGGCCATGTGGGGTGGGTTCTTGGAGGCCAGCAAGAACCCCATCAGGGTGAGCGACAGCGCGCAGCCGGCGAGCATGATGGCTTCGACGACGCGCAAGAAGCTGGCGCGGCGTGGCTGGCGGCAGAGCAACCAGGTGGCGAGCGGGAAGATGCAGCCAGCGACCTGCACGTACATCGCCGGCGCGAGGAGCTGCTCGGGGCCCGCCAACGCGACGACCGAGATCGCGTGCACGAGGCACCCCATGATCGAGACGTCGAGCGCCACGATGCCGAACAGGCGCAGCCGCTCGGTCAGGCCCTCGTCCGATGCACTGGAATAGTCGGTCACGTCGAAACTCTAGGCGGATGGGTCAGGGTGTTGCAATCAGCGCGAGATACCAAGCCGCCCCGACGAGGAGGGCGTTCGCGGCGAGCATGAGCTTGGGCGCTAGCAGGAGGTCGCGCGCCTTGGTGAGCTCGATGACGTTCATGGTGATGATCACGAGCGTTTGCGCGATAGCGCACAGCACGGGCGCGATCGCGGACAGCACCCAGAACGCCATGCCGATCTCCGCGAGCCCAATGAGCTTGGTGAGCAGGCGCGCGTGCCGCGCCGTGAGGACGCGGGCGACGATGCGCTCGTGTCGCGGCACCCGCCCCAGCACCTTGGCGTAGAGCCCATAGCCAAGCCATGGCGCGGCAACCGCGAGGCGCACGAGGAAGGTGACGGTCACCGAGACGTCATAGCGTTCGTTGCTCCCGCCAGCGACGTTTCTGCGCGCGTGACCTGCGCCGGTGCGTGCGCCACTCCTTGAAGCGACGCCACTGCCGCACCATCCACAGGATCGCCTTGCTCATGGGCTTGCGCAGGAAGGGCAGGTCTTCCGCGATGAGCATGAGGCCGAGCGGCAACATCCACGCACCGAGCACCGGCAGGAACCACAAGCAGCCGCCGATGAGGAAGAGGACTCCGACCGGGATGCGTACCCATTTCGCCTTGGGGCCGCGCAGCCAGTGCAGGGGCCGCGTGATGCGCTCGGGAAGCTCGCCCTCGAGCGCCTCGAAGGCGCGGTCGAGCTCTTCTTTCCCCTTGGCGCTCATGACCGATCACGATGTGCATGACCGGCGGCGCGGCCAAGGACTTTTCAGGCCCAGTTGGTGCGGAGCGTCAGCGCGGCCGCCAGGAACTCGTCGAGCTCGTGCACTTTGAGGCGGCGGTTGTGGTCGATGAGGAAGGTGTCGTTGATGGCCTCGAAGCTCATCTTCTTGTCCTTCAGCCGGCTGAGCGCGCCGCGGAGCTGTGGAGTCATGAAGCGACGAACTTCTCCCTCGTCACCCTTTGTTTGCAGGACGTACGCGTCCGAGAAATGCTTGTCTTCGGGGAAGTTGATGTCCTGGCCGCCGAGCATCTTGCCGATGGCATCGAAGAAGGCGAGCTGCCGCCGGGCATAGAAAGGCGGAGCGTAGCGGCCTGGCGTGCGCACCAACACCAGGGTGTGCTTGTTGACGCGCCGGTTCTTGCCGTGCCCCGTGACGTACTTGTGATCGAAGAGCGTGAGCTCGACGTCGTTGCGCATGATGGTGAGCGCGGCGCTGATCTCCTGCTTGCGGCCTTGAAGGAGGGAGCTGAACGGCATGGCCGCGATGATTTGATTGGTCTCGGCGAACGCGAAGCCGCGCTGCTCGGCGAAGGCCTTGAGATCGGCGACGCGCTTCTTCTCGAAGTGGCGGCCGATGGCATAGACCGCGACGATGATGGCTCCAATGAACAGGAGCGGTAGGACGAGACCGAGGGATTCGCTCATGACGCGCAGAATGAGCGAAACCCGTCGCTGGGGCCAGCACGTCTTCTTCGCGGGTGCGCCAAGACGACGTCAGGCGCCTCGCCGAGGTCATCTACAGCCGGCGCGCCGAAGTGGCGCAGCGCTAGCGCGCGCCGCGCCCCAACGGACCAGCTAGGTCGACGGCATGCTGGGCAAGATCTCGCGCGCCTTCGCGAGGTGGTCGGCGACCTGCGCGCGCATGTCGTGGACCAGCGCCTTCAACGAGGCGTCGTCGAGCTTCGGGATGATCTCCGAGTCGAGCAGCTCGAGCGCCTTGGTGTGGCCGTCGATCTGCGCTTGCATGTAGAAGCGGTCGAAGGCTGGACCAGCGGTCATGGTGCTCATCTTGCCGACGAGGTCAGCGGTCTCCTTCTTCATCGCGCGCGAGGCGCCGTTGTCGGTCATGGTCATGTGTCGTTCGGCGGCGATGCCCGAGAGCTTGGTGATTCCCTCGCTGTGATGGCGCAGCATCATGGTGGCGAAGTACTTGGCCTCTTGGTGCGCGAGCTTGGGAATGGCGGCGTTGGCTTGGTCGACCTCGCCTTGATTGAGCGCGGTCAGCATGGCGAGCGCGGCCTCGTCGCCGGCGAGCTCACCCGCGGGTTTGGTGGTGGCGCTGTCGCGGTTGGCTGGCGTGGTGGTGACTTCACGGGTCGTTGTCGCGTTGTCCATGCAGGCCGCGGCGGCGAACAGGCCCGTGCTGATCGCTATGGCGGATAAGGTGAAGCGTTGCATCGGTTGCTCCTTCATTCGAGTTGGTGCTGCGTTGTCGCGAAAGATGGCGACGGCGGGGTCGCGCGCCAATGTGGTGAATCGGGGCCAGACCTGCCGCGCCGTCTTCGCGGACAACTAGGGCATTAGAACGACGACTGCGGCCGATCGTTGTCGCTGCTACGCGACTTCGAGCGCGACACGACGTCGTTCGAGCGCGTGCGCACGCGCTCACCGAAGTCACGGGCCTGCGTGACGACCTTGTCCTTCAAGTCGCGGCCGCGCTCGGTTTGCAGGAAGCGGTAGATGCCGTAGCCGATGCCGGCGAGGCCGAGGAGACGGAGCTTGCCACCAGCGACGGGCATGGCGGCGCCGCGGCCCCAGGTGCGGCCCCACATACGGTTGCGACGGAACAGCGGATTGAAAGCCTTCATGAGAACCCTCCAGTTCGTTGCCGCGAGGGTTTGCAAGCAGCGGGCCGTTCGAAGATCCCTCGAATTTCGCCTAATTTCACGGGGGATCGGGCGCCGCCGTGATGCGTCACGCCACACTCGGCCGCCCGCGGGGGCTATCGGCGGCAAGAGCTAGCCGCGGCGCCCCGAGAGCTCCTCGAACTCGGCCTTCTGGCGCGTCGGCGTGCGCGCGTCGAGGAACATGGTGAGCAAGAGAATGCCCGCGACGCCACCGCCTCGGAAGAGCGGACCGCCAAAGTGGACATAGAGCGCCGCGAGGATCACGCCCGCCTCGCGGATGGCGAGGCTCACCATGGTCGGCACCATGGCCTTGTGCAGGTACGTGGGATAGTCGGCCGCCTCGATCTTGCCGCGCAGCATCTTGCCGATGGCAGGGCCCACGATGCCGAGCAACGCCGCCGACACCAGCAGCGCGAACGTGATCTGCGGGTCGAGCGGCTGCGGCGGGATGAAGAAGACGAGCACCGCGAAGACCATCGCCGCGCCAAAGGGCAGGGCGAGCGACAGGATGAGCGGCGTGGTCTCGTTGACGCGCGAGTCGTTAGGCATGCCCGACACCTACCGCAACCTCGAGGGGCCGGTCATCTCGAAGCGACCCTCGCCGATCTCGGTGGCGTCGAAGACGACGTGGTACTCGAGCTGCCCGTCTGGCGGCGCGTGGTATTCCGCTTCGATCGGCGCGCTGAACCACTTGTCCTCGCCCTGAGCGAAGTGGACGCGGCCCTTGAGCGCGAAGCCGTGCGGGCCGGGGACGCTGTGCGCGTCGATCTCGACGCCGTCGAACCAGTAGCGGCGCGCCGGCCAAGCGGTGTCGCTCGCGAGGAGCGCCGAGAGGAACCGCGAGCTGAGCTCGCCGAAGGCGTCCTGGACGTCACCGGGAGTCTTGTGGTGGGCGCGCACGACTTCCCATAGGCGGTGTGCGAGCAGGTCTTTGTCGTAGTTCATGTGGCACCTCCGTTATTGCCGACGGTCGGCGAGGATCTTGTCGATGAGCTTGATGATGCTCTGCTCGCGCCACTGGCGGGCGGCATGACCATAGTCGGAGCCCTTCTCGGCGGTCATGCGGATGCGCTGAGTGACGCTCACCTCGAGCTCGTTCTTCAACGCCCGCAGCTCGTCGGACGGGAGGGACTTCAACGTCGACAGCCTGGGCAGCTCCTTGTGAGCCTTGCCGGTGCCGTCGACCGCGGTTTGGACGCTGCCGAGCGGATCACGGCGGACGCTGCGCGACTCGAGCGGTTGGTTGAGCTTCGCAAGGCCACCGGTAGCCGCCGTGGCGCCCGCCGCCGCAGTCACGACGCCCGCCGGCCGTACCGCGGCAGCCGCGCCGCCTTGCAGGGCCGCGAGACCCACGCTGCCGGTGCGCGCCAAGCCGATGCCCGACACCACGCCGACGATGGCGCTCTCGATGCGGGCGGCGGTGCGGGCGTTCGCGTACTCGGCCTCGTAGCCGAACATGGCGCCGGCCTTGATGCCGAAGGCCCCATCGAGCGCGCCGGCCGCGATGTTCATCTGGGCGAGGATGCCGTCCTTGAGCGGGCCGCGCGCCCGGCGTTCCTTGGCGCGCAGCGCGTCGAGGCTGGTTGGCCGCGAGAATCTGTCCGCTATGGCGGGCGGATGGCATTGGGCGACATCGAGGATGTGAGGAGCACGGGGATGGGAGAGGTGCTTGAAAGTGACAGCGTTCATGCGGCAGCGAATTGCAGCGCGCGTGCCACTGGAGATTCGGCGATTCGGATGGGTTTGGACGGCTCGCCATGGGGGCCGCGTCTCAGCTTGCGACACGCGCGTAGCAACGTGCGGCGGCGGCGCACCCTCCGCCGCTCTGGCACCATTTCGCTGTTGCAAGAGCGCGTCGGCATGCATAAAAGCGCCCGCCGATGCATCGGTATGGCTTACTGACCGTTTTGGCGGCGGCCTCCGTTTTGCCGCTGTGGACGGTGGAGTACCTGCCGGGCACCGATCTGCCCAGCCATCTCGCCATCGCGAACATCTTGGCGAAGCTGGTGGCCGGCGACGCCGTCGCGGGCAGCTTCTACGCCATCAACGTGCAGCCGGTGCCGTACTACCTGGTCTACTTGGCGCTGGCGCCGCTCGTGACCTTCTTGGGAGCCCTGCTCGCGGCGAAGGTGTTCTGCAGCGTGGTGGTCTTGGCGACGGTGCTCGCGAGCGGGCGCTTGTTCCGGCTGCTCGACGCGCCGTGGTGGGCGAGCAGCGTGTCGGTCTTCCTGGCGTACGGGATGATCTTCTTCTGGGGCTTCGTGCCGACCTTCGTGGGTGTGCCGGTCTACGTGTTCGGCGTCTCGGAGCTGGTGCGGCTGACGCGCTCGCGCGGTGATGTGTCCGTTATCGCGGCGTGCTGTGCTGGCATCGCCTTGATGGTGACCCACGTGGCGCTGGCCGTGCCGTGGGCCTGCGCCTTGCTCGCGACCTGGGCGAGCGCCCGGCGGCGCGTCGTCGTGAAGTCTTTCGTGATCGGCGCGGTGAGCCTGCTGCCCTTGGCGCCGTTCGTGGTGATGCGCCTCTTGCAGCGCGGGCAGCCGGTGGCGTTGCAGTACGAGGACGCGGCCATGGTCTGGAAGCACGTCGAGCAGCAGCTCGGTGTCTTCGATCGCGGTTACGGGATGCTCACGCACATCGGCTTCATCGCCGTGGTGGCGGTGTTGGCGTTGACGCGGCGCCGCGCGGGTCTCGTGGACGCCGGGACGGCGCGGGTGCTGGGAGCGTTCGCCGCGCTGTCCGCCACGGCGTACCTCGCGACGCCGATGGCCATGGACGCCGGCGGTGATTTCATCTGGGCGTTCAACGTGCGTCTGTTCTTCGCGGCGGAGCTGGCGCTCGTCGCCTGGCTGGTGGCCGACCGCACCGGACCCGTGCGGGTCGGCGACGTGCTGCCGCCGCTCGCCGTCGCGGGACATCTTTGCGCGCTCACCGTGTTCTTCGCCGAGCTCGACGCGGTCGTGCGTAAGGCGGAGCCGGTGCTCGCCGCGATCCCGGAGGGCAAGACGCTCGCCGTGGCGTCGAAAGACGGCAGTTTTGGCGACGCCTGGCCGCCGCAGCTGCTGCACGTCCACGGTTACTATCTCGCGCACCATGTCGGCTATGACGGCGCCGTCTTCAACGGCAAGCACATCCCCATCCGCGCCTTGCAGCCGCTGTGCCCAGGGAACATGCCCGAGGCTCGGCCCACCGAGTGCGACTATCTATTCGCCGAAGGCAGCGCCGTGGCGAAGGCGCTGGATGAGTGCGCTTCGATGGCCGTGAGTGGCCACTTCGCTCTCCTCCGCGATTGCGGTCAAGAGGCGGCGGGCGTCGCGGCGCGCTAGGACACAGGCGGGCGTAGGCCGGCGGCGCTTGGCTCAGAACTTACGCGATAGCACCCAGACGAGGACGGTGCTCACGAGGGCGAGCATGACGGGCATGGCGAGGCCGATGCGGTCCTTGCCGCGGACGCGGGCGCGGTAGAAGATGATCATGGCGATGGCGAAGCCGCCGTTCAGGGCCAGGGTGAAGACGAGGTCGGCGCCGCCGGGGGCCGCTGTAGCGAACAACACGGCAGTGGTGACGATGAAGCCTGCCAGCGTCAGGAGGAACCAGATTTTACGCTGGGCTTCCTGCTGCATGATGTGACCGACCATCTCGTCGGTGTCGCGGCGCTCAACGATAGCCATGGGCTCTCCTGTGCCCCCGATTGGTGACACCGCTCGTCCGGCGATGCAACCAAAGATGTACGCGGGTCACTGGGTGAGCCGGATGACTTCGCCATCGGTGTCGTCGGTGAGGACGATGACCGAGCCATCCGGGGCCTGGGCTACGTCGCGGACGCGCTCGCCGATGGGGATGCGCTCCTCGCCGACGGCTTTGTCACCATCGAGGACGACGCGGACCACCGCTGCAGCGGACAGACCGCCAATGAGGACGCTGCCGCGCCACTTGGGGAACATGTCACCCGTGTAGAAGACCATGCCGGACGGGGAGATCACCGGGTCCCAGTAGCGCACGGACTGCTCGAGCTCGGGACGCGTCGGCGGCTTGGGGATCTCCTTGTTGTCGTAGTGCTTGCCCCAGCTCACCAGCGGCCAGCCGTAGTTCTTGCCGGGCTTCACGATATTGAGCTCGTCGCCGCCCTTGGGACCAAACTCGTGCGCCCAGAGCACGCCGGTCGCTGGGTTGATGGCGGCGCCTTGGACGTTGCGGTGCCCGTAGCTCCAGATCTCGGGCTTTGCGTCCTTGCCGCCGATGAACGGGTTGTCCTTGGGGATGCCGCCGTCGGGCTCGATGCGCACGATCTTGCCCATGGTCGTGCTCAGGTCCTGCGCGGGGGCGAACTTGAAGCGCTCACCCAAGGTCACGAAGAGCTTGCCGTCGCGCGCGAACACCAAGCGGGAGCCGAAGTGGTTGGGGCCGTCGACCTTGGGCGATTGGCGGAAGATGACCGTGACGTTCTCCAAGGCGTCTTCTTTGGCGGAGAGCTTGCCGCGCGCCACCGCAGTGGAGGCGCCGCCGTCGCCGGGCTCCGAGTACGAGATGTAGACCAAGCGGTCGGCCGTGAAGCTCGGGCTCAGCGCGACGTCCAGCAGGCCGCCTTGGCCGTCGGCCACGACCTTGGGCACTCCCTGCAACGGCGGCGAGACCTTGCCCTCCGCATCGATGAGGCGCAGGCGGCCAGCGCGCTCCGTGACCAGCATGCGGCCCCCTGGAAGGAACGCGACGCCCCATGGATGGTCGAGAGGGCCGGCGACCCGCGTCGCCTTCAGCTCGCCGCTCGGCGTCTTGATGAGGCGCTCGCTCTTGGCGCTCACCTCGGAGCAGGCGGTCACGGCGAGGAAGAGGACGGTCAGCAGACGAAAGGCCATGGCCCTTAGGTGGTTGCGACCCGGCGTTTGAGCAAGTAGCGGCGCGCGGGAACTTCAACGGCCTTGAAGGCGGCGATGGACACCGCTATCGCGAACACCAGGAACACCAAGGTGAACGCCGCGCTCTCGTCGCCCTCGAAGGCGACTCGGCGCGCAACCGAGCCCGCCAGCATGAAGAGCGGGATGTGCAAGATGTAGAGCGCGTAGCTCGACTCCCCCAGGAGGACGATCCAGCGCGCCGACAGCGCCTTGGTGACCGGCGTCGACGTGGCGAGGCCCAGGATCAACGCCGCGAACGCTGGCGCCAGCAGGCCGTTGTGGAGCAGCACGTAGGGGATGTGGTCCGCGAAGGCGAGCACGGTCGCGACCCCGCCGGCGCCCGCGACGGTCATCAGCATGCCGACGCGCGGTGCGCGCAGCACCGGCAGCTCGAGGAAGAAGCGGGCGAGACAGATACCCAGCAAGAACTCGGGGAGGCGGGCCAGAGGGTGATAGCGGAGCGCGTTTAGCCAGGTGGCCTCGGTGGCGTACGTGGGGCTGCCCAGGCCGTCGGGGTTCGTGACCAGGTAAAGAACCGGCAAGCCGATGGCCGCGATGACGGACAGCGCCGCGACCACGCCGACGCGCTTCAGCGAGCCGCGCACCAGGAACGGCAGCGCCAGCGGAAAGACCAGGTAGAAGAACGCCTCGGTCGAGAGCGACCAACCCGGCGGATTCCAGGTGAGGGCGGCGTTGGGGACCTGTGACTGCTGGAGCGTCACGGTGAGCAATGCGTCGCGTATGCCCTGGGAGGCGCCGCCGTGGCCGTTCAAGACCGCTTTAGCGTAAAACGGCAACGCCAGGAGCAGGGCGAGCATGTACATCGGGTAGATGCGGGCGAGCCGCGCCTTGTAGAAGGCGATGGGGCGGATGCCAGCGCGGTCGGGAGTCCAGTACGTGTAGGTAAGGATGAAACCCGAGAGGATGAAGAAGAAGGCGACCGCGACGTAGCCCGTCGAGGCGATGGTGCGGGCCACCGAGTCCGGCCAGAGCTGCCAGGCGGTGCAATGGAACACCAGCACCCCGAAGGCCGCGAAGAAGCGCGCCGCGGTGAGCGCTGGCAAATGGACCCGGGTGTACTGCGGTGTTTCCAGCACCACCCGCTCGATGGTGTCGAGCTGGAGTGGGGCTGAGGTCATGGGGCAATCTACATGACTTTACGGTGGCTTGGCTGCGGTTCGATGCGTCTTCGTGTCACTCGAAAGAGGCGCAACCTGGGCACGGCGTCTCCCATGGCACGGCGTCGCGACGGACGGCGTGGCGGTGGCCGACGGGGTGTGTCAGACCTTGGACGAGGACCATCCCCATCGTCTCACCCGCTTTGCTCATCGCCGGCCTGCTCTTGGCCGGCCACGTCGATGGCCGTGGGCCGCAGCCGCACATCGCGCTCGGCGGCAACGTCGGCTTTGGCGTCGTCGACGCGGGTATTCCCTGCGCGGGTGCGAGCTTCATCAACGCGGCCGGCGAGGTCGAGCGTGAAGACTGCAGCAGTGCCTTCGCTGGCATCGCGTTCGGCGGCTCGCTCGGCCTCATGTGGGGGCGAACGCATCGCCTGGGCTTGAAGCTCGACGGCGCGCTCATCAACACCAAGCGCGGTGGGCGCGGCGCGCTGGCTGATGCGCTGTTCATTTATCACTGGCATGGGCCCGTGGTGTACGTCGAGGGCGGGCTAGGCCTAGGCTACACGGTAGCGCAGAACCTCGACGGCGACCGGCGTGGCCTCAACGTCGCCATGCACGCGTTGGCTGGTTTGCCGATCAGCGAGCACGTCGCCGGGACGCTGCGGCTCGCCGGCGCGGTGGGTGGGATGTCGGCGTTCGTCTCGACCCTTGGGTTGGAGTGGTCGTTCTGAGCGGCACGCACGTCATCCGCCCGTACGCTGTCGCGGACCGCGAGGCGTGTCTCGGTCTGCTGCGCAGCAACATGCCCGAGCACTTCGTGCCCGACGAAGAACGTCAGTTCGCGGAGTTCCTCGATGCGCTGCCAGGCCCTTACTTCGTCATGGAAGACGAGCGCGGCGCGCTGCTTGCCTGTGGTGGGGTCGCGCTCGAGCCCGACGACCCGGCCGCTGGCGCGCTCTGCTGGGGTATCGTTCGCAACGACCAACAGGGACGCGGTTTGGGCAAGGCGCTCACCGTGTATCGTCTCGGCGCGCTGCCCGGCGTGAAGCGAATGCGCATCAATACGTCTCAGAAGGTGCGGGGCTTTTATGAGAAGCTCGGCTTCGTCGCCAAGAAGATCACCCCTGATGGCTTCGGGCCTGGGCTCGATGACGTGCTGATGGAGAGGGCTTGATGCGTCGGATGTCGCTGGTCGTGTTGTTGCTGTCCGCGTGTGCGCAAAAGCAGACCGATGCGTCGCGCGCGGCGCCGCTGCCCGTTGGTGAATCGATACGCGTGCACGGCGAGCTCGCTGGTGGCGACAAGGTCGTCGAGGCGGCTCGCAAGGCGCGCTTCGTGTTCCTGGGCGAGCTGCATGACAATCCCCGCCACCACGAGCTGCAAGCTCAGCTCCTCGCGGCGCTGGTCGGAGCGGGGAAGCAGCCGGCGCTGGTGTTCGAGATGCTGGAGGTCGATCAGACGAAGGACATCCTCGCGCAGCGGGACCCCGCGACCTTTGGCAAGGCGCTCCGCTGGGAAGAGCGCGGCTGGCCCGCGTATGGCATGTACGAGCCGATGGTGGGCATCGCGCTGCGTTTTCACCTGCCGATCGCCGCGGGCGACCTCGGGCGGCAGGCGTTGATGGCCGCCGTGAAGCAGGGCGATACGCCCGCGACGCTGGGGTTCGTCGCGTCGTTGCCCGCGGCGGCCAGGTCCGCCATCGAAGACAAC
>JBDHVB010000111.1:0-17734 GCA_039809465.1 Myxococcota bacterium
GGGGCTGTCCCTATGTGGTGTTGAGCTTGGGCGCTTGCTTCCGGTCTGCTTGTTCCAGAACGAGCTGCCGAGAACGGGAGCATAACAATCTTCTTGATGTCGCCATCCGGAATGGCATTGCGCCCTAGGGGCATTTTACAGCGCGTGCGCTATAGCGGACAACGCAGCGTATCGAGAGCATGACAAGAAGAAAATCATCGTCGATGTCGTTTTTGCGGATACCGCGTACGCGCACGTTCCAGAACGAGTACCAACGACCGGCGGGACTTCTCAGGCGGGTCTCTGCGAAGCACCTGCCTGGGTGGCCAAGACTCTTAACCCGTCCTCTTGCCAGGAATGACGCACACCGCGCGCGCCCCACCACTCGAGGTGTTCTCGAGCCAAATACGGCCTTTGTGCGCCGTGACAATAGAGCGCGCGATAAACAATCCGAGCCCAACCCCTGGCTTACCTTCGGCGTCCGCTTGCTGAAACTTTTCGAACACGGCGTCGTGGAGCTCCGGAGGAACGCCCGAGCCAGTATCCGTCACCGACAGCTCCACATCGTCACCAACAGCAGCACAGCGCACCGACACATGGCCACCCGGCGGCGTGAACTTGATGGCGTTGCCGATGAGATTGGCGAGCACCTGCAGCATCCGGTCGTGGTCGTATGCGGCTTGGCTCGGTGCATCGTCGAGGAGCGTCTCGAGGGTGACGGGCTTGGCCGATGCAGCCGGTGCGCAGACGCGGATCGCCTCATTGACGACGACCCGCGGGTCGTTGTCGGTGATGTTGCACGACAGCTTACCGGCGTCGATGCTGACCACGTCGAGGAGGTCGTTGAGCAGCCGGCTCATGCGAAAGGTGTGCGCCTGAATGCGCTTTGCCTCGGTCTGCACCGTGGTGCTCGGAACCGCGGCCGACGCACTTGCTTCGATGGCGGCAGCGCTCATGACGATGCCGCCAAACAACGTACGCAGCTCGTGGCTGACGATGGCGAGGGTGTCGTCGCGCCCGGCAATGGCCTCGTCGGCGCGCGCCCTCTCCTCCGCCAAGGCGGCGTCGGTCTTCTCGCGCTCGGAGGGCAGGATGTGCACCAGCTTCTGCGCGGTCGCGCGGCGCTCGGCTTCGCGCAAGGCATCTTCGGCTCTTTGCTGGGCTTCGCGCGCTTGGTCCGCGATGGCACGCTCGCGCTCGATGGCGTCCAGGGCTTGCTCATCCACCGCCGTCAGCTTGCGGTCGACGCTCGAGCGCACCGACCGAACGATGGCATCGGTGTGCTCGCGTACGCTCTCGATCTCTTCGTCGGCCGATGCCTCGCTCACGATCGCGTGCACGCTCAGGGCCTCATCGGCTCGCGCCCGCTCGTTGTCGAGGTTCTCGTCCGTTTTTCGCCGTTCCGCCGCCGTCTCGTGGTTCTCAGGAGCCATGGGGGCGACCATATAACGGCGTCTTTGCAGGGTATAGACGACTGCAAATCACGCAACGAGGCGTTTTGACTCGCCGAAATATCTGGCTCCTTCCGGTTTCTTCCTCACCACCATTCCGTAAAACCAAAGAGATTCACGAGCCATGAAGACCGCGCGTTCGCCGGGGTCCGGCGCCTTTCCGTCCAGCTCCATCGTCATTCCTGCCCTGTTCGCGGGCCAGAACCTGTTCAAGGCGCCGAGCAATTCGGTGGCTACCCATCGCACCCTCGTGGTCGATGGCAAGAAGCAGCTCTTCGTCACCGCGCCAGCCAAGCTCGACTAGCTCCATTCGTTCAGCACCCACCATTCAGCAAAATAGAGGCAATCCAATGCAGGTTTCGCACATCGCACGCGCGGCCGCCGTCAAGCCGGCCGTCACCGAAGGTCCCCGTGTCATCACCGTCTTTCAGAACTTCTTCCCGGGCAGCAACGGTCACGTCGCCGACCGCCCGCACATGACCCAGCTGGGTGGTGGTTGGGCCGCCGAGCCCAAGACCGTCAAGGTGAACGGCAAGACCTACGCGGTCTCGCACATCGCCTCGCGCGGCGCCCCGGTGAACGCCTTCCGCGTCTGCATGGACACGCTCCCGAGCGGCGACAACCAAGCCACCGTGAAGCTCGCGAACGGCGCCTGCGTGCCCGTCATCTTCCGCGTCCACTCGGCATACTAGAGCGTTTCACCGCGCCCGCGGTACAAGGGGCGCGTGAAGCTCCTCGCCATCAGCGATCTGCACCTCGGCGTCGCGACCAACCGCGCGGCGCTCGAGGTGCTGCCGCATCATGGCGATGACTGGCTCATCGTCGGCGGCGACGTCGCCGAGAAGCTCGAGCACGTCGAGAGCGCCTGGAAGCTGCTCACCGGGCGCTTCGCCAAGGTCATCTGGACGCCGGGCAATCACGAGCTCTGGTCCACCAAGGAGAACGACGTCGCTCACCGCGGCGTCGCCAAGTACGACGCCCTGGTCGAGCTGTCGCGCCGCTATGGCGTACTGACGCCGGAAGATCCGTACCCGCTCTGGCCAGGCCCGACCGGCTACGTGCAAGGCCCGGTGCGCATCGCGCCCATCTTCACGTTGTTCGACTACTCGTTCCGCCCCGACGATGTCGCTGAAGCGGACGCCGTGCAGTGGGCCGCCGACACCAACGTGGTCAGCGCCGACGAAATCTATCTGCGCCCCGATCCCTTCGAGAGGCGCCAGGCCTGGTGCGCGGCGCGCTGCGAGATGACCGAGGAGCGCCTGCGCACCGCCAGCCGTGACGCCTCGCTCGTCGTCGTCGGGCACTTCCCGCTGGTGCGCGAGCTCGTCCGCCTGCGCTTCATCGAGCGCTTCGTCTTGTGGTGCGGCACGACCCGGACCCGCCACTGGCACAAGCGCTTCTCCGTGGCCTGCGTGGTCTACGGCCACCTGCACATCCGCTCCACCGAGTGGCGCGACGGCGTGCGCTTCGAGGAGGTGTCGCTGGGCATGGCGAAGCAGTGGCAGAGCGAGCGCGGCGTCGAAGGCTACCTGCGCGAGATCTTCCCCGGCCCACGAACCGCTCCAGCGGACGCCAACGTCCCGCCCACTTTTCACCGATGAAGCGCCCACCCTGGCTCGCACCACTCGCGGTTGGCGCCGCGCTCCGCATCGTCGCCGCGCTCCTCGGCTACGGGTTCTTCGCGAGCGACGACTACCGCTACGCGCTCGAGCCCGCCTGGCGCGAGACCATGACCGGCGAGACCGGCCCGGCGTCGGCCATCCGCTCGGTGGTCTTCAGCCGCTTCCTCGCTGTCATCATGCGCGCCTTGCATGCGGCGGGCGTCGACGATCCGAGCTGGCTGGTGCGCGGCGTGTACCTCGCGCTCGGCCTGCTGTCGCTGCTCGCCATCCCCGGGGTCTACAAGCTCACCGCCCAGCGCTTCGACGAGCGCGCCGCCCGCACCGCCGCCTGGCTCATGGCGTGCGAGGCGCTGGTGCCGCGCTTTTCGACCCGCGCCCTCATCGAGATGGCCGCCATCCCGGCGCTCGTCTGGGGGCTCGTGGAAGCCCGCAAGCCACGTCGCGGCTTTCTCGCCGGCGTCCTCCTGGGGCTCGCCTGCATGCTGCGCTTCCAGGTCGGCATCATCGCGGTGACGGCGTTCGCTTGGACACTCCAGCAGCGCCGCATCAAGGATGCATCCGCCATGGCGGCCGGCGGTCTCGCGGCGCTGCTTACGCAAGGACTTATAGATCTAGCCTCGCACGGAAAGTTCCTGGCGACGCTCGTTGGCTACGTCGCCTTCAACGCGGAGAGCTCGTCGCGCTTCGGTCAGGCCCCTTGGTTCACCTACCTGGTGTTCCTGCTGCTCATCACCCTGCCGCCGCTCACCTTCTGGTTGGCAAAGCCGCTGTACACGGCCGCCAAGGCCGACAGCCTGGTGACGAGCGCTCTCGTCGCCTTCGTGGCCATCCACTCGCTCATCCCGCACAAGGAAGAGCGCTTCGTGTTCTCGGTGCTGCCGCTCGCCTTCGTGCTCATCGGCGCGGCGTTGCCTCACACCAAAGAGACCGTGCAGCGCGCCTTCTGGGCGCTCAACACGGTGGGCCTCGTCATCGCGACCCTCTCGGACGGCCAGCACAACATCATCGATCCCTTGCTCACCGCGGGCGACGCCAAGAGCATCGCCATCGTCGGTGGCTACGAGGTCCCCGCGCTGTACGCGAACGGCCGTCCGCTTTCGCGGTATGACGACAGCGTGAAGCTCGTCGAGGCCTTCACCGCCACGCCGCCCAGCGAGAAGGTCCGCGTCATCGTCAGCGCCGACCGGCCACAACCCACGCTCCCCACGCCCGGTCTCACCTGCGCCCCACCCCGAGCCTTCAGTGGCGATGTCGTCGACCGGGTCCTCGTCTGGCTGAATCCCCAGGGGAACGGCCGGCGCTCCACCAAATTGGCGATAGACTGCGCGCCAGCACCATGAAGCCCGTCAAGACCAACGCCATGCGCGCCCTCGACGTCATGGGCATCCCGTACACGCTGCGTCACTACGAGATCGACGAAGACGATCTGTCGGCCGAGACCGTGGCCCGCAAGATTGGCTTCGCGCCCGAGGCGACCTTCAAGACCCTGGTGGTGCGTGGCGACGTCACCGGCATCTTCTTCGTGGTCATCCCCGGCAGCTACGAGCTCGACCGCAAAGCCGCGGCCAAGGCGAGCGGCAACAAGCAGGCAGATACGGTCCCCCTGAAAGAGGTCCAGCCACTCACCGGATACATTCGTGGCGGCGTCACCGTCTTCGCGGCCAAGAAGGCTTACCCGGTCTACGTCGACGAGACCGTCATCCTGTTCGACGCCATCAGCATCTCCGCCGGCGTCCGCGGCACGCAAATCATCATCAAACCGGAGGATTACGTGAAGGCGAGCCAGGCCAAGCTCGCCGAGATTGCCCGTCCCAAAGGGGGCTAACACCGCGCGCTGCCCCGAGAAGAGTACGCCGCACGCACCGGCGCTGAATCAAGCGTCGAGCACGATGGTGACGGGCCCGTCGTTCGCCAGCTCGACCAGCATGTCCGCGGCAAAGCGGCCGGTCTCGACCTTCACGCCCTGCCCGCGCAGCTGCTCGGCGAAGCGGTCGCACATGGCGCTGGCGCGCTCCGGCGCCTCGGCCTCGCCAAAGAAGGGTCGCCGGCCACGGGTCGTGTCGGCGATGAGCGTGAACTGGGAGACCACGAGGCAACCACCGCCCACGTCGATGAGCGAGCGGTTCATCTTGCCGGCGTCGTCTTCGAAGACGCGCAGCTGCGCGACCTTCCGCGCCATGCCGTCGATGGCTTCTTCGCTGTCACCCTTGGCGATGCCGACGAGCGCGACGTAGCCCACCCCAACGCTGCCGACGACCTCACCGGCGACCGTGACCTTCCCCGACCGCACCCGCTGCAAGACGACTCTCATTCACGCGCCTCCGCGACCAACCGTAGACCCCGCGGCACGAGCCAGCGCTCGCCGGCCGTCAGCAGCGCCTGCGCGAGCAACGCCAACGCCGCCGCCGGCACCGCGCCTTCGAGGACCAGCCCAATGTTATTCAAGCGAATGCCCGTAAGGATGGGTTGACCGAAGCCACCCGCGCCGATGAGCGCACCCAGGGTCGCGGTGCCGACGTTGATGACCGCCGAGGTCCGCACGCCCGCGACGATGGCCGGCGACGCGAGCGGCAGCTCCACCCGCCACAAGCGCACCCAGGAGCCCAGCCCGAGCGCTACAGCGGACTCGTGCAGCGGCAGCGCCATGTCGTGAATGCCAACGTAGGTGTTCTGCACGATGGGCAGAAGCGAATAGACGAACAGCGCGACCACCGCCGGCACGTAGCCAATGCCGAAGAACGGGATCATGAACACCAGGAGCGCGAGCGAAGGCACCGTCTGCAGCACGCCGGTAAGGCCCACGAGGCCCGTGCCGAGACGTCGCGTCTTCGCGGCGAGGACGCCCAGCGGCACACCGACCGCGATAGCGGCCACAAGCGACACCCCGACGAGGCCGAGGTGCGCGGTCAGATTGGTAAGAAAGCGCGACCACATGGTGGGCTGGGCATGCCGCGCGTGCACCCCGAAGGTCTCCTCCACGAACTCGCTCGCGATCTTGTCCTCGACGACATGATCGATCGCGGCGCGGCCGTTCAACCTACGCATGCGCTCGACGTCGATGGAGCTGCTCAATTTCGCGAGAATCGCGCGCGCTTCCTCGGAGAGATCGACGCGCGCGAGCAGCACCGCGCGGTAGCTCGAGAAGTAGTGCTTGTCGTCCTCGAGGACGCGCACGCCGATGCGCTCGATCTCCGCGTCGGTCGTGTAGACGTCGGTGACGTCGAGGGCGCCGTGCTCGAGCGCGCTATAGGCGAGCGAATGCTGCAGACCACGCACCGGGACCCTGCCGAGATCGTAGATGCGCGACAGCCCACGCCAGCCGTCCTGGCGATCCATGAACTCGTTCGACAGGCCGACACGCAGGCCAGGCGCATCGTGCAGATCGCTGATGCTGCGCAACGGCAAGTCGGGTCGCACGCCGATGCCGTAGCTGTCATCGAAGCCCAAGTCCGCCGCGATGAACACCTCGTGCTTGGCGAGCGCCGCCTCGAGATCGGTCGCGCCGGGCACGAGCTCTTGCAAGATGGTGCCGGTGTACTCGGGGTACACGTCGATCTCGCCGCCGAGCAGCGCTTTCCACGCGATGGCGGTCCCTCCCAGCTCGCGGTCGTGGCGCGCCATGATGCCGTGCGCGTCCAGGGTTTGCCTGGTGATCTCGGCGACGATCACCGACTCGGTGAACGCCTTCGAGCCGACACGCACGGGTGTCGCGCCGATCACCGCGACGAGCAGCAAGACGCTCATGACGCCGCGCCCAGCAGCGCTTCGACACGGCGGCGCTCGGCCTGGACCATGCCCGCCACGCGCTCGGTGGCCGGTGTCTTCACGATGTCGGCGAGCGTACCGCATTGCTGCACCTTGCCGCGATGCATGACCATGAGCTCGCCACACATCGCGCCGGCTTCCGCGAGATCATGGGTGACGAGCAGCACGGTGCAGCCCAGGAGCGTGAAGATCTGGCGCAGCTCGTCCTGGAGATTGACGCGGGTCATCGGGTCCAAGGCGCCGAGCGGCTCGTCGAGGAGCAGCATCGAAGGCGACAAGAACAAAGCGCGCATCAGGCCCACGCGCTGCTGCTGGCCGCCCGAGAGTTGTGCGGGATAGCGGTCGAGCATGTCGGCGCGCAGGTGCGTCAGCTCGGCGAGCTCCTTCAGGCGCGCATCGACGCGGTCCGCGCTCCAGCCGAGGTGGCACGGCAGGAGGCTCACGTTCTCGCGCGCGGTGAGATGCGGGAACAGTCCGCCGTCCTGGATGACGTAACCCATGCGCTGCCGCATGAGCCGGGCGTTGTCGTGCCGCAAGATGTCGCCCTCGAGCTTCACCTCGCCGCTGTCCGGCCAGACGATGCCGTTGACCAGGCGCAGGAGCGTCGACTTGCCGGAGCCACTGGTACCGACGATGGCGAGCGAAGCGCCACGGCCCACCGTCAGCGACAGCTTCTCCAGCGCGACGACGCCATCGTAGCGCTTCTCCACCTCGATGAGCTCCAGCACGTCAGACCTCTAAGCGAACCGAGCCGAGGTCGGACGCCTCCTGCGTCTCGCCACGCTCGGCGTGCTTGAGCAGCCGCAAGATGTGGGCGCCCAACAAGTCGACGTCGGTCGACACGAAGCGCTCGCCGCCAAACTCCTTCACGTTGCGCGTCTGCGCCGCGAGGATGACGGCGTCTTGTTGCACGATGCGCTTGGCGAGGGGCTCCAGGATGCGCCCGACGAGCTTGCCGCCGACGGGCAGGCGATAGCTCGCGATGGCGACCATGTGCGTGACGAAGTCCGACACGGGCGTGAGCAAGTTGGTGATGAGCACGTGGCTGGTGTCACCGAGCGCGTACTCGACTTGGGCGATCGACGGCAGCACGAAGCGATCGACGTGGCGGACGGTGCCACCCTGCGGCGCGAGGATACGGCCGATGACCCCCGCGGGCCTTGGCTCGCCCACGTAGTCCGCTTCGACGGACGTGGCGTCGCGCCTGACCTTCGCGGTGATGACGTTCTTCTTCCCCGTCCCGCGAAACAAGCCGCGGTGCAGGAACGCCGTGTGCGGCACGTCGAGGATGTTCTCCGCCGTGGCGTGCAGGGTCGCCTCGAAGCTCGCGGCGTAGCGCACGGTGCCGTAGCGCTTGTCGGCGAGGTGCGGCAGCACGTAAGGCTCCACGCCAGGCGCGCTCTCGGGGTCACCCCACACCCAGACGAGCCCCTGCCGCTCGAGCGCTGGGTAGCGCGCGATGCGCCGGCCCTTCGCCGAGCCCTTCTCGTCGACCAAGCACGGCACGTGCCGGCAGACGCCCTCACGGTCGAAGCGCCAGCCGTGGTACGGGCACTCGATCTCGCCGTGCACGACGCGCCCACCCGAGATGGGCACGTTGCGGTGCGCGCAGCGGTCGACGAGCGCCACGGGCTCGCCTCCGGAGCCCCGGAAGACGGCCAGCGGCACGCCGAACAATGACCGCGTCAGCGGACGGTCGGCGAGCTCGTGTGACTCACAAAGCACGTACCAGGCGCGACGCACGTGAACCACGGAGTAGCGCCCTGACGAGGTCACGCGTGCGGACTACCCAGCGGCCCGCGTTTGCTGCGGCTGCTGTTGCGGCTGTGGCTGCTTGTCGCGCGTCTCGATGACCTTCTGGCCATGCGCGAGCGCCGGCTTGCCTTCGCCCTCCAGCGCCTCGACCACGACCGCCTGCTGCTCGGCCGCGTGACGCTTCGACGAGCCGGTCGCGGGCGACGAGCTCGACGGCCGGCCGACGTAGCGCAGGGTCTGACCCTGGTACAAGAGCGCCAAGAGACGCTCGTCGACGAAGTCCCACGCTCCCATGTTGCGCGGCTCTTCCTGGACCCACAGCACTTCCGTCGCGTTGGTGTAGCTCGCGAGCTGAGCGCGCAGCTGCTCCGCCGGGAACGGGTAGTACTGCTCGAGCCGCACGATGGCGACGTTGCCGAGCTTCTTCTCGCGGCGCGCTGCCTCGAGGTCGTAGTAGATCTTACCGCTGCAGAGCACCACGCGGCTGACCGCCGAAGCGTCCTGCACGTAGGTGTCGCCGATGACCGTCTGGTAGCGGCCGGAGAGCAGCTCCTCCTTGGTGGACACCGCGTCGGGGTGGCGCAGGAGCGACTTGGGCGTGAAGACCACGCACGGCTTGCGCTGCTCGGAGAGCACCTGGCGGCGCAGCAAGTGGAAGTACTGCGCCGGCGTCGTCGGGTAGCAGACGCGCCAGTTGCCAGCCGCCGCGAGCTGCAAGAAGCGCTCGATGCGGGCGCTCGAGTGCTCCGGCCCCTGCCCCTCGTAGCCGTGCGGCAAGAGCATCACCAGCGAGGACTGCTGGTTCCACTTCTGCTCGCCGCTCGAGATGAACTGGTCGATGATGACCTGCGCGCCGTTCACGAAGTCGCCGAACTGCGCCTCCCACATGACGAGCGCCGTCGGGTACTTCACCGAGTAGCCGTAGTCGAAGCCGAGCACGCCGAACTCCGAGAGCAGCGAGTCGTAGCACGAGAAGTTCGCCTGACCCGGCTGCAGGTTGTTGAGCGGGATGTACGGCGCGCCGGTGCGGTGATCGTAGAGGATGCAGTGGCGCTGGCTGAAGGTGCCGCGCCCCGTGTCCTCACCGCTCAAGCGGACAGGATGCTTCTCGAGGACGAGCGAGCCGAAGGCCAGCGCTTCGCCCAAGGCCCAGTCGATCTTGCCGCCGTCATAGCGTTCACGGCGCTTGGCGAGCTGCTTCACGAGCTTGGGATGCGGCTCGAAGCCCTCAGCCGGCCGCTCCAGACCATCGAGCACCACCTCGAGCTCCGCGGCGGTCGCCGACGTGTTCTCGACTTCGGCCTCGACGCCGACGCCGCGCTCGTCTTCGCGGTCGCGCGCCACCGATTGCGGCTTGGGCTGCTGCGCCTGCTTCACGGCTTCGTGAATGGCTTGGAGCTGGGCACGGAAGTCGTCGAGCGCCTTCTCCGCCGACTGTGCGTCGAGGTCGCCGCGGCGCAGGAGCTGCTCGGTGTAGATTTTGCGGACCGAGCGGTGATTCTCGATGCGCTGATACACCAGCGGCTGGGTGTACGACGGGTCGTCGCCTTCGTTGTGACCCCAACGGCGGTAGCAGACCATGTCGATGACGACGTCGCGCTTGAACTGCTGGCGGAACGCGAACGCGAGGCGCATGACGCGCACCGCGTCCTCGGGGTTGTCGCCGTTGACGTGGAAGATCGGCGCGTGCACCGCTTTAGCGACATCCGTCGAGTAGAGCGACGAGCGCGCGTCCTTGGCGCCGGTGGTGAAGCCGATCTGGTTGTTGATGACCACGTGCACGGTGCCGCCGGTGCGGTAACCGTTGAGCTGCGACATGCCGAGGGTCTCGACCACGACGCCCTGGCCCGCGAAAGCGGCGTCGCCGTGGATGAGGATCGGGATGGTCTTCTCGCGCTTCACGTCACCCGAGCTGTCTTGCATGGCGCGGACCATGCCTTCGACGACCGGATTGACGGCCTCGAGGTGCGACGGGTTGCTCGCGAGCGAGACGGTGACGGTCTCGCCCGTGCTGGTCACGTGCTTGCCGACCGAGCCCAGGTGGTACTTCACGTCACCCGAGCCGTGGGCGATGCCCGGATCCATCTCGCCTTCGAACTCGCGGAAGACATTCTCGTGCTTCTTGCCGACGGTGTTGACGAGCACGTTCAGGCGGCCCCGGTGCGCCATGCCGATGACGGCGGCCTCGACCCCGGCCTTGCCCGCGTCTTCCAGCAAGAAGTCGAGCATCGGGATGAGCGTCTCGCCACCTTCGAGCGAGAAGCGCTTCTGGCCGACGTAGGTGGTGTGCAGGAAGCGCTCGAACGCCTCGGCGGCGTTGAGCTTCTTCAGGATGCGCTGCTGCTCTTCCGGCGTGAACGGCGTGGCGTTGCGGCTCTTCTCCATCCGCGATTGCAGCCAGTCGCGCTGCTCGACGTACGGGATGTGCATGTACTCGACGCCGATGTGGCGGCAGTACGTCTCACGCAGCGTCTCCATGATGTCGCGCAACGACATCGGCGCGCTCGAGCCGGCGAGCTCGCCCGCCATGAACTGACGGTCGAGGTCCCATACGGTGAGGCCGTACTTGGACATCTCGAGCTCGGGGTGGAGCTGCGGTGCTTCGATGGAGAGCGGATCGAGGTGCGCGTAGAGGTGTCCGCGAACGCGGTGCGCGCGGATGAGCTGCAGCACGTGCGCCTGCTTGCGGATGGCGTCCATGTCGCGGCCACCGAACACGGAGGCGGTCTGGTCGCCGGCCCAGGCGAGCGGCTCGTAAGGCACGTCGAGCTCGTCGAAGATCTTCACGTAGAAGCCGTCTTCACCGAGCAAGAGCTTCTCGACGTCGCGGCAGAAGGCCCCCGACTCCGCGCCCTGAATGATGCGGTGGTCGTAGGTGCTGGTCAGCGTCATGGTGCGCGAGAGCCCGAGCTCGCTGATGACCTGGTTCGACATGCCGGCGTACTCGGCGGGGAAGCCGATGTTGCCGATGCCGAAGATGGCGGCCTGGCCGTCCATGAGGCGCGGCACCGAGAGCTGCGTGCCGATCATGCCGGGGTTGGTGATGCTGACGGTGGTGTTCTGGAACTCGTCGACGGCGAGCTTGTTGTTGCGGGCGCGCGCCACGATGTCGTCGTAGGCGGCGACGAACTCGAGGAAGTTCAGGCGGCCGGCGTCCTTGATGTTGGGCACCAGGAGGACGCGCTCGCCCTTGCGCTCGAGATCGATGGCGAGGCCGATGTTGATGCTCTTGCGGTGCACGCGGTGCGGCTTGCCGTCACGTTCGATGAAGCCATCGTTCATGCCAGGGTGCTTCTGCACGGCCTTCACCAACGCGTAGGCGACCATGTGCGTGAAGGAGACCTTCGCGCCGCTGGTGGCCGACTGATGCGCGTTGATGAGCTTGCGGTTCTCCTCGAGGAGCTTCACCGGAATGGAGCGGACGCTGGTGGCGGTCGGCACGTGCAGACTGCTGACCATGTTCTCGGCGATCTTCGCGGAGATGCCCTTGAGCGGCTCGGCGTCGGGGTGATCGGCCTGCGGCGGCGGAGTCTGTGGTTGCGACTTGTTCGCGATAGCGGGCACATGGCCAGTGGGGACGACGCTGGCCGCGGCGCCGGACGAGACGACGGGGCCGCTCGCGGGCTGGCTCGGCTGAGCCGGGAGATGAGCGCTGTTGGTCTGGACCGGGGCGCGGGGAGTCGGGTTGCCGCCGGCCGGCTTGTAGTCCGCGAAGAACTCCTGCCACGATTCACCGACCGACGCCGGGTCCTCGAGATAGCGGGCATAAAGCTCATCGACGAAACCGGAATTTGCACCAAAGCTGCTCATGAACCTTCTCTTACAGGGGTGTGGCTGGCTCGAAACGCGCGACGACCATAACGGCTCGGCGTGGTATGTGCAAAGGCAGCGGCGCTTCGCGTTCAGATATTCCTGCGGGCCACGAACGCGCGCCCTAACCCACTGAATCGCCTAGGGGTTTACGGCGTGGTGCAGCTGGCGCAGCGCTTCGTAAGTGGCGACGCCCACCGCGGTGGAGAGGTTCAACGAGCGCATGTCGCTGTTGAAGCGCTTGATGGTGACGCGCGCCTCGTCGAGCTCCTGGTGCAACCACTCGGGCGCGCCGCTGGTCTCGCGGCCGAAGACGAGGCCATCCTCGTCCTCGAACTTCACGTCCCAGTGCGTCCGCTCGGCCTTCGTGGTGAAGAGCCACAGTCTTTTCGGGCGGACTCCGCTTTGGCGGAACGCCTGCCAGTCGGCGTGATGATGCACGTCGAGGGAGCGCCAGTAGTCCATGCCGGCGCGCTTCAGGTGCTTGTCGGTGACCTCGAAGCCCAGCGGATGCACGAGGTGCAAGCGGCAGCGGGTGACCGCGCAGAGACGCCCGACGTTCCCCGTGTTCTGCGGGATCTCGGGCTGGAAGAGGACGATGTGGAGCACTTCGGAGGGGCTAGTAGCGCGACGGGCCGACGAAGAGCGCTCCGACAGCAGCCTGCGCCATGTTGGCGAGGCCGTGCTGGTCGGAGCGCGCAGCGTTGGGGAGCATCGTAAAGATCTCCGCGAGGCGGCTTAGCTGAGCGGCGCGGGCTGCTGGGGACGCAGCGAGAAGCCACTCGCCCCGCTGATGCGGCGGGAGAGGCCAGCGGCGACCGAGCGCGTGGGGTTGCTATCGTCTTCGGCGCCGAAGAGCTTCTTGGCCCAGCCGAAGAGACCACGGCCGGTGAACAGGTCGCTACCAGCGTCGGCGAGGAGGAAGGCGCCGAAGCCCCACATGAGCGGGCCGCCGAAGAACATGCCGAGAGCACCCAAGGCGCCTTGGAAGGCGTTGGCCACCCAGTGGCTCTCTTGCGGCTGATTGTACTGCGGCTGCTGGGCGTATTGCTGAGGCTGCGGGGCGGTACGAGCTACCTGAGTCATGGATGTCTCCCAGTATCGTGAAGCGGGTTACGACATGAGTATCGGGCCCGCTCTGCGCCGGTTGCGGAAATCACGCGAGGCGCGTGTTTTTTCACGGTGATCGCAGGTCAGGCCGAGGCCCGAGCGCATCAAGAGACCGGGATCGGCTCTGGCTCGACCGACGGCGGCAAGGCCCTGTCTTCACGCTCCCTGTCGTCCGCCTCGGCGGGCTGGCGGCGCGGCGTCGGCTGGCGGGCGCGAAGGTTCACCCCTGGCTGCTGCTCGGGCTCGCGTGGCGTCGGATTGCTGAAGCCGCCCGCGACCCAACCACCGATCGACTTGCCGGTGAGCGCTTTGACCGGGCTGAAGCCCAGCATGTCGCCCATCCAATCGAGACCGATGATCGCACCAATGACCATGAAGATCGGTGCCGCGACCGGGCAGAAGGCGATCGCGAGGCCGGCGCCAATGAAGCACGCGGAGGTCAGCACACCACCAGCGGCCTGGGCGCGCATCTGCGCGTCGTGCACGTCACGGGCGCTCGGGGCGTTCGCGGCCGGCGGAGTGGCGGCCGGGGGCGTCGCAGCGGGAACATCCGCTGGCGGTACCGTCTGGGGTGCCGTGCGTACTGCTGCAGGAGGAATCGCGGTGGCCATCAATGCGCTCCCAGACGTGAAACTAGAACGTTACCGTATCCTTATCGGCGACGTCTCGAGCCTGGCCTAATAACGCATGTGACATTCGGTCATTTTGGCTCGCTGACGTTGGTGTTGGTGCGATCCCGCACCCTCTCGCCCTCTCTACCGAGCGGTGAGTTGTCGTTGGCGCTCGGCGAGGCGTTGGTGTTGGTGCGATCGCGCATGCGCTCGAGCTGGCTGTCGGCGCTGCCACCACGGCTCCCGTGCGAGCACGCCACGGCGAGCCCGGCGATGAGTGCAAGTGCGGTAAATTTCAGCATTTTATTCCCCTCCCCGAGGATTCACGTCCCCTAAACAAAGCGCTTTCAGGGGCCGCGTCAACGCTTGACGCAAGCGTGTGGCAAGTGGTGTACCGCGCTCCTCGAAAAGGACCCTCCCCTTGGCCATCAACATCGGCATCGTCGGTCTCCCCAACGTCGGCAAATCGACCCTCTTCAACGCCCTCTCGGCCGCTGGCGCCGAAGCCGCGAACTTCCCGTTCTGCACCATCGAGCCCAACGTCGGCGTCGTGCCGGTGCCGGACGAGCGCCTCAGCAAGCTCGCGGAGGTCTACAAGTCCGGGAAGCTCGTACCGACGAGCCTCGAGTTCGTGGACATCGCTGGCCTCGTCAAAGGCGCCTCGAAGGGTGAGGGCCTCGGCAACCAGTTCCTCTCGCACATCCGCCAGGTGGACGCTATCGCGCACGTCGTGCGTTGCTTCGACGACACCAACATCGTCCACGTCGACGGCTCCATCGACCCCATCCGCGACGTGCAGACCATCAGCACCGAGCTCGCTTTGGCGGACTTGGCCACCGTCGAGAAGCGCATGGAGCGCACCAGCAAGATGGTGAAGTCCGGCGGCAAACAAGGCGACGAGGCACGCGCCGAGATGACGCGCCTCGAGGCCCTGAGCGCGCACCTGAACACCGGCGCCGCGGCCCGCGCCTTCGTGACCGACGACGAGGGCAAGAAGCTCATCCGCGAGCTCTTCCTGCTCACTGGCAAACCCATCCTCTACGTCGCGAACCTCGCCGAAGGCGCGGTGACCAAGCCCGAGTCGGTCCCCTACTTCGTGCGGCTCGCCGAGCTCGCCAAGGCCGAGGGCGCGCAGGTCATCCCGATCAGCGCCGCCATCGAAGCCGAAGTCTCGCAGCTCCCGGACGCCGACCGCGCCGATTACCTCTCCTCGATGGGGCTCACCGAGCCGGGCCTGCACAAGATCATCCGCGCGGGCTACAGCGCCCTCGGCCTCATCACCTACCTCACCGCGGGTCCCCAAGAAGCGCGCGCCTGGACCATCCGCGAAGGCACGCGCGCGCCTGGCGCCGCCGGCGTCATCCACACCGACTTCGAGCGCGGCTTCATCAAGGCCGAAGTCATGCGCTGGGAAGACCTGGTCGAGCTCAGGACCGAAGCCGCCGTGAAGAGCGCCGGCAAGATGCGCGTGGAAGGCAAGGAGTACGTCGTCAAGGACGGCGACGTGATGCACTTCCGCTTCAACGTCTGATCGCTTCTCCCACCGTTCGCGAAACACCTGGCGGCGCCGGTCGATAACGATGACCGCCCCGCATCTCTCCGGGCAAATCCACCAGGTCCCGCCATGCAAACCACTCGCCGTTCGGGGAGCTCCCCCGTTCTTCGCGCCCTTCTTGCCAGCACCACGCGCCTCCCCGCCTCCACCATCGCGGCCGCGCAACCCAAGCGGCCGGGCGACACGGTCGAGCTCCCCGGCAAGCAGCGCGGCAAGCAAGCCAAGTCCCCTCAGACGAGCATGAACGCCTCGTCGGCCGGCGCGGCCGCGGCGCTCACCCGCACGGAAGCCCTGGCCCAGCTCGGCGCGCAGGTGGCCCTCGAGACCCCCTATCCCAAGACCCCACGCGGCGACGTCGTCGACGACTTTCACGGCACCAAGGTCGCCGACCCTTACCGCTGGCTCGAGACCAAGGACGCTAAAACGGTCAGCTGGGCGAACGAGCAGAACGCCTTCACCCGCGCCCACCTCGACAAGCTCCCGGCGCGCGGCCTCGTCGCCGACTGGATGAAGGCGAACTACGCGGGCGGCGAAAAGGGCCGCGAGCGCAGGGCCGGCGACTTCGCGTTCTACAGCGAGCGCAAGGGCGGCGAAGAGCAGCCCTCGCTCTACGTGCGCGACAAGAGCGGCAAGACCGTGAAGCTCGTCGACCCGGTGGCCATCGACCCCACGGCCACCATGCACATCGGCGCCTACACCCCGAGCGAGGACGGCACCAAGGTCGCGGTGTCGCTCCATGACAACGGCTCGGATTGGGCGACCTGGCTCGTCTTCGATACCGTGACCGGCAAGCAGCTCCCCGAGACCATCCGCTGGACCAAGGAGAACAGCGTCGAGTGGAACGCGGAGGGCACGGGCTTCTATTATAGCGGACTGCCAAAGCCGCAGCCGGGCCGTGAGCTGGAAGAACCGGTGCACGACATGCAAGTGCGCTTCCACGCCGTGGGCACCGAGCAATCGGCCGACGTGGTCATCCACGCGACGCCCGAGAACCCCGATCTCACCCACAGCATCGGCTTCACCGACGACAAGAAGTGGATGGTCTTGCAGAGCGGCGACCTGCGCACCGGCGCCTCGCGCATCGCGGTCCGCCCCGCGGGCGAGACCGGCGAGTTCCGCACCGTGCTCGAGTCGAGCGACGCCGAGTACCAGCTGCTCGGTGACGACGGCGGCACCCTGTACATGATGACGGACGCCCAAGCGCCGCGCGGCCGCCTCATCGCCATGGACATCACCCAGAGCCCACCGGTGATCCGCGAGCTGCTCCCCCAGGACGCGCAGATGACCTTGGGCGGCGCCTACGTGGCTGGCGAGCGCGTCTACGCCAAGTACCTGCACAACGGCACCGCGGCCTTGCGGGTCTTCCACAAGGGCTCGCCGGAGCGGACCATCGAGCTGCCAGATCGCGGCACGGTCGGCTTCTTCTACGGCGACGCCGAGGGCAAGAAGGCCGGCTTCTCCTTCCAGAATCACTACACGCCCGAGATCGAATACTCCGTCGACCTCGAGACCGGCGTCCGCACCATCACGCGCAAGCCGATGCTCGCCGTCGACCCGGCGGACTACGTGACCAGCGAGACCTTCTACAAGAGCGCCGACGGCACGCTGGTGCCGATGTTCGTCACCCAGCGCCGCGACACGCAGCGTGACGGTGAAGCGCCGGGCCTCCTCTATGCGTACGGCGGCTTCCGCGCCGACATGACCCCGACCTACTCGCGCCGCTTCCACGCCTGGCTCGAGCTCGGCGGTGTCGTCGCGGTGCCGCAGCTCCGTGGCGGCCGTGAGGACGGCGAGAACTGGCACAAGAGCGGCAACCTCGCGCGCAAGCAGAACGTCTTCGAGGACTTCAAGGCGGCGGCGCGTCACCTGGTCGAGCAGCGCTACACCAAGCACGAGCGCTTGGCGCTGGCGGGCGCCTCGAACGGCGGCCTGCTGGTCGCGGCGACGGTCATCCAAGATCCGACCATCGCGGCGGCGGGCCTCGTCGGCGTCGGCGTGCACGACATGCTGCGCTACCACCTGTTCACGTGGGGCCCAGGCTGGATCCCGGAGTACGGCGTGTCGAGCAACCCGGCG
>JBDHVB010000112.1:0-17656 GCA_039809465.1 Myxococcota bacterium
CCATCGGGCTTTCGGCTTCGGCTTTCGGCTTTCGGCCATCGGCTATCGGCTATCGGCTATCGGCAGTCGGCAGTCGGTCATCGGCAGTCGCCCATCACCCATCACCCCCTCCCGCCACCCCTCAACCAATCCCCCCAATCCCCTACGCCACCTTCTTCACCTCACCCCCCTCCTTCGCCCTCGCGATGATCAACTGCCTCAACGCCGCAGCAAGCTTGGGATCCGCCTCCACCGCATTCGCCGTGCGCTCGCGGCCCTGTCCTAGCTGCTTGTCGCCGTGGGAGATCCACGCGCCTGTCCGCGTTAGCACACCAGTCTCGATGCCCTGATCGACGAGGTCGCCGGCGGCCCAGAAGCCGCGGCCGTAGAGGACATCGAGCTCGACTTCGCGGAAGGGTGGGGCGAGCTTGTTTTTTACGATCTTCACGCGCGTGCGGTTGCCGACGACCTTGTCGCCGTCCTTGATGGGCGACATGCGGCGGACCTCGACGCGCACCGAGGCGTAGAACTTCAAAGCGTTGCCGCCGGTGGTGACCTCGGGGTTGCCGAAGACCACGCCGAGCTTTTGGCGCAGCTGATTGATGAAGAGCATCGTCGTGCGACTCTTGTTGGCGACGCCCGTGAGCTTGCTCATCGCTTGCGACATGAGACGCGCTTGCAGACCCATGTGCGCGTCGCCCATCTCGCCTTCGATCTCCGCGCGCGGCACCAGCGCCGCCACCGAGTCGAGCACGAGGATGTCGATGGACCCCGAGCGCACGAGCGTCTCGCAGATCTCCAGAGCTTGCTCGCCGCTGTCGGGTTGCGACACCAGGAGCTGATCGAGATCGACCCCGAGCTTCTTGGCGTAGCTCACGTCGAACGCGTGCTCGGCGTCGATGAAGGCGCAGATGCCGCCTGTTTTCTGGGCTTCGGCGATCGCGTGCAGGGCGAGCGTCGTCTTACCGCTCGACTCGGGCCCGAAGATCTCGACGATGCGCCCGCGCGGAAAGCCGCCGACCCCGAGCGCCAAATCGACGCCGATGCTGCCCGACGGGATGACTTGCGCCGGCTCGAGCACCTCACGCTCGCCCATCCGCATGATGGAGCCCTTGCCGAACTGCTTCTCGATTGTGCTGATCGCCTCTTTGACGACCTTGAGCTTCTCGCTGATGTTGCCCATTGCGCACCTCCTGCCAGAGGAGTTGGCAAGTGCGATGCCAGGGCTTGGCCCAGCGAATCGCTTGGCAAAGGCGATCGGGCGCGCCGCGGGAGGGCACTGTCGCATGTTGCGACACGTTTTTTTCGTTTAGGATGCGCGGTCCGTGATCGACCCGGAGAAAATCGAAGCCATCCGCAGTCGGGCGGACATCGTGCGCATCATCGGCGCGCACGTGCAGCTGCGCAAACAAGGCCAGCGCTACACCGGCCTGTGCCCATTCCACGGCGAGAAGAGCCCGTCGTTCTCGGTCTCACCCGACAAAGGCCTCTTCTATTGCTTCGGCTGTCACGCGCGCGGCGACGTCTTCAGCTTCGTCGGTCAGATGCAGGGGCTCGACTTCCAGGCCGCGGCCCGCTGGCTCGCCAAAGAGGTCGGCGTCGAGCTGCAAGCCGAGTCACCGGCCGAAGCCAACAAGCGCAAGCTCGAGAGCAGCGTCGCCGATGTGAACCGCTACGCGCTCGCTTTCTTCCAGCACGAGCTCTGGTCGAAAGACGGCGCGCCCGCCCGCAAGTATCTCGACGACCGCGGCATCCCCGAAGAACAAGCCCGCGAGCGTGGCCTTGGCCACGGCGGCGCCGTCGGGAAGCTCCTCGCGTTTCTCACGGCCAAGAAAGTCTCGCCCGAAGCGGCGCGCAACGCTGGGCTCTTGAACGACCAAGGCGATCGCTGCCTCTTCGACGAGCGCCTCATCTTCCCCATCATGGATCAGAACGGCCGCGTCGCTGGCTTCGGCGGCCGCTACCTGGGAGACCACAAGGCCGACAACCGCCCGAAGTACGTGAACACCCGCGAGAGCGTCCTCTTCAGCAAGCGCACGCTCCTCTACGGTTGGGACGTCGCGCAGCCCACGGTGCGGCGCACCAAGCGCGTCGTGATCTGCGAAGGCTACACCGACGTCCTCGCTTGTCAGCGCGCCGGCGTCGAGGATGCGGTGGCGGCGCTTGGCACGGCGTTCACGAGTGAGCACGCAAGCCTCGTCAAGCGGCTCGCCGAGACTGCGCTCATCTTGCTCGACAGCGACGCGGCCGGCGAGCGCGCGAGCAAAGAGGCGGCCGAGAAGTGCATCGCCGCGGGCTTGAAGACGCTCATCGCGCCGCTCCCGGCGGGTGATGATCCCGACAGCGTCGTGCGCAAGAGCGGCGCGAAGACGCTCACCAACTACGTGAACCTCGCAAAGCCCGCCGTCGGGCACTTCATCGACCGGGCCTTCGCCTCGCCGGGGATGAGCATCGAGGACATGGCGCGCGCGGCGATCGGGATGTGGCCGCTCTTCAAGGCGCTGGGGCCGAGCCTCGAGCGTGACCTTTATATGGCGCAGCTCGCTAATAAGCTTGGGATTGATCAGCCGCAGCTCGAGACGAGGATGGCGGCGCAGGAGAAGGAGGATAGGAGGGCGGCGCAAAGAACGCAGGGGAGGGAGCGGCGGTTTGCTGATGGCCGAGCGCCGAGCGCCGATGGCCGGGAGCCGATGGCTGATGGCCGAGCGCCGATGACCGATGGCCGATGGCCGACTGCCGATAGCCGAGTGCCGATGGCCGATAACCGATGGCCGACTGCCGATGGCCGGGAGCCGATGACCGATAGCCGATGGCCGAGCGCCGATGGCCGACCCGACGACGCCTCGCCCCTCTCCCAGCGCCCCGCAAAGCCCGCTCCTCCCCCTCAGCCCACCCACGACGAGCTGCGCGCGGTCACCGAGCTCCTCATCTACCCCTCGCTCCGCAACCGCCTCACCGAGCTTTCCGCCTTTGCATCCGCGCCTTTGCTGCCCATCTTAGAGGCATTGGTCAGCTCGGCCGACCCCGCCCACGAGATCCTGGCACGCCAAGGCGTCCACTCCCGTTGGGTCCAACTGGCCGCGAAGGCGCAAACGGTCATCGCGGGAGGGCCCGCGGAGGATGATTCGAACACGGAGGAGCGGCTTCGAAAGACCTTCGAGGACGTTTTGAGGAACTTCGAGCGCCGCCACATCGGCGACGAAAAGCAGAAGATTGAAGCAGAGATAAAGGAACGCGGGGCGCGTGGCGAAGACACGCGCGAGCTGGAAATCAGGCGTAAGGACTTGACCTTGCGCCAGCGCGAGCTAAAACCGCGCGATTGATCGCCGAAACGGCACGTACGACGTAGGCAGTTGCGTCCCCCGTGTGATACGTGCGGCCCCCAATTTTTCGTGCGTCAGCTGCGTGCCCGTAATGCAGGCGCGCCAAAGGCTTAGACCCAAATGGCTAAGAAGTCGGTGAGCAGCAAAGCAAAGACCGTTGCCAAGTCCGCGCCCGCGAAAGGTTCTGCCAAAGCTGGCAAGCCCGCGGCCGCTGCCAAGTCGACGCGAAAGCTGCACAACGCCACGGCTGCGAACGACGATGATATCGCCGCTGACGAAGCCCCCAAGACTGGTGGCAAGGCTGCTCGTGGTAAGGGCAAAGCCGGACACGGTCGCGTCAGTGATGCAGGTAAAAAAGACGTGAACGACATGGAGCGCGGCGCGGAAGCCGATGACTCAGAGGGCCTCTTCGAATCGAGCCCCACGGCCGGCAGCAAGCTGGTCGATCGCAAGGAAATCAAAGGCCTCCTTACGAAGGCCAAGGCCAAGGGCTTCGTCACGATGGACGAAGTCAACGAAGCTCTCCCCGACGAGGCGATGAGCTCCGATCAGCTCGACGAAGTGCTCGAGCTGTTCGCTAAAGCGGAAGTCGAAGTCGTCGACAAAGGTAAGCCCACGTCGCAGCGCGCCGCGGTGAAGAAGACCGCGTCGAAGGCCAAGGCCACCGACGACGAGGCGAACGTCAAGTCGAGCGACCCGGTGCGCATGTACCTGCGCAAGATGGGCTCGGTGCCGCTCCTCACCCGCGAAGGTGAAGTCGAGATCGCCAAGCGCATCGAAGAGGGCGAGAAGGAAGTCCTCGGCGTCGTCATCAGCTCGAGCATCGCCATTCAAGAGATCATCGATCTCGGCAACCGCCTCACCAACGACAAGGTCCGCGTGCGCGACGTCGTGCGTGACTACGACGAGGAGTCGGCGGACATCGCGGTCGAGGACTCGCGCAAGCAGCGCATCCTCCGCAGCATCGAGAAGATCACCAAGCATCACGAACAGAACGTCAAGCTCGTCGACAGCATGGCCGGCAAGCCCGAGGGCGACAAAGCCCGCGTCAAGGCGCAGGCTCAGCTCGACAAGAACCTGGGCGAGATGCAGACCGCGCTCGAGGAGGTGAAGCTCTCGAAGAAGCAGATCGACCGCATCGTTCTGCGTCTCAAGTCGCTCATCCGTCGCGTCGAGAAGGCCGAGTTCGAAGTCCGCACCGTCGAGCGCCAGATGGGCGTCGACGGCAAGGAGCTCAAGCGCCTGCTGCGCGAGGCCAAGAAGAACCCGAAGGACGAGAAGCGCATCGCCAAGCAGCTCCACGTCGACATCGAGGAGCTCAACGAGACCGAGCGCGTGCTCTCGTCGGCCAAGCGCAAGGTCGAGCGCATCGAAGAAGAAGCGCACGTCCCGATCGACGAGCTGCGCGGTACTTACGACGCCATCACCCGTGGCGAGCGCAAGGCCGAGCGCGCCAAGGACGAGCTGGTCGAAGCGAACCTCCGCCTCGTCGTCAGCATCGCCAAGAAGTACACGAACCGCGGCCTGCAGTTCCTGGATCTCATTCAGGAAGGCAACATCGGTTTGATGAAGGCGGTCGACAAGTTCGAGTACCGCCGCGGCTACAAGTTCTCGACGTACGCGACCTGGTGGATCCGTCAGGCCATCACGCGCGCTATCGCGGACCAGGCCCGCACCATCCGTATCCCGGTCCACATGATCGAGACGATCAACAAGCTCATCCGTACTAGCCGTTACCTGGTGCAGGAGCTGGGTCGCGAGCCGACGCCGGAAGAGATCGCGGCTAAGATGGAGCTGCCGATCGACAAGGTCCGCAAGGTCCTGAAGATCGCCAAGGAGCCCATCTCGCTCGAGACGCCGATCGGTGAAGAGGAAGACTCGCACCTTGGCGACTTCATCGAGGACAAGGCCGTCATCAACCCGGCCGACGCGGTCATCTCGTCGAACCTCGCCGAGCAGACCCGCAAGGTCCTGGCGACGCTCACGCCACGTGAAGAGAAGGTGCTGCGGATGCGCTTCGGCATCGGCGAGAAGTCGGACCACACCCTCGAGGAAGTGGGCCAGGACTTCGAGGTCACCCGCGAGCGTATCCGTCAGATCGAGGCCAAGGCGCTGCGCAAGCTCCGCCACCCGTCGCGCAGCAAGCGCTTGAAGGCCTTCGTCGACGGCGGTTAGCCGCGGCGGAGCTTCGAGGCTACTCGAAACGTAACTTCAGGTTACGTTTCGTGTAACTTTTGACGTGGGGTTGCACAAAACGTAACTTATGGTTACGTTTTGTGTGTGCCTGAGTCAATACGGCGTCCTGAATGGGACCAGCTCTACACCACGGCGGCGGCCCAAGCAGGCTATTTCACCACGCAGCAGGCCAGCGCCGCTGGCTATTCCACGCACCTGCTCTTCAAGCACATGCGCGCAGGTCGTGTGGCTCGCGAGCGCCGTGGCATTTACCGCCTCACTCATTTTCCAGCGAGTGAGCACGAAGAGCTGATGACGGCCTGGCTTTGGTCCGAGCAGGCGGGTGTGCTCTCCAACCAGACGGCACTCGCGCTGCACGGGCTCTCAGACGTGCTTCCAGTCAACATTCACCTCACGCTGCCAAGCACTTGGCGGCGGCGGAGGCTGAGGGTTCCAGACGGAGTCGTGCTCCACTATGCCGACATCTCGGCCGAGGAACGTTCTTGGGTTGGTCCGGTTCCTGTCACCACTCCATGTCGCACCCTGGCTGACTGCGCCAACGGCCACATGTCTCCAGAGCTGCTGCGACAAGCGGCACTCCAAGCTCTTCGTCGCGGGCTCGTGACTAGGGCCGAGCTTGGTGACGTCGAGAGAGAGCTCCAACCCTTTGGAGGCCTCGCGCCATGACGCGACGAACCTATGGTTCGCCTGAAGCTTTCAAAGCAGCGCTGGAACAGCGGCTACGTGCGTCCGCAAAAGCGGGCGCGGAGATCTCGCGCAAGCGACAACTCCTCGTCTTCGACCTTCATTGCCGAAGCCGCCCGACACGTGGGCTGCTCCCTACGAACAGATGGCCCGTGATGACGGACTCCCTTGGCCGACTCTCGAGAGCGTCACCACGGCGGCGCAGCAGTTCCTCGACCCTGTGCTCGGCGGCTCGCTCGATACGACTTGGAAACCCGGCTCGTGGTCGTGGGACGCGGCCGGCGAGTAGTCGCGGCTCGTCTCTGGATTTGCTGGTCAGACCGGACTTTGCCCTGCTTGAGAGGGGGCGGTACGACGTGCTGACAAGGCGTCGGGGCACTGACCAGCATCCCTCGTGGGCCGCGCCCGATATTCGCGTGACCGCCACCATCAAAAGGCTCAGTCATGCGTGCTACCCGTCTCGATGCGAACACTCCCGCTCGTCCCGCCATCAACCCGATCCCGAAAGAGGCGCGCTTCGACGCCAAGGGGTTGAACGGCAAGACCCTCACCGTGCACATCGGCCAGAGCCTGGTGCTGAACCTGCCGCCGCAGCCGGCGAATGGTTATCAGTGGGTCGTCATGGGCACGTCGCGCTCGTTGGGGTATCCGCAGGAAGCGAAGCAAGGTCCGAGCAACAAGGTTGGCGGCGCTCCGCGCTCCGAGACCTTCACTTGGGCGATCAGCGGCCCGTTTTTGCAGGCTGGCTCGACCCACGAGGTCACCATCGGGCTCAAGCGCCCATGGGAAGCCAAGGCCGCCGAGACCATCAGCTTCACCGTCAACGTCATCCGTTGACACCCGAGCGCGCACGCGTGCGGTTTGCGCGTGCGCTTTAGCGGTCAGCGCGGCTTCCGGCTTCTCGGCGCGCGGCCGCGACGATAGAGCGCTCCCCGCGGTTCACCCGAGCGCCCCCATTCGCGGTGGTTTCGACGAGCTCGAGATTTGCGATAGTTTCGACGAGCTCGAGAGTCGCGGCAGGCTCGACGAGCTCGCGGCCGGCGGGGTCGGCTGCACCGAATGCACGCCGCGTGGTGATTGGCATCGAGCACGGGCCGGCGCGACTGCTCTCTGCTTTAGCGGAACAGTGCGAGATACGAGCGCAGGCCGTCGAACGAGACGATGGCCTCGGCCGACGCGGCATCCACGACTTGATGCGGGCGGTTGCTGCCGGAGACCGGCATCGATTCGATCTTGCCGACGAACACGCGGCCATGACGGGCCAGCGCGCGCGTCACTTCGCTGGGAGCCAAGCGCATGCGGCTGCCGGGTTGAGCGCCGGGCTTCGCGGGGAGCTCGGTGGTCTCGAGTGCGAAGCCATAGCCGTGCTCGCCAGTGCGTTCGGCGAGGCGTGCCCATTGCTGCAGCAAGTCCGGCGAGAGCTGGCTCATCTGAGCGCGGAGCTGGGTGAGGCGCTCGGGGGCGTCGTGCGCGACCGGCTTCTCGTCCTGGGTGTCGGTGTCGTGCGACTCGCGCTCGCGCTCCTCGCGCGCCGAGACCTTCTCTTCACCGAAGGCAGCGGCCTTGCCGCGAAGCGCGACCGCCGGCCCGATTCCACCAAGACGAATGCTAGCAACTGCAGCCATTACATACGCCGATGGCGCGAGCGGCATGTGAGGCTTCGCACCAGCCAGCGGAGGCAGCTTGGCCCTCGCTCTACTGGTGCTCTGCTTCCGCGGAGCGGTAGATGCCTGCTCGAGCTGAAACGCCGCGACCTGGCTGAGCGCCTTTAGGGCATCGATGCTCATGCGTTGGTGGGTCCGGCGAAGTTCATGAAAGCGTCCTAATTATCGTGCTCTACGAGGACGAGTTGCGTCCTGACGCTGCCAGGATGTCGCGGCGGAGGGTCATTTTCGCCCTTGATAAGTACGTGCCAGCGACCTAGCCGAGCACCTAAGTGCTTGAAATGTCAGGGATGTTGCGCGCGAATCGCCACCGGGCAGCCGTGCACGTGATCATCCACCATGCCCATGGCCTGCATGAAGGCATAGGCGGTGGTGGGGCCGACGAAGCTGAATCCGAGCTTCTTGAGCTCCTTCGAGAAGCGCTTCGACTCTTCGGTGGTGGTCGCGGCGCGCAGCTCTTTCAAGGTCAGGCGTTTGGAGCGGCCTGCTGGCTTGAAGCCCCAGACGAAGCGGTCGAAGTCGCCCTTCTTGGGGAAGTGCTCCATCAGGCGCTTCGCGTTGTTGATGGTCGACTCGATCTTACCGCGATGGCGGACGATGCCGGCGTCGCCCAGGAGGCGCGTCACGTCCTTGGCACCGAAGGCGGCGACTTTCCTCGGGTCGAATCCCGCGAAGGCTTTGCGGAAGTTGTCGCGCTTCTTGAGGATGGTGAACCACGACAAGCCCGACTGGAAGCCCTCGAGGCTGAGCTTCTCGAAGAGGCGCGTGTCGTCGTGCACCGGCGTGCCCCACTCGTCGTCGTGGTAGCGGCGGTATTCGACGTCATCGGAGCACCAGAAGCAGCGCACCACGCCGTCGTCGTGCAGGCGCAACCCTTCGACAAGCTTCGTCGTCTTGGCCATTGGCAGCCTTTTACATGAATGTCCGTGTGGAGTCGCGGCGTGGCGTTGCTAAGGCCAGCCTCAAGTGCTAGAGGCGGGGCGGCCCGTGACAGGGCCCATAGCTCAGCGGTAGAGCCGTCGGCTCATAACCGATAGGTCCCAGGTTCGATCCCTGGTGGGCCCATACGACGTCCTGGAGGTTTTCCGGCGTGTCTCAGCAGATGCTCGATTTGTACGAAATTCAGAAGATCGATCTCGGGATCCGAGACACGCAAAAGCGTCTCGACGAGATCCCCAAGGACCTGCGCCGCCTCGAGTCCCAAACAGGCGACCTGAAGAACGAAGTCGACAAGACTCGTCTCGAGCGTGACGCGCTTCAGCGCGAGATCAAGACGCTCGAAGAGAACGTCGCCCTGGAGAACGCCAAGCTCAAGAAGTGGGAAGCGCGTCTCAATGAGATCCGCAATCAGCGCGAGTACCTGGCGCTGTCGCGTGAGATCGAAGGCGGCAAGCGCCAGAATCGCGAGACCGAAGAGAAGGTCCAAGAGCTCAAGAAGCGCGCCGCCGAGCTCGAGAAGAAGGTCGGCGACATGCAGACGCAGGTGACTAGCCAAGAGGGCGAAGTCAGCACCGAGCGCGGCAAGGTCGAAGGCGAAGCGACGAGCGTGAAGGAAAAGCTCGACAGCGAGACCCAGCGCCGTCAAGAGCTGGTGCCGAAGATCCCGAAGCCGCTGATGGCGAAGTACGACTCCATCCGCGCCAAGCGCTTGGGGGTCGGCATCGTGCCGGTGGTCGGTGGTCTCTGCCAGGGCTGCAACATGCGTATCCCGCCGCAGCTCTTCATCACGTTGCAGCGCGATCAGAGCGTGGAGCAGTGCCCGAGCTGCCAGCGCATCATCTTCTGGGACAAGCTCCTCGCGACCGGCGATGCGCCCGCCGCGCCGGCGTCCTGAAACGGATAGCGAATGTCGTCACGCCGCCGCCGCGATCCGGATCCACTCGAGCTCATCACGTTCATCGCCGATCACGAGTCCCTGACTCTGTCACGCGATGAGTTCTCGGGTGTGACGGAAGAGCGGCTGCGCTCGATCTTGCGTGCCTTCGTCTCCGAGGTCACCGGCGTTCCGCCAAAGCGGACAAACCTCGCCGCCGCGACCGTCGCCGCGAAGAACGAGCCCAAGAAGGCGTCGAACCGCGTCATGCTGTTCACCGACGGCGCCTCGCGTGGCAACCCCGGCCCGGCCGGCGCTGGCTGGGTGATCACCGACGAGGGCGGCGAAGAGCTCTCGAAGGGCGGTCAGTTCCTCGGCCGCCGCACCAACAACGAAGCCGAGTACGAAGCGGTCATCCGCGGCCTGCATGCGTGCCTCGAGCACGGCGCCAACGAAGTCTTCCTGCGCAGCGACAGCGAGCTCCTGGTGAAGCAAATCAACGGCACGTACCGCGTGAAGGAAGAGCGCTTACAGGCGCTCTACCATCAGGCGCGCGAGGTGCTGCAGAAGTTCCGCCGCTTCGACGTGAAGCACGTGCCGCGCGAGGCCAACTCGGCCGCCGACGCGCAGGCCAACGCCGCGATCGACAGCCAGGGCCCGTCGATCGCCGTTTAGTCACGATGCCGATCGGTTGAAATCAGTCTTCGGCGGCGCCTAGCAGCCTTCTTCGGATCCCACCTAACGGTCCCGCAGAAGACATAGACTCTTACTTCAGTAAGTAATAGTCTTACACTTATGCGTATTACATCCAAGGGTCAGGTTACGATCCCCGTGGAGATCCGCGAGCGTGCCGGCTTTGTCCCGAACACCGAGGTCGAGTTCGTCATGGACGGGGATACGGTGAAGCTCGTGCGCGCGCGCAGCGTCAAGCGGGAGAGCCGCGGTCAGCGCGCCGTTCGGCTGCTGCGAGGCCGAGCGACGGTCAAGATGTCGACCGATGACATCATGAAGCTCACCAGGCCGTGAGCGCGGTCCTCGTTGACACTAATGTGCTGCTCGATGTCGCTACACAAGACCCGACGTGGGCGCGGTGGTCCGCTGACGCTTTAGAGCATTGCGCTTCGACAGGGGTGTTGGTGATCAACGCGATCATCTACGCCGAAGTGTCGGTCGGGTTCGAGCGCATCGAAGATCTCGACTCTGCGCTGCCGCTGGACATCTACCAGCGCGAGGCCATCCCCTACGAGGCATCATTTTTGGCGGCCAAGTGCTTTGTACGCTATCGCAAACGAGGTGGCGCCAAGTCGACCCCATTGCCCGATTTCTTTATCGGGGCGCACGCAGCGGTCCGTGGCTACACTCTGCTCACCCGAGACGCGCAGCGATTTCGTACTTACTTTCCGAGGCTAACGGTCATCGCGCCGACCGGCGGAGCAAAGAGCGCTCGCTGACGCTACTTCTGAGCGCCGAGTAGCCGCCGTAGATGCCGGCCTTGGGTGACGCGCCGCCGACAGCCAGGGCCCTTCGAGCGCCATTTAGCCGCAACGCTGAGGTCGTTTGAGGCGAAGTCGTCGGCGAGAGACCAACCGATCGTATAACGCCTGCCCGCCTCGATGAGAGACTCCGACCTCTCCCCAGCGAAATACGGCTCGCGTGCGTCGTTAGACGAGCTCTGGATCCCACGGGCTGTACGCGTAAGCTCCCGCGTCGCAGCTCGCCTGCCTAAAAGTCCTCTCCGGGTGCGAGCCACGAACGACGCGCCCGCGACCCCAAAGAGCACATCTCGCCGGACACACGCTCCCTACAGACCTCGCGCGCCTCGAAGCGACCGAGGCCGTCTTCGCCGCTCGTCTTAGCGGATGTTGTAGATGGCGAGGTGACCACGCAGCCGAAAGCCGTGGGTGGCGCAGGCGAGGCCGGTGATGAAGCCGCGGATGCTCTCGTTCTTGTCTTTGGCGTCACGCTCGGCCCGACACGACGGGTCATTCGCGATGTAGGCGTCGAGCGCCTCGGGAGAGAGCTTGGCGAGCTCGGCGTACGAGCTGCGATCCGGACGGCTGCTCATGCCCCAACGCTCGGCGAAGGCGACTTGTTGGGCGATCATCGATTGCACGCGAACGTCATCCATCGCTCACCTCGACCAAAACCCCACCCATAATCGGTGGTCGCGTTGATTATCGCAGGCCGTCCGTCGGGGGTGCGTCATTTTCGACCTGCGCCCCAGTTCTCGCCGATGAGAGCGCGGCGGACCCTAGCCTACCTCGGTCTCGAGCTCCCCGCGGGCGCGGCTCTTTGCGTGCTTGCCATTCGGCAGCTCGGATTCGAGCGGGATGTCGAAGCTCACCTGCGCGGTGATTTTGCCGTCGGCCGACTCGGCGGTGCCGCCGATGGTGACGTGGCCGTCCTTGATCGACTGCTTGTGTCCACGCAGTGTCGTCTCGCCCTCGGCGATCTCCAGGTGCAAGCGGCCGTCGGCGCCGCGCGCGACGAAGCCTGTCTCACCCGCCGAGAGCTCGGCGAGCTTGAAGCCCGCGGTCGAGGGTTGTCCGAGGCCGACCTGGAAGCGGCTGCTCGTCACGGTGCCGGCGTTGATCGCGAGGTTCGCTTCGACGTCTTTCAGCGCGATGTTGAGCGAGCCGTCGCGGCCGAAGCGGATGGCGACCTGGTGCGTGAGGCTCCCCGTGACGGCGCCGGTCGCGACCGCCTTGTCACCGATGACGGCGGCGAGCGGAGCTTCGAGGGCGCGGCGGATCTCGAGATCCCCGACGTCGACGTGCAGGCGGCCTTCCTTGCTCATCAAGGTCATTCCGTTCGAGCGGACAGCGACATCGTCGCCGCAGAGCTCGAGTGCGAGCGCGAGGCCGGCGTTCACTTCACCGCTCACGTTGCCGTTCAGGGTGCGCTGGCCGTCGGAGGCGAGCTGGCCCTTGAGCTTCAGGCTGCCGCGACCTTCACGCGCGATGATCTCGGCGCCATCGGTGCCGACCGCGACGGACTGCTTGGGACCTTCGAGGAAGAGCTCGAACGTGGCTTTGTCGACCGCGCCACCGATCGCGGCGATGAGCTGTCGCGGATCGAGCGTCGGCAGCTTCGGGATGCCCGGCGCTTTGCCCGGCTTCAAGAAGGCCTCGAGGTTCAGCGGGACGATCGGTAGGGAGCCCGGCCCGACCTCCATCTCCTTACTGAAGACCGCGGCGCGCGCCTTGGCGTGCACATGCATCTGGCCGCCGCCGTCGATGCGCATGCGGTCGATGTCGACGCGGGCGAGGGCGCTGACGAGCGCGCCGCCGAAGATGATGCCCGGGTTGCCCATGCGCATCGGAGTCGAGAAACGCAGCTCGACGTCGGTGAGCTGCAGGCCCTTGGCGCTCGGGATGATCCGCGCGGTGCAGGTGCAGACCGTGCCCGCGTCGATGGTCATCTCGGCGGGCTCGGCTTTGCCAATGCCCATGGTGATGGGGCCCGCGCGCATCGGAATGGTCGCGCGGAAGGAGCCGCCGGAGATGCTGTTGCGGGCGAGCTCGCAGAGGCTCACGGCGTCGAGCTTGAGGGGTGGTCGCTTGGTGGGGGCCGCGAGCGTTGCCGGGCTGCGCGCGGTCACGCCGGGGGTCACGCCACGGCTCTCGGCGGCGAAGCGCGCGCCCGCGGGGCCGGCGGGAACGTCAGGTGCGGCCGCGGGTGATGCAGGGCTCGGTGTGGCAGGAGCGGCTGATGGAGCTGATGCAGGTGCCGCCGGAGAGGCTGGGGTACCCGAGAGACGAGAGATGTCCGAAGATCGCATCGGCATCCTTTATCGGCCCCGAGCGACGCTCCGGCGCTTGAAAGCGTTTACAGATAACCGACGAGCCCGAGGCCATGCAGGCGTCCGCAGAGCTCTCGGGAGGCTGGCAAGGCATCGGGCCCGACGATGGCCTCGAGGGTCTGGGTTCCGTCCAACTTTCGGGCGATTACCGGCCAGAGCGCGCTCGGATCCGCGAACGTATGAGCGCGGTTTTGTTTGCGGACCCAGGCGTGCGTGACGGACCCGTCGCCGTCTCGGGTGTCGGCGTGGCACCCGTACGTGGCTCCGTCGATCAGTAATGGGCGGCTCTGATCGGTGGGCAGATCGGCCTCGCGTAACATCTTCACGGGGTCGAAGGCGCGGAGCTGCTTTTCGAGCCAGGCGGTCTCGCGGGCAAGACGCGGCACCCAGACGTCCAGATCGAGGCCGATGCGGTGCGCGGCGGCTTGGATCTCCGGAAAGTCGGGCATCGGGTCGCCGATGTAACCCATGAGCTGCATGGGACCCGCGAGCAGCGGTGCGAGCAGGATGCGCAGCTCGGGCGCAAGGTCACGCTGGTAGCGCTCGAGGCGTGGACCGGTCGCCTGACTGGTGGAGAAGCCCAAGGAGCCGAGCGCGCCGGGCGTGTCCGTCGTAGCGGATACGGCTGCCTCTTGCTCGGGAGCGAAGGGCAAGCCGATGAAGTCCATGATCCGGCCTAGGACTTCGCGGGGCGATGCGACCAGGTCCTCGTAGCGGAGCCTCGCCGACTTGTCCGCTCCAGCGAACCGCAGGTCGAGGAACGAGCGGGTGACGTGATAGTACCAGGCACAGCCGGCGCGCAGGTGCGGATGCTCGAAGGTCTCGGCCGCCCACAGCGAGAATGGATCGGGCGCGGGGCCCAGGAGGCGCGGATGATCTTGCTCGCGTTGCAACGCGAGCCGCAGATCTTCCATCGAGCACACGGTGTCGCGGCCATCACGCACGCATTGCACGAAGCGCGCATCGGGGAAGATGGCGAGCACGTAGTCGACTTGCTGCGACAGCGTCGAGATCTTCACCACGAGCTGCGACTTGCCGCTGGCCGCGAGCGCCTTGTTCACGGTGGCGCGGTACTCGGCGGCGAGCTCCGGTGTCGCGTCGCGGGCGGTGAGGCGAAAGTGATCGTCCTCGCCGTGGCGGTGCGGGAAGCGCGCGAGGTCGTGGTGGAAGCGGTGCAGCTCGGCGCCCAAGGCGAGGACGTCGGGGTGGAGGCCCAAGGCGTCGAGCATGAGCGTCGTGCCGCTGCGGGGTGGACCTATGACGAAGATGGGCGAGCGTGTCACCGGAGCAAACCTATAAGCCGAGTTCTGTGCCGCGACTCGCGCCGCGGTGACGACCATTCCTCTAGGCGCGCGATTGCTCGAGCGCTCGAGCTGCCGACCCGAACCTTCGACCGGCGGGCAGCCGGCTGACACATTATCCGCCGAAACGGACGACGTGCCACGAGGTTCCTATTTGACATTGCTCCGAGTGGGGTTTGCCTTGCCGGTCCACGTCTCCGCAACCGCGGTGCGCTCTTACCGCACCTTTTCACCGTGACCGCCATGCGTGAAGCACCAGGACGGCCGTCATTCTCTGTGGCACTTTCCGTCGGGTCGCCCCGCCTGGCCGTTAGCCAGCACTCTGCCCTTTGGAGCTCGGACTTTCCTCCCGCGATGCCGCGAAAGCTCGGGCATCACCGGCGGTCATCCAGTCTGCTCCGGTGACGCGCGGCACCATAGCACGGTGCACCCACATTTGGGGAGTGCGGGGTGCCTTTACGTCGTGAAACCCCCGATGGCGCGCCGGCCAAAACCGCGCTAAACCGACCCCTGCACCATTAAACGTTCCCGTAACCAGGATTGCTCATGCGGCTATCTGCGATTGTCTCTGCGCTCGTTCTCTCGCTTGCCGTCAACGCTCACGCCAAGCCGGCCAAAGGCAAGAACAAGCGGGCCGACCGTGGCGACCAAGCTGCCGAAGCAGGCGCTGGCGAAGGTGAGGCCGCGGCCGACGACAAGCCGTTCGTGCCGCCGCTCCCCGGCGTGAAGTGGACCATGGGCCCCGGTAAGGGCGATCTCGGCAATGCGACCATCGACGTCCCGGAGGGCTTTGCGTTCACTGGGCGTGAAGGCACCAAGGCGTTCCTCGAAGCCACCGAGAATCCCGTGGGCACCACCGAGCGCGGCACCATGTGGCGGATCCCGCCCAAGGGCAGCACCAACTCGTGGTTCGTGATCTTCGAGTACGAAGACAGCGGTCACGTCAAAGACGACGACAAGGACGACATCGACGCCGACGAGCTCCTGAAGAGCCTGCAAGAGGGCACCGAGGCTTCGAACGAGGAGCGCCGCCAGCGTGGCTGGTCGACCATCAAGGTCACCGGCTGGCAGGTGAAGCCGCACTACGACGAGGCCTCGCACAACGTCGAGTGGGCCACCAAGGCGATCGACGAGCAGAGCAACTCGATGAGCATCAACCACAACGTGCGCATCCTGGGCCGCACCGGCGTCACCAGCGCCGTGCTCGTCGCCGGTGAAGACGAGCTCGCGACCGCGACGCCCGAGTTCAAGAAGACGCTGACCGGCTTCAACTACAACGCCGGCGACAAGTACGGTGACTACAAGCAGGGCGACAAGCTCGCGGCCTACGGCATCGCGGGTCTCGTCTTGGGTGGCGCCGTCGCGGTCGCCGCGAAGTCGGGCCTCTTGGGTAAGCTCATCAAGCCGATCATCCTCGGTATCGCCGCCATCGGCGCTGGTATCGCCAAGATGTTCAAGCGCGGTGGTGGCAGCAACACCAAGGCGCCGACCGAGCCGCCGAAGCAGGCTTGAAGAAGCTTAGCGAGCGTCCGTCATCGATACGCAGTTCCTCCAGCTCGCTGCCGTAGCGGTCATCCTCTACGTCATCGAGCTGGCCGTCTTCATGCCGCCTGGCCGCGTCGGCTTCGTGCTGCGCGGCCGGGACGTGCGCCTCGTCCGGGGCCTGGGCTTCAAGAGCCCTTTCCCTTGGGGTGCGTTCTACGCCCTCGACGATTTCTATCTCGAGCTGGGCGAGAAGGGCGCTCTGCTATCGCGGCCCAATCGCGAGGGACCCGGTACGCCCGTGTACCTGGACTACGCCTCCATCAAGGAGGTGACGGTCCGTGACACCAAGCTCTTCGTCGACGGCAAGGAGGTCTTCACCGCTCCGTCCGCCAAAGCGGCCGAGCGCGTGAAGCACGACCTCGACACGATTCGCGTGCTCGCCGAGAAGAAGCGCGGCGAGGCCATCAGGAAGCTGCTGGCCGCGCACATCGCTCCCGAGAAGGCGCTGGAGCTGCGCAAGACCGACGACAAGACGCTCGTGACCTTACGCGCGTTCGGCCTCATGCTGCTCTTGCTGGTCGGCGGCGTCATCGTCTACCTGCTCATGGGCCGGACCGAGCGCCTGATGTCGATTGGCCTGGGCGCGCTGGCGCTCATCGTCGTCGCCATCGGTAAGTTCGTCACCGCGCACGCCAAGCTCTGGCCACGCGAGCGCGCTCAGCGCTGGACGCGCGCCTTCACGTACATTTATCCGCTCGCCCTGGCGAAGAGCTCCGACGTCATCACGCACGACCGCATGAGCGAGCTGCACTTGCTCGCGCCGATGCGTGCCTTCACGGAGCCGGCGGAGCAGGGGCGGCTCATCGAGACCATGCTCGCGGACGCGAAGGCACCCGTCACGACCCTCGACGGCGACGCGAAGCTCGCGCGTGAGCAGTATCGCGCGGCGCTCGCCTCCGTGCTCTCGGCGATTCCGATCGTGAAGGCGCCGGCCGCGGACGAAGACGGCGTGGTCGCGCGGTGTCCGCGCTGTGGAGCGGGTTACACGCGCCAAGTGGAGAAGTGCTTCGACTGCGGCGCGGCGATGGGTGATGCCGCCAAAGCGGACGCTACTACGGCTTGATGTCCTCGACTTGGAGGGCTGCGAGAGCGGCCGTGAGATCGATGCAGAAGTTTTCGGCGCCGATCAGCGTGACGAGCCCGGCCTTCTCGAGCTTCGCGCGCACGCGCTCGTTGGCGCCGGTCACCATGACGCGCACGCCGCGGCTCTTCAGGCTGGCGACGATCTCTTCCAAGGTCGTAAGACCGGTGGCGTCGATGAACGGCACCCAGCGTAGCCGGAAGATGACCGTTTTGGCGTTGACGTAGCGCGCCGCCACCGCGCGCTCGAAGGTCTCTGCGGCGCCAAA